>PQAH01000167.1 GCA_003105195.1 Bradyrhizobiaceae bacterium
AGCTGTTCAAGCCGTTCATCTACTCGCGGCTCGACGCCAAGGGCCTGTCCACCACCGTGAAGCAGGCGAAGAAGCTGGTCGAGAAGGAGAAGCCCGAGGTCTGGGACATCCTCGACGAGGTGATCCGCGAGCACCCGGTGCTGCTCAACCGCGCGCCGACGCTGCACCGCCTCGGCATCCAGGCSTTCGAGCCGGTSCTSATCGAGGGCAAGGCGATCCAGCTKCAYCCGCTSGTSTGCGCRGCSTTCAACGCCGACTTCGACGGCGACCAGATGGCCGTGCACGTGCCGCTGTCGCTCGAGGCGCAGCTCGAGGCGCGCGTGCTGATGATGTCGACCAACAACATCCTGCACCCGGCCAACGGCTCGCCGATCATCGTGCCGTCGCAGGACATCGTGCTCGGCCTCTACTACCTCTCGCTGATGCGCGAGAACGAGCCCGGCCAGGGCAAGATCTTCGGCAACATGGCCGAGATCGACCACGCGCTCGCCCAGAAGGCGATCACGCTGCACAGCAGGATCAAGTACCGCTGGGACGGCGTCGACGAGAAGGGCGAGCCGGTGCGGCGCTGGTACGAGACCACGCCCGGCCGCGTGATCATCGGCGAGGTGCTGCCGAAGAGCACGAAGGTCCCCTTCGACGTCGCCAACAAGCTGATGACGAAGCGCGAGATCTCCGGGATGATCGACACGGTCTACCGCCACTGCGGGCAGAAGGAGACGGTGATCTTCTGCGACCGCATCATGGCGCTCGGCTTCCACCACGCGTTCAAGGCCGGCATCTCGTTCGGCAAGGACGACATGGTGGTGCCGACGTCGAAGTGGAAGATCGTCGACGACACCCGCACGCTCGCCAAGGAATACGAGCAGCAGTACAACGACGGCCTGATCACCCAGGGCGAGAAGTACAACAAGGTCGTCGACGCCTGGGCGAAGTGCACCGACCGCATCGCCGACGAGATGATGCGCGAGATCTCGGCCGTCCGTAAGGACGACAAGAGCGGCCGCGAGGTGCCGATCAACTCGATCTACATGATGGCCCACTCCGGCGCCCGCGGCTCGCCGGCGCAGATGAAGCAGCTCGCCGGCATGCGCGGCCTGATGGCGAAGCCGTCGGGCGAGATCATCGAGAGCCCGATCATCTCCAACTTCAAGGAGGGGCTCTCGGTGCTCGAGTACTTCAACTCGACGCACGGCGCCCGCAAGGGCCTCGCCGACACCGCGCTCAAGACCGCCAACTCCGGCTACCTGACGCGGCGCCTGGTCGACGTGGCGCAGGACTGCATCGTCACGATGGACGACTGCGGCACCAAGGAAGGCATCCGGGTGCGTGCCATCATCGACGCCGGCCAGGTGGTCGCCTCGCTCGGCAGCCGCATCCTCGGCCGCACCACCGCGGAGGACGTGCGCGATCCGGCGGGAACCCGGGTCGTCGTCAAGCGCAACACGCTGCTCGAGGAGCCGCACGTCGAGGAGATCAACAAGGCGGGCGTGCAGGAGCTACGCATCCGCTCGGTGCTCACCTGCGAGGCGACCAACGGCGTCTGCGCCATGTGCTACGGACGCGACCTCGCGCGCGGGACCCCGGTCAATCACGGGGAGGCCGTGGGCGTGATCGCGGCGCAGTCGATCGGCGAGCCGGGCACCCAGCTCACCATGCGTACCTTCCACATCGGCGGCGCGGCGCAGATCTCCGAGCAGTCCTTCGTGGAGTCGAACTTCGACGGCACCGTGAAGATCAAGAACCGCAACATCGTGCGCAACTCGGACGGCGAGCTGATCGCCATGGCGCGCAACATGGCGGTGGTCGTGGCGGACCAGGACGGCACCGAGCGCGCCGTGCACCGGATCCAGTACGGCTCGCGCCTGCGCGTCGACGAAGGCGACAAGATCAAGCGCGGCGAGCGCATCGCCGAGTGGGATCCCTACACCCGCCCGGTGCTCACCGAGGTCGAGGGCACGATCGGCTTCGAGGACCTGGTCGAGGGCCAGTCGATGTCGGAGTCGCTCGACGAGTCGACCGGCATCGCCAAGCGCGTGGTGGTCGATTGGCGCACCTCCAACCTCGGCCGCGGCCAGGACCTGCGTCCCGCCATCGTCATCAAGGGCAAGGACGGCAAGACCGTGAAGCTCTCGCGCGGCGGCGACGCCCGCTACCTGCTGGCGGTCGACGCGATCATCTCGGTCGATCCGGGCGCCAAGGTGAAGGCGGGCGACGTGATCGCGCGCGTGCCGACCGAGGGCGCGCGCACCCGCGACATCACGGGCGGCCTGCCGCGCGTGGCCGAGCTGTTCGAGGCGCGGCGGCCGAAGGAGGCCGCGGTGATCGCCGAGCTCTCCGGCACCGTGCGCTTCGGCAAGGACTACAAGAACAAGCGGCGGCTGATCATCGAGCCGACCGACAAGAGCCTCGAGCCGATCGAGTACCTGATCCCGAAGGGCAAGCACGTGCACCTGCAGGACGGCGACGTGATCGACAAGGGCGACTTCATCATCGAGGGCAACCCGGCGCCGCACGACATCCTGGCGGTCAAGGGGGTCGAGGACCTCGCGGCCTACCTGGTCAACGAGATCCAGGAGGTCTACCGGCTGCAGGGCGTCAACATCAACGACAAGCACATCGAGGTGATCGTCCGCCAGATGCTGCAGAAGGTCGAGATCGACGACGCCGGCGAGACCGACCTGATCCAGGGCGAGCAGATCGACCGGATCGAGTTCGACGAGATCAACGCGCGCGCCAAGGAGGAGGGCAAGAAGCCCGCCCGCGGCCACCCGGTGCTGCTCGGCATCACCAAGGCGAGCCTGCAGACGCGCTCCTTCATCTCGGCGGCCTCGTTCCAGGAGACCACCCGCGTGCTGACCGAGGCGGCGGTCAACGGCAAGCACGACACGCTCGAGGGCCTGAAGGAGAACGTGATCGTCGGCCGCCTGATCCCGGCCGGCACCGGCGCGGTGATGAACCAGCTGCGCGAGGTGGCGGTGAAGCGCGACTCGATGATCCTCGAGGAGCGCGAGAAGGAGGCGATCGAGAAGGCCGAGGCCGCCAAGCTCCCGGCCGCCGAATAGGCGGCCGGCGAGGATCGCGAAGGCACAAGGGCCGCCCTTCGGGCGGCCCTTTTCTGCTAACGGGGCGTTGCCTCGATTCTCGGCGTCATCCCGGCCGAGCGAAGCGAGAGCCGGGATTGCGGCTGCGCCGTCACTCCGCGGCCACGACGTTCGCCGGCGCACTGCCCGCGCGGATCGCCTCGTCGCGGCGCTTGCGGGCGAGCGCCGCCTCGCCGCCCGTGGTCGCGTGATAGAGGTCGAGGGCCTCGAACTCGTCCGCCTTGGGCGGCGCGATCGCGATGTCCGAATAGGTCCAGCGGTCGGGCGCTTCCTTCACCTCGTTGAGGATCCGCTTCGCCTCGCGATAGATGCGCCAGTAGCCGCGCAGCTTCCTCGCGCTCTCCCAGGCGAAGCGCGGATAGAACACGAACCGGCTCTCGATCGGCATGCCGTGGCGCCGGTCCTTGCGGAACTTCATGCGGAAGGCGCCGCCCTCGAGGGGATGAACGCCCTCGAACGGGATCATCAGCTTGAACCAGAGGATGGTCGAGAAGATCGAGTTGACCAGGCCGAGCTTGTTGGCCGCGACCCGGCGCAGGATGGTGCGCACGTGGTCGTCGGAGAAATAGGCCTCCCAGGCCGCGCGATAGGCCTCCTCCCACTCGCGGTCCGACATTTTCGCATGATGCGAGACCCGGTGGTTGAGGTCGTACTTGTTGAGGTCCGGATCCATCCAGACGCCCTGCTGCCAGAGCTTCTTGTGGTCCTCGGAGCCGGGCAGGGGGGTGAGGAAGAAGAACTCGAGGATGTCGAGCGGCAGCTCGCGCTTGATGATCTCGATGTCGCGGAGGATCGATTCCTTGGTGTCGTTCGGGAAGCCGAGGATGTAGCCCGCGCAGGTCAGCGCCCCGTGCTCGCGCCACTTCTGCAGCATCTCGCGGTACTCGGTGATCTTGTTCTGCCGCTTCTTGGCCCCGATCAGGTTGTCGGGATTGATGTTCTCGAGGCCGATGAAGATGCGCCGCGCCCCGCCCTTGGTCGCCTTCTCGATGAAGTTCGGGATCTTGTGGCAGAGCGTGTCGACCTGGATCGTGAAGCCGATATCCATGCCCTCGTCGACCTTCATCCGGATCATGCGGTCGAACAGCGCTTCCCAGTCCTTGTTGCGGGCGAGGTTGTCGTCGGTGATGAAGAAGCGCTTGATGCCCTGGGCGTAGCTCTCGCGCACCGCACGCTCGAGGTCGTCCGGGGAGCGCACCCGGCTCTTGCGGCCCTGCACGTTGATGATGGTGCAGAACGAGCACTGGTAGGGGCAGCCGCGGCCGATATCGATGCTGGAGACCGTGCCCGAGGTGCGCTTGACGTGCTGGCGCGGCAGGAAGGGGGGCGGCTCGCCCTGCAGCGAGGGCAGGTCGTCCATGTGGTTGTAGAGGGGGGCGAGCGACCCGTTCCAGGCGTCGCGCAGGACCTGGTCGAGCCGGCCGTCCTCGGCCTCGCCCGCGAAGAAGGAGATGCCCATTTCCTGCGCCTCGCGCAGCTCCCGCGGCAGCTCGGGCAGCATGGCGATGCAGCCCGAGATGTGGAAGCCGCCGATGCAGACCGGCAGGCCCGCCGCGAGGAACGGCCGGGCGAGGTCGACCGCGCGGGGAAACTGGTTTGACTGCACCCCGACCAGCCCGATCAGGGCCTTGCCGCCGGCCTTGCGGATCTCGCGGATGATCCGGTCCGGGCGGACCCGCCGGTTGGTCTCGTCATAGGTGTGCAGCCGGATCTCGACACCCTCGCCCAGGATCTTGCGCCGGGCCGCGTCCAGCGCGAGGCCGTTGAGGCAGGCGAGCGTGTTGGAGGGGATCGCCGAGCGGAACCACTGGATCGGATAGCCGGCGTCGTCGTAGTGCGACGGCTTGATCATCACGAAATGGAAGAGGCCCGCCTCCGCGCCCGCCGTCCGCATCAGCATTCTTGGCTCCCCGATCGCCGTCCGCGCGGAGCCTAGCATCTTGGCTCCAGCCTGTCCGGCTCCAATAACAGGCGAAATCCGCCTTTATTGTGCGCCGTGACGCGAAAAGCACGCGGTTTCCACGGGGCCGTGGACGATCGGCCGGCCTCGGGCGCCCGCAAGGTCCGGGTACAGGGCTTGCGGGCCCGCGGCGTGGCGCCATTCGGCGGGCGGCGCGGGCAGGCATGCGGGGCGCGCGGTCCGGGGGTGCTCCCCGGACGGGGCCGAAGCGTGCGTCGCGGGGCCCCCGCAACGACAGGCCGGAGGCCTCGCAAAGGCGCGAAATCCGGGCACTTGTCCGGCCGTTCGGCCTTGACACCCCGGGAAACGGACTCTACAACCCGCGCACTTTGCGGCAGGCGGTGAGCTTCGCCAGTCGGCACGGCAGTCCGGGACATATCCTTCGAGCGCGGCTCCTGTGAGCCGCCGTCGTCGGCGGGTCGGCACCGGGCACTTGCGCCTCGACGAATGACGCTCAGACGCTGCCCCTGACACATGAACTGTCAGACCTGAGTGCACGACCCCGGCGTCTCGACGCCGTGGTCCTCTGTGAGGGAAGAGCGCCCCCCGCCGGGACACGGCGGAACGGCGCGATTCCGTTTTGCGCGTGAGAACGCGCTTCATCTCTGCGCGCGCGAGCGCGCATGCGGTCGCGATCAAGGGCGGGACGAGCCCGCAAGCGAAGGTGAAGGCCAGGCGATGCCGACGATCCAACAGCTGATCCGCAAGCCGCGGACGCAGGTGAAGAGCCGCAACAAGGTGCCGGCGCTGCAGGCGAGCCCGCAGAAGCGGGGCGTGTGCACGCGCGTCTACACCACGACCCCGAAGAAGCCGAACTCGGCGCTGCGCAAGGTCGCCAAGGTCCGGCTCACCAACGGCTTCGAGGTGATCGGCTACATCCCGGGCGAGGGCCATAACCTGCAGGAGCACTCGGTGGTCATGATCCGCGGCGGCCGCGTGAAGGACCTGCCGGGCGTGCGCTACCACATCCTGCGCGGCGTGCTCGACACCCAGGGCGTGAAGAATCGCAAGCAGCGCCGCTCCAAGTACGGCGCCAAGCGGCCGAAGTGATCAGGGAGAGCTGACCCATGTCGCGTCGTCACCGCGCCGAGAAACGCGAGATCCTCCCGGACCCGAAGTTCGGGAACATCGTGATCACCAAGTTCATGAACTCGATCATGTACGAGGGCAAGAAGTCGGTCGCCGAGCAGATCGTCTACGGCGCCCTCGACGTGATCGAGGGCAAGACCAAGCAGAATCCGATCACCGTGTTCGAGCAGGCGCTCGACAACGTGATGCCGGCGATCGAGGTGCGCTCCCGCCGCGTCGGCGGCGCCACCTACCAGGTGCCGGTGGAAGTGCGCCACGACCGGCGCCAGGCGCTGGGGATCCGCTGGATCATCTCGGCGGCGCGCGACCGCAACGAGAAGACCATGATCGAGCGCCTCTCGGCGGAGCTGCTCGACGCGTCCAACAACCGGGGGAACGCCGTCAAGAAGCGCGAGGACACGCACCGGATGGCGGAAGCCAACCGCGCCTTCTCGCACTACCGCTGGTAAGCCGGCGGGCCAGAGAGAGAGAACAGGGATCCCCCCAATGCCGCGCACGCATCGCATCGAGGACTACCGCAACTTCGGCATCATGGCCCACATCGATGCCGGCAAGACCACGACCACCGAGCGGATCCTCTACTACACGGGCAAGAGCCACAAGATCGGCGAGGTCCATGAGGGCGCGGCCACCATGGACTGGATGGAGCAGGAGCAGGAGCGCGGCATCACGATCACGTCGGCCGCGACCACCGCCTTCTGGAAGGACAAGCGCCTCAACATCATCGACACGCCCGGCCACGTCGACTTCACGATCGAGGTGGAGCGCTCGCTGCGCGTGCTCGACGGCGCGGTCTGCGTGCTCGACTCCAACCAGGGCGTCGAGCCGCAGACCGAGACGGTCTGGCGCCAGGGCGACAAGTACAAGGTCCCGCGCATCGTCTTCGCCAACAAGATGGACAAGATCGGCGCGGACTTCTTCCGCTGCCTGTCCGACATCGTCGAGCGCCTCGGCGCCAAGCCGGTGGCGATCCAGCTGCCGATCGGCGCCGAGAGCCAGTTCAAGGGCGTGATCGACCTGGTGCGCATGGTCGCGGTGGTGTGGGACGAGGAGACGCTCGGCGCCAAGTACCACGACGTGGAGATCCCGGAGGATCTCAAGGAGCTGGCCAAGGAGTACCGCGAGAAGCTGGTCGAGGCCGCGGTCGAGCTCGACGACGACGCGATGACCGCCTATCTCGAGGGCAAGGAGCCCGACGAGGCGACGCTGAAGCGCATGATCCGCAAGGCCGTGGTCACCGGCGCCTTCTATCCGGTGCTGTGCGGCTCGGCGTTCAAGAACAAGGGCGTGCAGCCGCTGCTCGACGCCGTCGTCGACTACCTGCCGTCGCCGCTCGACGTGCCGCCGATCAAGGGCGTGGACGACCGCGGCAACGAGGTCGTGCGCAAGCCCGACGACAGCGAGCCGATGGCGCTGCTCGCCTTCAAGATCATGGACGACCCGTTCGTCGGCACGATCACCTTCTGCCGCATCTATTCGGGCACGCTGACCAGCGGCACGGGCGTCATCAACTCCACGCGCGAGCGCAAGGAGCGGGTCGGCCGCATGCTGCTGATGCACGCCAACAACCGCGAGGACATCAAGGAAGCCTATGCCGGCGACATCGTCGCGCTCGCGGGCCTGAAGGAGACGCGCACCGGCGACACGCTGTGCGATGCCTCCAAGCCGGTGATCCTGGAGAAGATGGAGTTCCCCGATCCGGTCATCGAGATCGCGATCGAGCCGAAGTCCAAGGCCGACCAGGAGAAGCTCGGCGTCGCGCTCGCCAAGCTCGCCGACGAGGATCCCTCGTTCCGCGTGTCGACCGACCCCGAGAGCGGCCAGACCATCCTCAAGGGGATGGGCGAGCTGCACCTCGACATCAAGGTCGACATCCTCAAGCGCACCTACAAGGTGGACGCCAATATCGGCGCGCCGCAGGTCGCCTATCGCGAGAAGATCACCAAGCCGGTCACCGTCGACTACACCCACAAGAAGCAGACCGGCGGCACCGGCCAGTTCGCCCGCGTGAAGCTGATCGTCGAGCCGACCGAGCCCGGCCAGGGCTTCTCGTTCGAGAGCAAGATCGTCGGCGGCGCGGTGCCGAAGGAGTACATCCCGGGCGTCGAGAAGGGCCTGGAATCGGTGCTCGGCAGCGGCGTGCTCGCCGGCTTCCCGGTGGTGGACCTGAAGGTGCAGCTCGTCGACGGCGCCTACCACGAGGTCGACTCCTCCGCGCTCGCCTTCGAGATCGCCTCGCGCGCGGCGCTGCGCGAGGCGCTGCAGAAGGGCGGCTCGGTGCTGCTCGAGCCGATCATGAAGGTCGAGGTGGTGACCCCCGAGGACTACACGGGCTCGGTCATCGGCGACCTGAACTCGCGGCGCGGCCAGATCCAGGGCCAGGACATGCGCGGCAACGCCAACGTCATCAGCGCGATGGTGCCGCTCGCCAACATGTTCGGCTACGTCAACACGCTGCGCTCCATGAGCCAGGGGCGCGCAACGTTCACGATGCAGTTCGACCACTACGAGCAGGTGCCGTCGAACGTCGCACAGGAAGTCCAGGCGAAGTTCGCCTGATCGCAAGTTCACCTTTCAGGGCAAGACCCGGAACGGAGAGTCCGATGGCCAAAGAGAAATTCGAGCG
>PQAH01000168.1 GCA_003105195.1 Bradyrhizobiaceae bacterium
CAAGCGCGTGGTCCAGGGCGGCAACGCCATCGGCGGCGCGATCTCGGACGACGGATCGCTGGTCGCCGTGTCGAACTACGAGCCGGGCGGCGTGCGTGTGTTCGATGCGGCGACGCTCGAGCAAGTGGCGGACATCCCGGCCGTCGGCGCGGAGGGCCGCGCCTCCAAGACAGTGGGCCTGGTCGACCTGCCGGGCCGCCGCTTCATCTACGCGCTCTACGACGCGGGCGAGATCTGGATGGCGGACTTCTCGCGCGCCGGCGCGCCGTCGATCAGCAAGCTGCAAGGCATCGGCAAGCTCCCCTATGACGCCAATGTCACGCCGGACGGGCGGCACTATCTGGCGGGCCTGTTCGGCGAGGACGGCGTCGTGCATGTCGATCTGTGGCGCGAGCCGCTGGCGGCACGGCGCATCCTCGACGGCTACGGCCGCGGCGAAGAGAAGCTGCCGGTCTACAAGATGCCGCACCTGGAAGGCTGGGCGTCGGCCGGCGACGTGATGCTGATCCCCGCCGTCGGCCGTCACGAGCTGATCGCGGTCGACCGGCGCAGCTTCAAGGAGGTCGGGCGGGTCGCGACCCACGGCCAGCCGGTGTTCGCAGTGGCGCGGCCGGACGGCCGCCACGTCTGGGTCAACTACGCCCATCCCCGCAACGACACGATCGAGGTCGTCGACACGACGACGCTCGCGATCGTGCATCGCATGCGGCCCGGCCCCGCGGTGCTGCACATGGAGTTCACGCCGCGCGGCCACGAAATCTGGGTCTCGGTGCGCGACGCCAATCGCGTGGACGTCTACGACACCGCGAGCTTCGCGAAGAAGGCCGAGCTCGCCGTGACACATCCCTCCGGCATCTTCTTCACGGCGCGCGCCAACAGGATCGGACAATGACTCCCGTCGAGCTCGCTCTGATCGACCGCTGGCAGCGCGACTTCCCGCTGGTCGAGCGGCCTTTCGCGGCGGCAGGACACGCCGTCGGCCTCGACGAGGGCGCCACGATCGCGGCCTTCCATCGCCTGCGCGAGGCAGGGGTGATCTCGCGGATCGGCGCGGTGGTGAAGCCGCGCACGATCGGCGCCAGCACGCTCGCCGCCATGCGGGTGCCGCCCGAGCGGCTCGAGGCGGTCGCGGCCGAGGTCAGTCGCGAGCCGCTGGTGAATCACAACTACGAGCGCACCCACGCCTTCAATCTCTGGTTCGTCATCGCGGGGCCGGACGAGACGGCCGTGGCCGACACGATCGCGCGCCTGGAAGCGCGCACCGGCCTCGCGATCCTCGACCTGCCGCTCGTGGAAGCCTATCACCTCGATCTCGGCTTTCCGCTGACGGGCGACCGGCGCAAGCGGCGCGGCGTGCCGGCGTCGTCCGGCTATGTGCCAGACGCCCTCGACCGGCGCCTGATCGCGGCGCTCGAGGACGGCCTGCCCATGGTGGCCGAGCCGTTCCGCCACGTCGCGGAGCGGATCGGCGTCGCCGAGGCGCAGGTGCGGGAGCGGCTGCAGCGGCTCGCGCGCGCCGGAGTGATCAGCCGCTTCGGCTGCGTCGTGCGCCATCGGGCGCTCGGCTACACCGCGAACGCCATGGCGGTCTGGGACCTGCCGGAGGAGCGGGTCGCGGAGGTCGCGCGCGTGTTCGCGCGCCATCCGGACGTGACGCTCTGCTACCGCCGGCCGCGGCGGCCGCCGGACTGGCCCTACAACCTGTTCTGCATGGTCCACGCCAAGACGCCCGCGGACGCCCATGCGGCGATCGACGAGCTCAACCTGCTCGCCGATACGGGGCTCGTGCCGCAGAGCGTGCTGTTCTCGACCCGCTGCTTCAAGCAGCGCGGCGCCGTGTTCTCGCGGCGAACGGAGGGCGTGCATTGAGCCCGATCAGCGATCCGACCGAACGCGCCATCGTCAACGGGCTGCAGGGCGGCTTCCCGGTGGCGCCGCATCCGTTCCGCATCGCCGGCGCCGCGCTCGGCCTGAGCGAGGGCGAGACACTGGAGGGTGTCCGCGAGCTGGTCGCGTCGGGGCGGCTCAGCCGCTTCGGACCGCTGTGGAACGCCGAAGGGCTGGGTGGCGGCGTGTGCCTCGCCGCCATGGCGGTGCCGGCCGAGCGGTTCGAGGCGGTCGCGGAGCTGGTGAACGCCCATCCCGAGGTGGCGCACAACTACGAGCGAACCCACGCGCTCAACATGTGGTTCGTGATCTCGGCCGAGCGGCCGGAGCGCATCGCCGAGGTCGCGGCCGCGATCGAGGCCGAGACCGGGCTCGCTGTGCATCTCATGCCGAAGACGCGCGAGTTCTTCGTCGGCTTCCGGGTGGAGGTCTGACATGCTGGATGCCACCGACCGTCGCCTCATCGCTGCGACGCAGGAAGGCCTGCCGCTGGTCGCCGAGCCCTACCGCGAGCTCGCGGAGCGGCTGGGGCTCGAGGCCTCCGACGTGATGATGCGTCTCGAGCGCCTGCTCGCGCAGGGTGCGATCCGCCGGATCGGCGCGATCCCCAACCACTATGCGCTCGGGCTGACGGCGAACGGCATGTCGGTCTGGGACGTGCCGGACGACGAGGTCGCCGAGATCGGCGCCCGCATCGGCGCGCTCGACTTCGTCACCCACTGCTACGAGCGCCCGCGCCACCTGCCGCTGTGGCCCTACAACGTCTTCGCCATGGTGCACGGCCGCACGCGCGGGGAGGTGCGCGCGAAGGTGGCCGAGATCGCGGCGATCGTCGGCCCCGCGGCGCGCGCCCACGACGTGCTGTTCTCGACCCGCATCCTCAAGAAGACGGGCCTGCGCATCGCGGCCTAGCCGACCACGAAGGACCCCCCCAATGTTCCGCCTCACCCACTATCTGCGCGAGATCCTCGAGCCGACGCCGCTCGGGCCGGTGCACGGCCCGCCGGGGCCGGTCGTGATCTGGAACCTGATCCGGCGCTGCAACCTCACCTGCAAGCACTGCTACTCGATCTCGGGGGACGTGGATTTCCCGGGCGAGCTCGACACCGCCGAGGTGTTCCGGGTGATGGACGACCTCAAGGCGTTCCGCGTGCCGGTGCTGATCCTCTCGGGGGGCGAGCCGCTGATGCGGCGCGACATCTTCGAGATCTCGGCGCGCGCCAAGGCGATGCGCTTCTATGTCGGCCTCTCCACCAACGGCACGCTGATCGATGCCGCGCTGGCGGACCGCATCCGCGACGCCGGCTACGACTATGTCGGGATCTCCCTCGACGGCATCGGCGAGACCCACGACCGCTTCCGCCGCAAGGCGGGAGCCTATGCGGAGGCGCTCGCGGCGCTGCGTCTCCTGCGCGACCGCGGCGTCAAGGTGGGCGTGCGCTTCACCATGACGGAGGGCAACGCCGCCGAGCTGCCGGCGCTGCTCGATCTGGTCGAGCGCGAGGGCTTCCCGAAATTCTATCTCTCGCACCTCGTCTATGCGGGGCGCGGCAACAAGAACCGCGGCGAGGACGCGACCCATGCGGCGGCGCGCGCCGCCATGGACCTGGTGATCGACCGCGCCTGGGCCTGGGCGCACGCGGGCCGCGACATCGAGATCGTCACCGGCAACAACGATGCGGACGCCGTCTATCTGCTGCACTGGGCCGCGCGCCAGGCGCCCGGGCGCGTCGCCCACCTGCGCGCCAAGCTCGCGCAGTGGGGCGGGAACTCCTCGGGCGTGAACATCGCCAATATCGACAATCTCGGCAACGTCCATCCCGACACCATGTGGTGGCACTACAATCTCGGCAACGTGAAGGAGCGGCCGTTCTCGCAGATCTGGAGCGACCTCTCGGACCCGATCATGGCCGGGCTCAAGCGCAAGCCGCGCGCGATCGGCGGGCGCTGCGCGGGATGCGCCTATTTCGACGTCTGCGGCGGCAACACGCGGGTGCGCGCGCTGCGCATCACGGGCGATCCCTGGGCGGAGGATCCGGGCTGCTATCTCACGGACGCGGAGATCGGGCTCGCCGCGCCGGTCGAGCGTGTCGCCGTCACGCCCTACCGGGGAGCACGCCATGAAGCGCCGATCGTGGTCTAGCCTCGCGGTCGGCGCGCTGCTCCTGCTGGCGGCGCCTGCGAACGCGCAGGTCGATACGGCACGGCTCTATGGCGAGCACTGCGCCTCCTGCCACGGTGCCGACCGCCTGGGCGGGCTCGGGCCGGCGCTGCTGCCGGAAAATCTCGGCCGCCTCTCGGGTCCGCGCGCCGTGGCGGTCATCGCCGAGGGGCGCAACGCCACGCAGATGCCGGGCTTCGCGCCGGCGCTCGCCAAGGCCGAGATCGAGGCGCTCGCGGCCTTCATCCGCACACCGCTGCCGGCGATGCCGGCCTGGGGCGAGGCCGAGATCGCGGCGAGCCGGGTGGTGCACGCGCCGGCGCCGGCGCTCGAGAAGCCGGCGCACGATGCCGACCCCATGAACCTGTTCGTGGTGGTGGAGACCGGCGACAATCACGCCACCATCCTGGACGGGGACCGCCTGGAACGCCTCGCGCGCTTTCCGACCCGCTTTGCCCTGCATGGCGGGCCGAAATTCACGCCGGACGGCCGTTTCGTGTTCTTCATGTCGCGCGACGGCTGGGTGAGCAAGTACGACCTCTGGAGCCTGACCCTCATCGCCGAGGTGCGGGCCGGCGTGAACGCGCGCAACATCGCGATCTCGCGCGACGGCAAGCACATCGCGGTCGCGAATTACCTGCCGCATACCCTCGTGATCCTGTCGAGCGAGGACCTGTCGGTCGAGAAAATCCTCGCCGTGAAGGACCGCAAGGGCAACTCCTCGCGGGTCTCCGCGGTCTACCAGGCGCGGCCGCGCGATTCCTTCATCGCGGCGCTCAAGGACGTGCCCGAAATCTGGGAGATCGCCACCGATCCGAACGCTCCGCCGGTCTATTCGGGGCTCGTGCATTCGCACGAGAAGGGGATGGTCGAGGCGCTGCCGTCCAGCCAGGGGCTGTTCGCGCTGCGGCGCATCGAGGTGCCGGAGCCGCTCGACGACTTCTTCTTTGATCCGCCCTACCGCAACCTGATCGGTTCGGCGCGCGAGGGCAGGGCGCTGATCGTCAACCTGAATGTCGGACGCGACATCAAGCAGCTCGAGATCCCGGGCCTGCCGCATCTCGGCTCCGGCATCGCCTGGACCTGGAACGGCCGTCCCGTGATGGCGACGCCGCATCTCAAGGCCGGCAAGATCAGCGTGCTCGACATGCAGGACTGGACCGTGGTCAAGACCATCGCGACGCCGGGGCCGGGGTTCTTCATGCGCAGCCACGAGAACTCGCCCTATGCCTGGACCGACGGCATGCTGGGCTCGACAAAGGACACCATGGCGATCATCGACAAGCGCACCCTCGAGGTCGTGCGCACGATCACGCCGGCGCCCGGCAAGACGGCGGCGCATGTGGAGTTCGACCGGACCGGCCGGTATGCTCTGGTGTCGATCTGGGAGAACGACGGCGCGCTGGTCGTCTACGATGCCGCCACCTTCGCGGAGGTGAAACGGATTCCGATGTCGCGCCCGTCGGGGAAATACAACGTGTGGAACAAGATCACGTTCTCGGACGGAACCAGCCATTGAGGGACGCCGGCCTCCTGCTGGCCGCGCATGGCGAGCGCGCGGCGGGGGCCGACAACCGCGGCGTCGAAAGCCTGGCGCGCGCGCTTCGTGCCCGCGGCGTCGCCGCGGAGGTGCGTTGCGGCTTCATCAAGGGCACGCCAACGCTCGCCGAGGCGGTGCGAGAGTTCGCGGCGGCGCGCATCCTGGTTCTCCCGCTGTTCCTGGCGGACGGCTATTTCAGCCGTGTGCGGCTGCCCCAGCTCCTCGATCCGGCCGAGACCGGCCGCAGCGTCGAGATCCTGCCGCCGATCGGCCTTCATCCGGCGCTCGCCAGCCTCGTCGCGCGCAAGGCGGACGCGGCATGCGCCGCCGCGGGCACGGATCCGGCGCGCACCACTTTGGTGCTGGTGGCGCACGGCTCGACGCGCGACGACGCCTCGCGGCGGGCGACCGAAGCTCTCGCCGCGCGGATCGCGGCGCAGGGCCGCTTCGCGGAGGTGCGCAGCGCCTTCCTGGAGGAGCCGCCCGATCCGGCCGGGCTCCTGGCCGCTGCGCGCGGGCCGGTGGCGGTCGTCGGCCTGTTCATCGGCGAAGGCCTGCACGGGCGCGAGGACGTCGGCCGCCTGGTCGCCGGCGCCGGGCGGGCCGACGTCGTCACGGTCGGCAATCTCGGCGCCTGGCCGGATTTCGTGGACGCGGTCGCGCGCGCGGTCGCCTGATCAGATCGCCGGCGCGACCCACCGGAGCTCGACCCCGAGCGCGAGGCGCGAGCTCACGGCGGCGAGGATGCGCCCGTCGGCGGTCTCGAGCTGGTGGGCGAAGACGCCCGCCCTGGCGGTCGGCGAAGCGGGTGCGGACCATGAGACGCTGGAGCGCGCGCGGCGGTGCACGGAACGACACGGCGTCGTCCTCGCCAGCGCGGGCCTGCAGCATGGTGCCGCCCGGGCTCACGACGCCCGAATTCACGAGCCAGTTGCGGCTCGCGCGGCGAGGCGCCGGGAGCCGTGCAGGCGGAGGCAGCGGCGCTGCGCCGCGCGTTCCCGACGCTCCCCTACTGCTGAGCACGGCCAGCCGCCGGAATGACGCTGTAGCCGCATGAGTGAGGCGACATGCGCGATCCGCCCTTCCCGGAGATCTCGTTCGCTCATCCGGGGCTCCGAAAGACCGCCGCCCGCCCGGGCGCGATGCACGCCGTGCCCGGGATTCGGGCTCGAAAACCAGTTGAGCCCGGGATGCGGGTCGTGCTCACATGACCGGCACGCCAGGGATCGAGAGGGGAACGTCACGATGAAGCACGTCGCCATGACGCTCGCGGCCGCCGCTGCGCTCGCGGCCACGCCGGCACTCGCGGACAAGAAGGACGGCACGGTCCGCTTCGCCTACGACCAGGTGCTCGAGAACATCGACCCGTTCTTCAATAATGTGCGCCTCGGCGTGATGATGACCCAGCACGTCTGGGACACGCTGATCTACCGCGACCCGGTCACCAACGAGTACAAGCCCTACCTCGCCACCGCCTGGAAGTGGCTCGACGACCGCACCTTGGAGCTCGAGCTGCGCCAAGGAATCAAGTTCCACAATGGCGAGGAGTTCGATGCCGACGACGTGGTCTACACGCTCAATTACGTGTCCGACCCCGCCAACAAGGCGACCGCGCAGCAGAACATCAGCTGGATCGAGAAGGCCGAGAAGGTCGAGAAGTTCAAGGTGCGGATCCGTGCCCGGCGCAATTTCCCGGCCGCGATCGAGTATCTGGCGAGCGCGATTCCGATCCATCCGAACGAGTACTACGCCAAGGCCGGGCCAAAGGGCATGAACGAGAAGCCGGTCGGCTCCGGCCCGTTCAAGGTCACCGAGCACGTGGTCGGCAAGATCATCCGGCTCGAGCGAAACGCCGACTACTGGAAGGGCTCCCCCAAGTCGGTGCCGAACGTCGCGCGGGTCGAGATCCGCATGATCCCGGACCGGCAGACCCAGGTCGCCGAGATGCTGTCGGGCGGCCTCGACCTGATCATGAACGTGCCGGTCGAGCAGGCCCAGCAGCTCAAGGCGGCGCCGCACCTCTCGGTCACCTCGGGCGGCACCATGCGCATCGTCTTCGTCCTGTTCAACGCGGGCGAGAACGCGCCGAACCCGGCGCTCAAGGACGTGCGCGTGCGCCGCGCCATCGCGCACGCGATCGACAAGGAGACCATGGCGAAGCAACTGGTCGGCGAGGGCGTGCGGGTGATCAATTCGATCTGCTTCCCGGCGCAGTTCGGCTGCACCGACGAGGGCGTGCCGCGCTACGCCTACGATCCCGCCAAGGCCAAGGCGCTGCTCGCCGAGGCCGGCTTCGCCAACGGCATCGACCTCGAGTTCTTCGGCTACCGCGAGCGCCAGCAGACCGAGGCCATGGTCAACTACCTGCGGGCGGTCGGCGTCCGCGCCAACCTGAAGTTCATGCAGTACGCCGCCATGCGCGACCAGCACCGCGGCAACAAGGTGCCGGCTTCGCACCAGACCTGGGGCTCGTTCAACATCATGGACACGTCGGCCTCGACCTCCGCCTACTTCAAGGGGATCGACGACGACATGATCAAGGACCCGGAGATCGTGGCGCTGCTCCAGAAGGGCGACACCACCGTCGACCCGGCGGTGCGCAAGGACGCCTACAAGAAGGCGCTCACGCTGATCTCCGAGCGCGCCTATGCGGTGCCGCTCTACGCGCTCACCACCTACTACGTCCTCAACAAGGACCTGGACTTCAAGGCGCATGCCGACGAGATGCCCCGGTTCTGGGAGATGAAGTGGAAGTAGGCTAAGGCTCATCGGTGCTCACCTATGCGCTGAAACGGCTCGGGCTGGCGCTGCTGGTCGCGCTTCTGGTGTCGGCGGCGGCGTTCCTGCTGCTGCGCCTGTCGGGCGACCCGGCGCTGGCGATCGCGGGCGAGGGGGCGCGCGAGGAGGACATCGCGATGGTGCGCAGGACTTACGGCCTCGACCGGCCGTTGGTCGTGCAGTACCTCGAGTGGCTCGCGCGGACGCTCGCGGGCGACCTCGGCCAGTCGCTCTACTTCAAGACCGACGTCGCGGCGCTGGTCGCCGACAAGCTGCCGACCACCTTCCAGATCGGCGGGCTGGCCATCCTGTTCGCGCTGGCGCTGTCGATTCCGCTCGGCGTGCTCGCCGCGGTCCATGCCGGGACCTGGGTCGACCGCCTCGCGCTCACGGTCGCGGTCGCGGGCCAGGCGCTGCCGAACTTCTTCTTCGCCCTGGTGCTGATCATGGTGTTCTCGATCTGGCTGCGCTGGCTGCCAGTGTCGGGGTCGGGCAGCTGGGCGCACTTCGTGATGCCGACCATCGCGCTCGGCTACTACGTGACGCCGCCGCTGATGCGGCTCGTGCGCGCCGGCATGATCGAGGTGCTCGCCTCCGACTACATCCGCACGGCGCGCGCCAAGGGCCTGTCGACGACCAGCGTCGTGTTCAAGCACGGGCTGCGCAACGCGCTGATCCCGGTGGTGGCGCTCACCGCGGTGCAGCTCGGCTTCCTGCTCGGCGGCTCGATCGTGATCGAGACCATCTTCGCGCTCGACGGGCTCGGCTACCTCGCCTACCAGTCGATCACGCACAAGGACTTCCCGGTCACCCAGGCGGTGCTGCTGCTGCTGTCGGTGGTCTATGTGCTGCTCACGCTCGCGGCCGACCTGTTCAATGCGCTGCTCGATCCGCGCATGAGGCTCGCGCGATGACCATGCCGGTCGTCCTTCCGGCGGAACGCGCCGTCCCCGCCGCACCCTCGGTGCTCTCCCGTGTGCTGGCGCATCGCGGGTTGACGCTGGGCCTGGTCATGGTCGGCGGCGTGGTGCTGATCGCGCTGCTGGCGCCGCTGCTCGCGCCCTACGATCCCTATGACCAGGACCTCACGCGGCGCCTGATCCCGCCGGTCTGGCACGACAAGGGGAGCTGGCTCAACCCGCTCGGCACCGACAATCTGGGGCGCGACTATCTCTCGCGCGTGCTCTACGGCGCGCGCATCTCGCTCCTGATCGGCGCCTCCGTGATGGTGATCTCGGGCGCGATCGGGGCGACTCTCGGGCTGGTGGCCGGCTATTTCGGCGGGCGCGTCGACATGGTGGCGAGCCTGATCATCACGACCCGGCTCGCGATGCCGGTGGTGCTGGTCGCACTCGCCGTGGTCGCGACCATCGGCGGCTCGCTCACCATCGTGATCCTCACCCTCGGCTTCCTGAAATGGGACCGCTTCGCGGTGGTGATGCGCAGCGCCACCCAGCAGGTGCGCAGCCTCGACTACGTGACGGCCGCGGAGGCCGCCGGCGCCTCGCGCCTGCGCGTTCTCGTCGGCGAGATCCTGCCCAATGTCGTGCCGCACCTGATCGTGGTCGCGACCGTGGAGGCAGGGAGCGCCATCCTGCTCGAGGCAGCGCTCTCCTTCCTCGGCCTCGGCGTGCAGCCGCCGCTGCCGTCCTGGGGCCTGATGATCGCCGAGGCCAAGACCTTCATGTTCTTCTCGTTCTGGCTGATCGCGATTCCGGGCGCGGCGCTCGCGCTCCTGGTGCTCGGGATCAACCTGGTCGGCGACGGGCTGCGCGACGTGTTCGCCCCGGACGGGCGGTCATGAGCGAGCCGGCGCCGGTGCTCGAGGTGCGCGACCTCTCGGTCACGATCGCAACGCCTGCGGGCCCCCTGCACGCGGTGCGCGACATCAGCTTCGACGTGCGGCGCGGCGAGACCGTGTGCCTGGTCGGCGAATCCGGTTGCGGCAAGTCGATGACCTCGCTCGCCGTCATGGGGCTGCTGCCGCGCGCGGCGACGCGCACGGCTGCGCGCCTCGCCTTCTCGGGCGAGGACCTGGCGCAGGCCACGCCGCGGCGGCTCAACGCGCTGCGCGGCGATCGCATGGGCATGATCTTCCAGGAGCCGATGACCGCGCTCAACCCGGCCTGGACCATCGGCAACCAGCTGATCGAGGTGCACCGGCGCCATCGCGGCTCTTCCAAGACGCAGGCGCGCGAGCGCGCCATCGACCTGCTCGCCAAGGTCGGCATCGCGGCGCCCGAACAGCGCCTCGGCCAGTATCCGCACCAGCTCTCGGGCGGGCTGCGCCAGCGCGTGATGATCGCCATGGCGCTGATGTGCGAGCCCGACCTCCTGATCGCGGACGAGCCGACCACCGCGCTCGACGTGACGATCCAGGCGCAGATCCTGCGCCTGCTCGCCTCCCTGCAGCACGAGCTCGGCATCGCGCTGCTGCTGATCACCCACGACCTCGGCGTGGTCGCGCGCATCGCCGACCGCGTCAACGTCATGTATGCGGGCGCCGTCGTGGAGAGCGCGACCGCGCCCGAGCTGTTCGCGCGGCCCTCGCATCCCTACACGCGCGGGCTGCTCGCCTGCCTGCCCGGCACCACGGCGGTCGGCGGCCATCTCGGCACCATTCCGGGGGTGGTGCCGTCGCTGGTGGGCGGCATCGCGGGCTGCGCCTTCCGCTCGCGCTGCCCGATGGCGCGCGGCCTGTGCGGCGAGGCGGTGCCGGTGCGGCACGCCTCCGCGACTCATCGCTACGACTGCGTGGTGGAAGCCGCGCGGGAGCGGGCCGCATGAGCGCCGTGATCGAGGCGATCGGCGCGACGCGGATCTTCGACCTCGGCGGCGGCCTGCTCGGCCGCCGGCTGAGGCTGCATGCGGTGACCGACGTCGACCTGACGGTCGAGAAAGGCGAGGTGCTCGCCGTCGTCGGGGAGTCCGGCTCCGGCAAGTCGACGCTCGCGCGCATGATGCTCGGCCTGCTGACGCCGTCCGCCGGTACGATCCGCGTTGCCGGGGAGGACATCACGCGGGTGCCGCGGCGCGCGCTCGCGCGGCGCATGCAGCCGGTGTTCCAGGATCCCTACTCGTCGCTCAACCCGCGCCGGCGGATCGCCGCGATCGTGGCGCTGCCGCTCACCGTGCAGGGGATCGGCTCGGCCGAGGAGCGGCGCGCGCGCGCGGTCGCCGCCCTCGACAAGGTCGGCCTGCCGGCGCGCCACGCCGACAGCTATCCGAGCCAGCTCTCGGGCGGCCAGCGCCAGCGCGTCGCCATCGCGCGCGCGCTGGTCACCGAGCCGGAGGTGGTGATCTGCGACGAGCCGACCTCTGCGCTCGACGTATCGGTGCAGGCGCAGATCCTCAACCTGCTGATCGACCTGCGGCGCGACCTCGGCCTCACCTACGTGTTCATCAGCCACAATCTCGCAGTGGTGGAGCATCTCGCGACGCGCGTCGCCGTGATGTATCTCGGGCGCATCGTCGAGCTCGCGGACGCCGCGCAGCTGTTCGCCCGCCCGCAGCATCCCTATACGCGGGCGCTGCTCGACTCCGTGCTCACCCCCGAGCCCGGCCTCGGCATTCCGGATACACGGCTCGGCGCGGCGGCGCCGGATCCGGTCGATCCGCCGGCGGGCTGCGGCTTCCACCCGCGCTGTCCGGTCGCGGTCGAGCGCTGCCGCATGGAAGCCCCGCGGCTCGCGCGCCTCGACGATGGCCAGGTCGCGTGCCATCTTGCGGCACCCGCGCCCGTCCCGGCTTGAGACCATCCGCACTCCCGCAGAGGCCGCATGCCCGTCATCGCCGATGCGCTGTCGCCGAACCTGTCGCGCCAGCGCCGCGTCAGCAAGCCGTCGGTCCGCTCGGCCGGCGGCATCGTGGTCTCGCAGAACCGCGTCGCCTCCGAGATCGGCGCGCGCGTCCTGAAGGAGGGCGGGCACGCGGCCGACGCCGCGGTCGCGACCGCGCTCGCGGTCGGCGTGGTCGAGCCCTGGATGAGCGGCATCGGCGGCGTCGGCGGCGCGCTGGTCTACGAGGCGAAGAGCGGCAAGGTCACGGCGCTCGACTTCGGCGGTCGCTCGCCCGCCGCGCTCGACCCGGTCGATTTCCCGCTCGCGGGCGGCGACGACGACGACCTGTTCGGCTGGCCGCTGGTCGAGGGCCGGCGCAACACGGTCGGCGCGCGCGCGGTCGCGGTGCCGAGCGAGCCCGCGGGCCTCGACCGGCTGCACCGCATGTTCGGCCGCAAGGGCTGGCGCGAGCTGGTCACGCCGGCGATCCGGCTCGCCGAGGAGGGCCCGGTCGTCGACTGGCACACCACCCTGATCGTGGCCACGGCCTTCGCGGACCTCGCCCGGGACACGGGCGCGAGCGAGCGCTTCCTCCGCGGCGGCGGTCCGCCGTTGCCGGGCGCCGCCACCGCCGTGCCGCCGGTCGCGCGGCTGCCGGCGCCGGCGCTCGCGCGCACGCTCGGGGCGCTCGCCAGCGAAGGCGCGGGCGCGCTCTATCGCGGGCCCCTGGCGCGCGCCATCGCGGAAGACGTCCGGGCCATGGGCGGCTGTCTCGCGGAGAGCGACCTCGCGGGCTACGAGGTGATCGCCGCCGACCCGCTGGCGATTCCCTATCGGGACCGCACCATCCACGTCCTGCCCGAGCTCAATGGCGGCCCGACGCTCGCGGTCGCCTATGCGGACCTGCGGGCGCGGCGCACCCGCCCGGAGCCGGCGCCGGGCGGAGACACCTTCGCGGACTACGCGGCGGCGCTGCAGACCGCCTGGGTCGACCGCTTCACGCGCATGGGCGACGCCGGCGAGCGCTCGGCGCCGACCTCGACCACGCATCTCTGCGTGGTCGACCGCGACGGCAATGTTGTGACCATGACCCAGACGCTGCTCTCGCTGTTCGGCGCGCGCATCGTGCTGCCGCGGACCGGCATCCTGATGAACAACGGCATCAACTGGTTCGACCCGCGGCCGGGCGGGCCGAATTCGATCGCGCCGGACCGGCGCGTGCTCGCCAACTACGCCCCCGCGATCATGACGGGCGGCGACGAGACGATCGGCATCGGCGGCTCGGGCGGGCGCAAGATCCTGCCGGCGGTGTTCCAGATCCTCGCGATGTGCGCCGAATTCGGCTTCGACCTCGACCGCGCCTTCGCGGAGCCGCGCATCGACGTCTCGGGCGGCGAGCGGGTCGTCGCCGACCGGCGCATGCCGGAGGCGACGCTGGCGCGGCTCGCCGCCGCTCACGACGTGGTGGTCGCGGAGCCCGTCGTCTACTGGAACCCCTACACGATCGCGGGCGCGGTGCGGCGCGCCGGCGGACGCAACGAAGGCGCGACCGAGCCGGAGCATCCCTGGTCGGAGGCGGTCGCGGAGGACGCGGCATGAGCCGGGCCGGGGCGATCGCACGCGCGGAGCGCCATTTCGACAGCGGGGCGCTCAAGGCCGATCTCGCGCGCCGTGTCGCCATGCCGACCGAGAGCCAGAACCCGGAGCGCGCGGCGGAGCTCGACCGCTACATCACGGCCGAGATGGTCCCGGCGCTGGAGAAGCTCGGCTTCGCGTGCCGGCTGCTGCGCCATCCGCGCGCCAAGGGGCCGTTCCTGTTCGCGGAGCGCCGCGAGGAGGACGCCGCCCTCACCGTGCTCGGCTACGGCCACGGCGACGTGATCCGCGGGCTCGACGCCGACTGGTCGCCCGGGCTCTCGCCCTGGATGCTGACGGAGGTCGGCGACCGCTGGTACGGCCGCGGCGTAGTCGACAACAAGGGTCAGCACACGATCAACATCGCGGCGCTCGGCGCCGTGCTGGAGACGCGCGGCCGTCTCGGCTTCAATGCCAAATACCTGATCGAGATGGGCGAGGAGACGGGCTCGCCGGGGCTGCGCGAGCTCTGCCGCCAGGAGGCCGAGCTGTTCCGCGCCGACCTGCTGGTCGCCTCCGACGGGCCGCGGCTCAATGCCGAGCGGCCGACCATCTTCCTCGGCGCGCGCGGCGCCATCACGTTCGACCTTGCGATCGATGCGCGCGAGGGCGGCCATCATTCGGGCAACTGGGGCGGGCTGCTCTCGGACCCGGCGATCCAGCTCGCCCATGCGATCGCCACGATCGTCTCGCCCACCGGACAGATCCGCATCCACGAATGGGTGCCCAAGGAGATCCCGGCGCCGGTGCGCCGCGTGCTCGCCGACTGCGAGGTGGATGGCGGGCCGGACGGTCCGCGGATCGACCCGGACTGGGGCGAGCCCGGGCTGACGCGTGCCGAGCAGGTGTTCGCCTGGTGCTCCTTCGACGTGCTCGCTTTCAAGGCCGGCAACCCGGAGACGCCGGTGAACGCCGTGCCGCCGCGCGCCTGGGCGCGCTGCCAGGTGCGCTTGGTGGTCGGGGTCG
>PQAH01000169.1 GCA_003105195.1 Bradyrhizobiaceae bacterium
CGATAGTGCGCCTGCGGCGCCTCCTCGACGCCGCGCGCCGAGTGGCGCGCCGTATGGGCGGCCGCGAAGTCGGCGCGGCGGTCGCGCGAGTTGTCGGGCGGGGGCCGCAGGCCGGTCTGCGAGCCGACGCCGGCGGTGCCGGCCGCGATGCCGGGATTGAGCAGCTTCTCGAGCGCGGGCGCGATCGGCGCCAGCGCCTCGCGCGCCGCCTTGGCGCGGGTCGCGCGCGCCGGATCCTTCGGCTTGCGCGGCTTGTCGGGAGGTTTGGCCATCGGGCCGAATATGGGCCGGCGAACCCGGCGAGGGAAGGGCGGCCGCGACGCTGCTGCCAGGTTGCGACACCGATCCGTGTGCGGACGCTAGCGTCGTCCCCAGGAGAAGGAAGGCGGCGCCGAGGCCCCGGGCCGGCGCACGCCGCCGGTGGTGGAGGGATCCTCGTAGTCGCAGGCGCCGGTGCCCATGTCGCTCATGGCGCCGGTCTCGTTGTCGAAGGCGAGGTGGCGGCAGCCGCGCCCGGCCGGGAGGGTATAGAGGACGCGGCCGACGCGGAACTCGGCGGCCGGCGCGGTGCGCACGTCCGGCGGCGGCCCGGGGATCAGGCTCGAGCCGATCAGGAAGCCGGTCGCGAGCAGCAGCGTGAACAGCGCGCCGACGATGGCGACGCGCGCGCGCCCGGTCCGCTGCGCGTGGGATTTCGCTCTTGCCCTCGAGTCCTGCTCGCGCTCCATGGCGGCTGGTCCTCCGCTCATGGAGCATTCAACCGCGGCCGAATTGCCCGCGGGTAAAGTCGATGCCTCGGATTTGAGGCAAGTGCGGCGGAGTTCACGCCCGCGCGTAGTCCCCCCGCTGGAAGATCCGGTCCTTGACGTCGTCGCTGGCGGTGTCGCGGGCGGTCTGGATGGTGGCGACCTTGGCGAGGGCGCGCTGCGCGGCGGGGCGCCCCGCCAGCGTCTCGATCCAGCGCGCAAGGTTCGGACGGGCGGCGAGCGACATGCCGAGCAGGTCCACATTGCGCAGCCACGGGAAGGCCGCGATGTCGGCGATCGAGTAGGCGCCGCCCGCGACATGGTCGCGTTCGCGCAGGCGCTCGTCGTAGAGGTCGAACAGGCGGTTCACCTCCGTGCGGTAGCGGCTCATCGAATAGTCGTTGCCGGAGGGCGCGTAGCGGCGGAAATGCACCAGCTGGCCGCACATCGGCCCGACGCTCGCGACCTGCAGCATCAGCCACTGCAGCACCTCGAGGCGCGCGCGCGGCTCGGCCGGCAGCAGGCGGCCGGTCTTCTCGGCGAGATAGACCAGGATCGCGCCGGACTCGAACACCGTGACGGGCGTGCCGCCCGGGCCGTCGTGGTCGACGATCACGGGGATCTTGCGGTTGGGATTGAGCCGGGCGAAGTCGGACGTGAAATGCTCGCCCTTCCACACGTCGACGAGCTTGGTCTCGTAGGGCAGCTCGAGCTCCTCCAGCGCGATGAAGATCTTCACGACATTGGGGCTCGTCAGGGCATAGAGGTCGATCATCGGGGGTCCTCCGGAGGGCGCGCGACGGTAGGGCAGGAGGGCGCGCGCTGCCAAGCGCGGCGATGCGCGCCGGGGGCGTCTCCGCTAACGAAAATGTGCCCCGCGCGGCCCGGACGTTTTCTTGACTCGGAGAAACCCGGCGGCCCAGTCTCGGTTGTCGTGCGGTTGCCGTGGAGCCTCTGATGAGCCCTCGCCCTCGACTCTTCATCCGCGTCGGCGGGGCGCTGCTGGCCGGCCTGCTGGCGGCGCCCGGCCCGGCGGCCGGGCAGACGCCGGCCGACCTCCTCGGCGCGGTGGTCGGCATCAAGACCTTCATCAATCCGGACGCGCGCACGGCCGAGACCCTCGGACGCACGCGCGAGGGCTCGGGCATCGTCATCGACGAGGACGGCCTGGTGCTCACCATCGGCTACCTGATGGTGGAGGCGCATGCGGCCGAGCTCGTCACCCAGGCGGGGCGGACGGTGCCGGCGAGCGTGGTGGGCTACGACTTCGATTCCGGCTTCGGCCTGCTGCGTGCGGTCGAGCCGCTGCGCCTCAAGCCGATCCCGCTCGGCCGCTCCGGCGACGTGAAGGAGAACGACCCGGTGCTGGTGGCGAGCGCCGGCGGCGCCGATGCGGTCGCGCCGGCCCGGGTGGTGGCGAAGCGCGAGTTCGCGGGCAACTGGGAATACCTGCTCGAGGAGGCGCTGTTCACGGCGCCGCCGCATCCGGCCTGGAGCGGTGCGGCGCTGATCGGCCGCGACGGCCGGCTGGTCGGGGTCGGCTCGCTGATCGTCGGCGACGCGACCGGCAAGGGCGAGAACGTGCCCGGCAACATGTTCGTGCCGATCGACCGGCTCCCACCGATCCTCGCCGACCTGATCGCCGACGGCCGCCCCTCCGGGCCGCCGCGGCCCTGGCTCGGCGTCACCCCGGTCGAGGCGCACGGGGCGCTGGTGGTCGGTCGCGTCACGCCTGGCGGGCCGGCCGAGGCCGCCGGCCTGCAGCGCGGCGACGTGATCGCGGGCGTCGCCGGCACGCCGGTCAGGACCATGGCCGAGCTCTACCGCAAGGTCTGGGCGCGCGGCCCGGCCGGCACCACGGTCCCGGTCGACATCCTGCAGGGCGGCGCGCTCAGGAGCGTCGATATCAAGTCGATGAACCGGCTCGACCACCTCAAGCTGAAGTCCACCTTCTAGCCGGACCCGGATCGCATGCGCACGCCGTTCGAGAAGGCCGGCTACGGGATCATCCCGTCGTTCCTGGACGCCGGCGGCCTGCGGGTGTTCGCCGACGACGTCGCGCAAGCGCTGCGGGCGCCCGCGCATGCCGGCATGAGCCGGCCCGGGAACGACCTGGCGCCGCTGCGCTGGGACGCGCCGACGGTGGCCCACATCCTCGGCTCGGCGCCGCACCTCGCGAAGCTCGCCGCGCTCACGGGGGCACGCGACCTCAAGTGGATCTCCGGCTATGTGACCACCAAGGCGCCGCGCAGCCCCGCCCTGTGGTGGCACCAGGACTGGTGGTGCTGGGACCATCCGATCAGCTTCCGGCCCGCGGCGGCCCAGATTGCGGTGCTCTGCTATCTCGACGACACGGACGCCCGCAACGGTGCGCTGCGGGTGCTGCCGGGGTCGCACCGCGAAAGCGCGGCGATCCATCGCGATCTGCCCGAGCCGCACGGCGCGCTCGCCGACGCGCTGCCGCACGACCATGTCGCGATGTCCGACCTGCCCGGCCAGGCGACGCTCGCGGTGCGGGCCGGCGACGCCGTCGTCCTGGACTACCGGCTTCTGCACGGCACCCATCCGAACCGGACCGCGGTGCGGCGCGACGCCGTGCTGCTCTCCTTCGTGCCGAGCTGGCGCGAGCTGCCGGAGGACATCAAGGCGCACCTGACGGCCCATCCGGCGCTCCCCGGAACCGAGGAGGAAGCGCGCCGCGCGGACGCCGGCTACGCGGCTCTGCTGCCGCGCTTCGCGGGCGCGCCGCGCAGCCTGCCGGTGAACCGAGTCGCGCCGGCGGAGTTCTTGGTCCACGACAGCACGTGAGCGCCGGTCGCGTTGCGTCGCCGCGACTCCCCGTCGCGGACCGACATTCCCTGCAAATTGCGCGCAATCCGTTACCGAAAGTAAACCACGCCGCTTAACCGCGGATTCTGCGGTGCCGTCCTACTGTGCGCGGCTATTGCGAGGGGCGCAGGGACGCAACGCGATGAACGGCGACACACAGGCGGCGGTCGGCGAAGAGCAGCTTACGGTCTTGCTGGCCCTGCACCAGACGGCTCTGGAGACGATGTCGCACGGCCTGATCATGATCGACGCGGCCGAGCGCGTGGTGCTCTACAATCAGCGCTTCCTCCAGATGTACGGCCTCTCGGGCGAGGTGGTGCGGGTCGGCGCGCATATCCGCGACGTGATCGCGCACGCGGTCGGCCAGGGGATCTTCGGCGAGGAGAGGTTCGAGGACATCTGGAAACGGCGCAACGGCCGGATCGCCGAGCGCAAGCCGTTCAGCACGCGCCGGCCGATGACCGACGGCCGCACCTACGCCCTGCACTACACGCCGATGCCCGACGGCGGCTGGGTCACGCTGTGCGAGGACGTGAGCCATCGCTACGCCATGGAGCGCGCGCTGCGGGTGCAGATCGAGCGCTTCGACCAGGCGGTCAGCCACATGTCGCACGGACTGTGCATGTTCGGCCCCGACGAGCGGCTGATCGTGTGCAACAAGCAGTATCTCGAGATCTACGGCCTCGATCCGAGCGTGATCAAGCCGGGCGTGACCCATCGCGAGCTGCTCGCGCACTGGATCGCGCAGGGCAACGAGCCCGGCATGACGGCCGACGAGTTCTACGCCCGGCGCACGCTGGCGGTTCGCGGCCGGGAGGTCGCGACCATGCTGCTGCATCTCAAGAGCGGCCGCGTCGTCAAGGCGACCTCGCGCCCGACGCCCAATGGCGGCTGGGTCTCGGCGCACGAGGACGTGACCGAGCGGCTGCACTACGAGGAGGTGCTGCGCGAGCAGAACCTCCTGTTCGACGCGGCGATCGAGAACATGCCGCACGGCCTGTGCATGTACGACAGGGACCTGCGGGTCATCGTCAGCAACCGGCGCTATCGCGAGATCTACGGATTGTCCGCGGACGACGCGCGTCCCGGAACGCCCATGCTGGAGCTGATGCGGACCAGCACCGACCGCGGCATCCACAGGGCCGATGCCGATCCGGAGGAGATGCTCGCGGGCATCCTGCGCTGGAAGGAGGAGCATCCGAACCAGCCGTACCTGCGCCATCTCGCCGACGGGCGGGTCATCGCGGTGCGCTTCCAGCGCATGGCGAACGGCGGCTGGGTCAGCACCTTCGAGGACGTGACCGCGCGCGAGCGGGCCGCCCAGGAGCTGCAGGAGCAGCACCGGCGCTTCGACGTGGCGCTGAGCAACATGGCGCACGGGCTGTGCATGATCGACGCCGGCCTGCGCATCATCGTCTGCAACCGCCGCTACGTGGACATGTTCGGCATGTCGCCCGAGGTGGTCAAGCCCGGCATCCACATGCGCGACGTGTTCGCGCACAGCATCGGTCTCGGGAACCATCCGGGCACCGGCGCGGATGAGATGTTCCTGCGCTACAGGGAAGCGCTCGGGCGCGGCGAGACGGTGATGACCCACCACCTGGCCAACGGCTGCATCGTGCGCATCACCTACCAGACGATGCCGCAGGGCGGCTGGGTCGCGATCTACGAGGACGTGACCGAGCGGCACAAGGCGGAGCAGAGCATCGCCCACATGGCGCGGCACGACGCGCTCACCGACCTGCCGAACCGCGTGCTGTTCCGCGAGAAGATGGCGGAAGGGCTGGCGCGGGTGGAGGCGAACGGCGAAGCGCTGGCCGTGTTCTGTCTCGACCTCGACAACTTCAAGAGCGTCAACGACACGCTCGGCCATCCGATCGGCGACAAGCTGCTGCGCACGATCGCGGAGCGGCTCGGCCGCGCGGTGGAGGCGGACGACACCATCGCGCGCCTCGGCGGCGACGAGTTCGCGGTGTTGCAGGCACAGGCCGACGGCGCCGCCGCGGAAGCGCTGGCGCATCGGATCATCGCGCTGGTGGCGGAGCCGATCCTCATCGACGGGCACGAGATCAATTCCGGGGTCAGCATCGGCATCGCCATGGTGCCGGACGACGGCACGGCCGCCGACCACCTGATGAAATGCGCCGACCTCGCGCTCTACCGGGCGAAGGCGGAAGGGCGCAACACGTTCCGCTTCTTCGAGCCCGACATGGACTCGCGCATCCGCACGCGCCGCGCGCTCGAGCTCGACCTGCGGCGCGCGCTCGCGGCCGGGGAGTTCAGCCTCGCCTACCAGCCGCAGATCGACCTCGCCACGAACGACCTGATCGCCATGGAGGCGCTGCTGCGCTGGAGCCATCCGGAGCGCGGCCCGGTGGCGCCCTCGGAGTTCATCCCGATCGCCGAGGACATCGGCTTCATCGTGCCGCTCGGCGAATGGGTGCTGCGCCAGGCCTGCGCGGAAGCGGCACGCTGGCCGGAGCCGATCCGGATCGCGGTCAACCTCTCGCCGGTGCAGTTCCGCAACCGCGGCCTGATCACGACCGTGACCCAGGCGCTCGCGGCCGCGCGGCTCGCGCCGCAGCGCCTCGAGCTCGAGATCACCGAGGCGGTGCTGCTGCAGGAGGACGAGACGGTGGTCGCCACGCTGCACCAGCTGCGTGCGCTCGGGGTCAGGATCTCGATGGACGATTTCGGGACCGGGTATTCGTCGCTGAGCTACCTGCGCAGCTTCCCGTTCGACAAGATCAAGATCGACCGGTCCTTCATCTCGGACCTCGGCCGCAACCGCGACAGCGCGGCGATCGTGCGCGCCATCGCCAATCTGGGCGCCAGCCTCGGCATCGAGACCACGGCCGAGGGGATCGAGACCGACGAGCAGCTCGAGCTGGTGCGGCGCGCCGGCTGCACCGGCATGCAGGGCTACCTGACGAGCCCGCCGCGTCCGGCCGCCGACGTGCCCGCCCTGATCGCGCGGCTGCGCGGCGAGGAGGCCGCGGCCTGATCGCGCCGGTCAGTGCCGCACGATCACCTTGGCGCCGAGCGCGACGCGCTGGTAGAGGTCGACGACGTCGTCGTTGACCAAGCGGAAGCAGCCCGAGGAGACGGCGTGGCCGATGGTCTCCGGGGCGTTCGTTCCGTGGATGCGGTAGACGGTTCCGCCGAGATACATGGCGCGGGCGCCGAGCGGGTTGCCCGGGCCTCCCGCCATGAAGCGCGGCAGGTAGGGCTGGCGCTCGATCATCTCCTTGGGCGGGAGCCAGTCGGGCCACTCGGCCTTGCGCGTGATCCGCAGGATGCCGGTCCAGGTGAAGCCGTCGCGGCCGACGCCGATGCCGTAGCGCAGGGCCACGTTGTTGGGCTGGATCAGGTAGAGGAAGCGATCCGAGGTGTCGACGATGATCGTCCCGGGCGCCTCGGTCGAGCGGTAGAACACGGGCTGCCGGCGGAACTCGGTCGGCAGGGCGTCGTCGCTCGAGCCGCGGTCGACGCCGGGCGGCACGTCCTCGATGGTCGGCTGCGGGATGATCTCGAGCGGCCGGAAGAGCTGCGCCACGGCGCTCCCCGCGATCATGCTGCCCGCCAAGGCCACCACGGCGATCGCACGCATACGCATCACCCGCTCCGTGAGTGAAAGTCGATCGCCCCCCTCGCGAGCGCGGATCGTGCGTCGGCCGTCGCCGCAAGGCAAGGGGACGGCCGTCACGTGTTCGCCAGCGAAGCTATCCCGCGCCCGCGCCTCGTGCCGCGGCGCGCAGGCAGGCCGGGCACAGGCAGTCGTCGCCCGCGAGGCTCGGCAACGGCAACCGGAGGGGCGCCTCGGCGCACCAGCAGCCGCCGCCCGGACGGCACTCGAAGGCGGTGCCGCAGCGCATGCAGGCGATGCGGCGCGGGGCGGCGGTCTCGCCGGATGCGTTCGTCATCGGCGCATTATGAGCCGCGGCACGACGCCCGGAAAGCCATCACTGGCCGCCGAGGAAGCCCGTGATCTTCCAGGCGCCGGATGGGTCCTTGCCGTAGCAGAGCTGGTCGGAGCCGAGCGGCACGATGGCGTCGGACGCGATGAAGCCGACCTTCCCGGAGGGCGTAACGATGCGGATGAAGTCCGCCGCGGCGTTCGGCGAGGTGTCCTCCAGCACGCGGACGAAATGGACGCCCAGCTTCTCGATCACGGGCGCGTTGGCGCGCGCGGCGGCGCGGACCTCGACGCCGGCCTCGACCGTGTAGCCCCAGTCGCCGATGTCGGTCTGGGTCGCCTGGGCGAGCTTCTCGAGCTCCTGCGCGTTGAACTGGGGACCGGCCGGTGAGCAGACCACGCCGGGGCGGTCCGGGAACGGAATCGCGGTCTCGTCGCTCGCGAAGTCGGCGAGCAGCTCCCAGCCCGAGCCGTCCTGGTTGGACAGGCCGATGGCGGTCGCCAGGTTGTCGATGCCGGACTTGCGCTTGTCGGCCGCATCGCCGTCGTCGCGCATCCAGAAGAAGCCCTGGGGCGCCACCAGCGCGGCGAGGGCGTTGCGGTCCTTGCGGCCGGCGACCTCCTCGAGCCGCTTGCGGAATGCGGCCCAGCCCGCGTCGGCGAAGGGCTTCGGCTCGGTCACCGCGAGCGGCTTGTAGGGCCGGGCGGCGGCCTGCGGCGGCTGGCCGGGCGGCTGCGACTGCGGGGCCGGCGGCGCCGCCTGCGGCCGCTGCG
>PQAH01000170.1 GCA_003105195.1 Bradyrhizobiaceae bacterium
CCCGCCGCCAGCGCCCGCGCCGCGGCCGTGATCAGCGAGTCCATCGAAATCCCGTCACACTTGTCACTCCCGCGGTCCCGGCGACCGGTCCTATGTCATCCCGCGACCGGCAGCCAGCCTGCGCCGGGAACCCGGAGGACCGCCTCATGTGTCCCCTCTGTCTCACCACCGCGGTCGCGCTCGCGGCCGGCACCGGAACGGCCGCGAGCCTCGCGGCCCTGGCGCTGGCGCGCCGGCCGCCGCCGCCCAACCCCGTTCCGCCACCACAGGAGAAATGACCATGCCGACCCCCGCCGTCTCCGCGCCCAGGATCGTGTCCCGCGACGAATGGCTCACCGCCCGCAAGGCGCTGCTCGCCAAGGAACGCGCCATGACCCACGCACTCGACGACCTGCGTGCCGCGCGCCGCGCGTTGCCCTGGGTGCGCGTCGAGAAGCCCTATCTGTTCGAAGGTCCGCAGGGCCCGTGCACGCTGTCCGACCTGTTCCGCGGCCGCAGCCAGCTCGCCGTCTACCACTTCATGCTGGCGCCGGGCTCCGCGCACATCTGCAGCGGTTGCGCCTTCATCGCCGACCACATCGATGGCGCGCGCCGGCACTTCGAGCAGGCCGACCTCGCCTTCGCGGCGATCTCGCGCGCGCCGTTCGCGCGCATCGCCGAAGTGAAGCAGCGCCTGGGCTGGACCTTCCCCTGGGTCTCCTCGCACGGCACCGACTTCAACTACGATTTCGGCGTGTCCTTCCGCAGGGAGGACATCGCGGCCGGCCGGGCGATCTACAATTATGGCACGCCGATCAAGAGCAGCGAGGACATGCACGGCACCAGCATCTTCGCCAAGGACGCCCAGGGCGACCTGTTCCACACCTACTCGACCTACCACCGCGGCGACGAGGTCCTGATCGGCGCCTTCGCCTGGCTCGACCTCGCGCCCAAGGGCCGCAACGAGAACGGCACCATGAGCTGGGTGAAGCTGCACGACGAATACGGGACGGGGCAGAAGTAGGGTCCGATAGCGCGCCGCAGGCGCGCCTATTGCACCGGGCGGCGGTGGCTGCGCGGCGAGCCGGGAGGGTGGTCGGTGCAATACGGCGCTCTCGGGCCGGGGCAGGCCCCGCCCTGAGAGCGCCTATTGCACCCTACAAAATGGATCGCTGCACCTGTCGGCTTCGCCGGGTTCCGTTCGTCCTGGGCCCAGCGTAACCAACCAAAGGAGCGAGACCATGCGCGTGGCGGTTCTGGTGAAGGCGACGGCGGACAGCGAGGCGGGAACCATGCCCTCGCGCGAGATGTTCGAGGCGATGGGCAGGTTCAACGAGCAGCTGATCGCAGCCGGCATCATGCAGACCGGGGACGGCCTGCAGCCCTCGTCGCGCGGCAAGCGGGTGGCCTTCGACGGGGCGAGCCGAACCGTCATGGACGGCCCGTTCACCGAGACCAAGGAGCTCGTCGCGGGCTTCTGGATCTGGCAGGTGAAGGACATGGACGAGGCCGTGGAGTGGGTGAAGCGCTGCCCCAACCCGATGCCCGGCCCGAGCGAGATCGAGATCCGGCCGATCTACGAGATGTCCGACTTCGGCGAGGCGCTGACGCCCGAGGCCGCCGCGCTGCACGCGCGCAACCGCGACAAGCTGGCGCCCCGCTGAGGGCGCTGGCACGCGTCAGGTCGGCGCGCCCGCCGGCTTGCGCGCGGCGCGCGGGAGCGGGCGGTCGCCGAAGTCGATCGCCCAGCGCCGCACCACGCGGCCGCTCTCGTCGACCTCGAGGCCGACGCGGCGGCTGCGGGAGAAGAAGGTCAGGCGATAGCGGCCCGCATGCTCGCCTTCGCCGCGCTCGCAGACGCTGGTCACCGCCCGGGCGCGCATCAGGTCGTGAAGCTCGGCGGGCGACACCTTCAAGAGGTCCGCCAGCACCGGCGCCTCGATACAGAACCCGTCCTCGCTGCGCTCCAGTTGCATCGCCTGCTCCTGCCTCGGCCTGCCGAGGATCCGGGATAAAAGATATATTGTCAATATATCTTTTGGTAGCTATCCTTTCCGCGGTCCCGCATGGGCGGGACCGCGACAGGTATGGGAGCCGGGGCGATGACCGAGACGGACACGATTGCGAACGAACGGATCCTCCGGGTGCGCGAGATCGACCCGCGGGTGCGGCACCAGGTGATCCTGCAGCTGTTCGAGAATCTCGACGCGGACGGATCGCTGCAGCTGGTCGTCGACCACGACCCGAAGCCGCTGCGCCACCAGCTCGAGATGCGCTACGGCGCGGCCTGTGGCTGGACCTATCTCGAGGCGGGCCCCGACCTCTGGCGGGTCCGGCTGCGCAACGGCGGGGAGAATCGCGCATGATCTCCGAAGCGGCGATTTCCGCCTGAGGGTGCGCGCGAATCCTCGGGCCGACCCGAAGGGGCGAGCGTGCGGCTGACGACATTCTCGGATTATGCGCTCCGCGTGCTGCTCTATGCGGCGAGCGCGGGCGACCGGCTGGTCACGATCGAGGAGACGGCGGGCACCTACCGGATCTCGCGCGCGCATCTCATGAAGGTCGTGAACATCCTCACGCGCACCGGCTATCTCCGCAGCGTGCGCGGCCGCGCCGGCGGCTTCGCCCTGGCGCGGCCCCCCGAGGAGATCCGCCTGGGCGCGGTCGTGCGCGCCACGGAGCCGGATTTCGCGCTCGCCGAATGCTTCGGCGGCGGCAGCCAGTGCGTCATCGGCGGCTGCTGCCGGGTGCCGCAGGTGCTCAACGAGGCGCTCCGCGCCTTCATCGCCGCTCTCGACCGCTATACGCTTGCCGACGTCATGCTCGCCCCGGCCCGCTTCCTGCCCGCCGCGCGGCCCTTCAGGGGCCGGCGGGGGCCCTGTTTCCAGGCGATCGAGGGCGCCTGATCGCCGCGGGGCACATCCCCGCGGTTCATGGCCGCCTCACGGAATGATCTTCCGCGCCCGCAGCTCGTCGAACTGGCGCAGGAACATCGCCTCGCTGTCCTCGACCTCGGCGAAGCCGTGCTGCTTCGCCTTCGTGGTCGACGAGAGGATGTCCCAGTCCGGCGTGAACACGAAATTGCCGTAGCTCCAGCGCACCAGCGCATCGAACGGGATCGCAACGAGGCCGTGTTCGCGGCCGAGCCGCTCCCAGAGCGCCCCCTTGTCGGCCATCATCTGCACGAGGTCGATCTTCTGCGGCTGCGCAGTCGCCATCCCGAAATAGTCGGCGAAGACGGGCCACAGGTCGCGCCAGCGGAACACGTCGCCATTGGTGATGTTGAAGGGCTGGTTCGCGGCGTCCGGCGCGGTCGCCATCCACAGGCAGGCGCGCGCGAGAAGGCCCGAGTCGGTGACGTTGTAGAGCGCGCCGGCATTCGCCTCCGATCCCGGATGGCGCAGCGGCAATCCCAGGGCTTTCGAGACCGTGGCATAGACGGCCAGCACCATCACGAGGTTCATCGGGTTCCCGGCCGCGTAGCCGCACACCGCGTGCGGGCGCGCCGCCGACCAGGTCCAGGCCTTGCCGGCCTGCCGCGCGACGATGAAGTCCTGCTGGTCGTAGTAGAAGTTCGGCGGCATGTGGCGCGGGTCGGTTTCCTTCGCGGGCGTCCTGAACGGCCCGAGATGGCTGCCGTACCACTTGGTGCCGTGCATCAGGTTGACGTGCGCGAGACCCGTCGCGGCCGGCTCCACCGCGTCCATCAGGTTCGCGAGCAGCGCGAGGTTGGGCGCGACCATCTCGGCCCAGCCCGGCTTCTCGATATAGGCCGCGAAGAAGACATGCGTGACCTCGGCCAGCGCGCCGAGCTTCGCCTTCGCATCGGCCGCATCGAGCAGGTCCACCGCGATGTGGCGATAGCTGCCCTCGACGTCGGGCGCGCGGCGCGAGACCGCGATCACGTCCCAGTCCGGATCGGCCGCGAGCCGGCGCAGCAGGTTCCGCCCCACCACGCCGGTCGCGCCCGCGACCAGGGCGGTTCTTTTCGTCTTCGTCATCGTCGCTCATCCTCATGGGCGGGAGCGGACCGTCGCGGCTGCCGCTCCCGGTTCTCATGCCACGCGCGGCCGATGCGGACCAGGAGGGCGAAACACGGCCGCGCCGCCTTGGGGTGGGCGATCGTGTGGGAAATGGGGTACGAGCTCGTCGCTGCGGCCTGGTCGCGGACTCAACGCCCGGTGAGAATGCGAACGGGGTCACCCATGAGCGAAGCGGAAAACCCGAGGCTTCTCTGCTGGCGCCGGCTCGACACGGTAGGCCTCGAGCTGCTCGCCCTGCGCGTCGGCGCGGACGGCGTGCGCGCCGAGTCCTCCGTGATCTACATCGATCTCGGGCCTCGGCGGGCTTCGAGGCGGATCTCGACCGCCCCGGCGGGTGCGCGTATCCATGGGCGCACCCCCAGGGCCTGCTTCAGCGGCTCGGATGCAGGAACGGCGTCCCCACGTCGCTCACATAGAAGATGATCACGCGGGTCTGCGCGTCGGTACGGTTGTAGCCGGTCATCTTGACGTGAGGCGGCTCGACCAGTGCTTCGCCGGCCCTCACGACGATCGGCGCGCGGCCCTCGAGCTCGAGCGTGAAGGCGCCTTCGAGGACGTAGACGGTCACCGGGAACGGGTGGGTGTGGGTGATCGTGCGGTCGCCCGGCTTGAACACCGCGGTCATGACGCGCACGTCCTGGCGCGCCGCCGTGGGCAGGCCGTCGACCGGCTGGTGCAGGACCATGTTGGGCTTGGCGAAGCCCGTGCCCTCGGCGGACGCGGGTCCCATGATGGCGGCGGCAAGGGCGATGGCTGGCGTGGTGCGCATGACGGATCCTCCGGTTTCGACGGGAGCCACCTCGGCTCCCGCGAAATCCACGCTACGGGCGCGCCATGCGCCGCATCAGTCCCCAAATTTGCCGGGCGGGGCCGCACCCATGCATAATCGATCCGTGTTCGACTGGGACGACATCCGTTTCTTCCTCGCCGTCGCGCGCCACAACAGCACGCTCGCGGCCGGCCGCGCGCTCGGCGTCAACCAGTCGACGGTCACGCGCCGTTTGACCGAGCTCGAGCGCCGCATCGGCAACCAGCTGGTCCGTCGGCACCCCACCGGCTATCGCCTCACCGAGCTCGGCAAGGAGATGCTCCCCTTCGCGGAGCGCATCGCGCAGGCGGTCGAGGGATTCGAGCAGCAGCTCGCGGCTTCCACCCGCGATCAGGTCGGGACGATCCGGATCACCTGTCCCGAGCCGCTGGTGCTCCGCATCACGCAATCCGGGCTGCTCGACCGGTTCCACGCGCGCCACCCGGGCCTGCGCGCGGAGTTCGTGATGAGCGACAAGTATCTCGATCTCGGCAGGGGCGATGCCGACGTGGCGCTGCGCTCGGGAGACACCGATGACGGCGTGCTGGTCGGCCGGAAGATCGCGGACTCGCTCTGGGCCGTCTACGCGAGCCGCGCCTATGTCGAGCGCCACGGCCGGCCGCAAGGGGTCGCGGATCTCGCCCGGCACGCGATCGTCGGGCTCGACGAGACCATGGCCAATCACCGCGTATCCACCTGGCTGCGCGCGGTGGCGCCGGACGCCAGGATCGTTGCGCGCAACAACAGCGTGCTCGGCCTGGTGCAGGCCGTGAAATCGGGCATCGGGGTCGCGCCCTTGCCGACGGCGCTCGGGGATTCCGAGCCCGACCTCGTCCAGGTGTTCGGGCCGGTCCCGGAACTGACCCGCAGCTGGCGATTGCTCACCCATCCGGACCTGCGCCGCACCCGTCGCGTCGCCGCCTTCTTCGATTTCATTGCCAGCGAAACCGAGGCGCTGCGCCCGATCTTCACGGGGTAAGGGCACACGCGCGTCACGGGATCGTGATTCCGAGTTGGGGCGACGCGCCGGCATGAAGACCCGTCCTCGCTCTCCCGGCCGAAAGGTTTCCGCATGAATCGTCTCGTCTGCGTCCTTCTGCTCGCCTGCCTCGCCGGACCCGCCGCCGCGCAGCAGGCGGCCTATCCGATCAAGGCGGACGACGGCACGATCGTCGCCAACCACCGGGTTCCGGCCGCGGCCGGAGACGAGGTCGAGGGACTGCCCGGCGCGGTGATCCTCGGAAACCCGCAGGGCGACGTCACGCTCGCCGAGTTCTACGACCTCAACTGTCCCTATTGCCGCAAGGCCTCGGCCGACATGGCTGCGCTTCTGAAGGAGGACGCGAAGCTGCGGCTCGTGCTGGTGCCGTTCCCGGTGCTCGGCATCCCGTCGATCCTGGCGGGGCGGGTCGAGCTCGCGGTGGCGCGGCTCGGCACGCCGGAGCAGTTCTGGCAGTTCCACCGCAGGATCTTCTCGGGCCGCGGCGTCGTCGACGGCGAGCGCGCCCTCGCCGTCGCGCGCGACCTCGGCTTCGCGAACGAGAAGCTGGTCGCGGTCGCGAACGACAATGCGGTCACCGAGACCATGAAGGCGCATGTGCGGCTCGGCAACACGCTCGGGCTCCAGGCGACGCCCGCCTATGTGGTCGCCGGCGTGGCCATCGTCGGCCATCCGGGACGCAAGGCGCTGCAGGCGATCGTCGCCTCCGTGCGCCGCTGCCGGCACGTCGTCTGCTGACGCCTGCGCTCACGCCGCGCGCGGGACCTCCAGCAGCGCCGCGGCCGCCTGGATGGCCTGCGCCTGGTGCGGTTGCAGGGCCTGGCCGCCGAGAGCCGAATACCAGCCGAGCATCGGGTCGGCGACCGCGCTGGTCTCGCCCGCGAGCGTCTCGATGACGGCGAGGCCGCAGAACGGCGCGTAGGTCGGCGAATATCCGCCCTCCTGGCAGACGACGAGGCGGCCGTCGCAATGCGTGCGCGCCACCTGCAGCATGGCGGCGGCCATCGCCCGGTAGGTGCCGCTGTGGCACAGCATGCGGCCCAGCGGGTCGTTGACCGCGGCGTCGTAGCCCGATGCGACCACGACCAGCTCCGGGCGGAACGCGTTCAGCGCCGGCACGACGACGCGGTCGACGGCGGCGCGCCAGGCGCCGTCGCCGGATCCGGGCGGTAGCGGGATGTTGAGGTTCGTGCCGAGCCCCGCGCCCTCGCCGCGCTCCGCGAGCGTCCCCGAGTCGGTCGGATAGCAGGTGTCCTGGTGCAGCGAGATCGTCAGCACGTCCGGATCGGCGTAGAACGCCATCTGCGTGCCGTTGCCGTGATGCACGTCCCAGTCCACCACCGCGATGCGCTCGACGCCCCAGGCGCGCGCATGCGCGACTGCGAGCGCGACATTGGCGAAGATGCAGAAGCCGCGCCCGCGATCGGGCTCGGCGTGATGGCCGCTCGGGCGCACCAGCGCATAGGCGTTCTCGACCTCGCGCCGCAGCACCGCCTCGACCGCCGCGATGCAGCCGCCCGCGGCGAGCCGCGCGATCTCGAAGCCGTTGCGGCCGAAGCGTGCGCTCTCGCCGGCGTCGCCGCCGCCTGCCTCCGCGAGGGCGCGCACGCGATCCACATAGGCGGTCGTGTGGAACCGGGTGAGCTCCGCGTCGGTTGCCGGCCGCGCGCGGATCGCGGCCAGCCGCGCGGCGAGCCCGCTCGCCTGCAGCAGCGACCAGAGCCGGCGTTTCGCCTCCGGCCGGTCGAGCGCCGGATAGGGTTCCACCCAGAGATTCGTCGAGCCGAGCCCGGCATCGTGCCAGGCGAAGCGTTCGTCCCAGACCAGTCCCGTCGCCATGATGGGCTCCCGCGAGCGAGGTGAATCGTGATCGCCGCACCATCGCGGCGCAGCGGCTCCGCGGGGAGAGCCGGATGCTCCAGAATCGGGCCGTTCGTGCCACGCGGCCCTCGCGGCGGCGGCCGGCGGCGTTTACAATTCGTCAACCATGAGACTCCAGGCTGGGTCGACGCGAAGGGGGCGACATCATCGCGGCCGTCGGCAACGGCGCCGCGCCAAGAACAAGGAGGCCCGGATGCGCATCGCGCTCAGCGTCCTCGCTCTGCTGCTGTCGACGAGCCTTGCCGCCGCGAGCTTCTCGTCCTGCGTCGCCTCCCTGAGGGAACGCGCCGCCGAGGCCGGCGTCGGGCCAGGCATCGTCGCGCGCGCCCTCGACCTGACGGCGCCCGACGAGAAGGTGCTGCGGCTCTCGCAGCTGCGCCCCGAGACCAAGACGCCGATCTGGGACTACATGGCCTTCCTGGTGGACGCGCAGCGCGTCGCCGACGGGCGCGCCATGATGCGCAAGCACGCGTCCGTCCTTCGCGCCGCCGAGCGGCGCTTCGGCGTCGACCGGCACGTCATCGCGGCGGTCTGGGGCATCGAGACCGACTACGGTCGCGAGACCGGCGACAACTTCCTTCCCCATGCGCTGGCGACGCTCGCCTGCGATGGCGGTCCGCGCGTGCGCTTCTGGCGCGGCGAGCTGATCGCGGCGTTGCAGCTGGTCGACCGCGGCGACCTGAAGCTCGACGACCTCAAGGGCTCCTGGGCCGGCGCCTTCGGCCACACCCAGTTCATTCCCACGACCTATCGCCGGCTCGCGATCGACTTCGACGGCGACGGCCGGCGCGATCTCGTCGGCTCGGTGGCGGACGCGCTCGGCTCGACCGCGCACTATCTCCGGCGCTCGGGCTGGCAGACGGGCCGGCCCTTCATGATCGAGGTGAAGGTCCCGGCCGGCTATCGCGGCCCGACCGGGCGCACCCGCAAGGCGACGCTCACGCAATGGGCGCGCCGCGGCGTCACGCGCGCCGACGGTGCCCGGCTCGCCGGCGGCGGCCGCGCCGGCCTCCTGCTGCCGGCCGGCCCCAACGGGCCGGGCTTCCTCGTGTTCCGCAACTTCGATGCGATCTACGCCTACAACCACGCGGACTCCTACGCGCTCGCGGTAGCGCATCTCGCGGACCGGCTCGCGGGCCGGCCGCCGCTGCGCATCGCCTGGCCGACCGACGATCCCGGCCTCTCGCGCGCGGCGCGCCTGAAGCTGCAGCAGCTCCTCATCGCCAAGGGCTATGCGATCGGCGAGGCCGACGGCAAGATCGGCCCCGCCACCCGCGCCGCGATCGCCGAGGCCGAGACCAAGCTCGGCCTGCCGCCGACCGGCCGCCCGGGCAGCCGGATCCTGCAGGCGCTGCAGGCCGAGTAGCTTCCCGGCGACTCAGCGGGAGCGCGTCAGCCGAGCAGGAAACTCAGGCGATCGTCGACGCGCGAGGGCGCGATCTCGACGATTTCCGCGCTCACGACATTCTCGGTGACGAACGGATCCTGGTTCACACGGCTCTCGAGCGCCGCCCGCGAAGTGTCGCGCGCGACGATGCCGCCGCCGCCGTCGGGCCGCAGGCTGCCGGTCAGCAGGAACACGCCGTCCTCGAAGCCGCGCCGGAGCCAGTCCTTGTGGGACTCCATGAGCCGGCGGGCCGCGGCCTTGTTGTCGGAGAATCTCAGCAGCACGACGAACATTCCGATGTCCTTTCCGGTGAGACTTTGCGGGAAGGCCCGCTATGCGCCCGATCGCGGCCGCGGCCCGGCTGTCCGGCGCTTGACCGCGCGCCGGGATGCGTCTTTCGGTGGCCGGGTCGCGCGCGCGCCGCGGCCCGCGCACGATTTCAGCCAGGCGTGCATCACGTCGACTTCCCGGCGGATGAAGTCCGCGTCGTGGAAGGCGCTCGCCAGCGTGGCGACGCCCTGGCTGCGGGCGAGCAGATGCATCGCCAGTGCGTCGGCGTCGGTGCGGCCCAGCAGCGCGAACTGCCGGCGCAGCCAGATCCGGAACAGCGTGAACAGCCCGCTCGCCTCGCCTTGAGCGGCGTGCCCGAGCTTCGCGAGCTCGCTGCACAGCGTCCCGATCGGGCAGCCGTAGCGCTCGATGTCGCCGCGGTTGGCGATCAGGATGTCGATGAAGCGGCCGATGCGATCCGCCGGATCCTTCCCCTGGATCTCCCACTGCTGCAGCATCAGCCGCGTCCCGGCGAGGCGCGCCGCGATCACGGCGTCCAGGATCTCGTCCTTGGTCTTGAAGTGGTAGTAGAAGTTGCCGCGCGAAATTCCGACCGCGCCGGCGATGTCCGCGAACGAGGTGTGGTCGTAGCCCTGCCGGTAGAACAGCCGGTCGGCGGCCTCGACGATCTGGTCGCGGGTGGTGCTGTCGTTCATGCGCGCAGCCTCTAGGACGGCTGACCTAGAAGAGGATTAGGGCGAGCGTCCTGACCTGTCAAGGACCGGCCGTGCGTTGCCGCGGCTGATGCTGCGGCGCGGTCCGCCGGCAGTCCGCAATCCGGGGATCGTCCGGGACAAGGAATCCGCATGCCGGAGCCGATCGCGCCGGCCGGCGGCGGGAACGACGCCGCAAGGCCGCACTGCGGCACCGCGAGTAGCCGTTGGGATCCGCGGAATCCAGTTTCTTAACCATCCCCATAGGGCGGCTCTTAAGCTATCGCCCGGCATGGTTGTGTTCCGAGCGCTGGCGTTCCGGCAGCGCTCCCGGGGACCGCGACCGCCCGACGATGCGTCCGATGCCGAGCTTGACGAGGAGCGCGACCGTCCGCACCAAGCTGGTTGCGGCGATGAGTGCCGCCATCGCGTTGGTGATCGCACTCGGGCTCCTCAGCCTCCACCAGCTGCATGCGGTCAACAGCGTCACCCGCGACATGCGCGAGGTGCGCCTGCCGCAGCTCGAGCAGCTCCAGCTGATCAAGCGCCTGGTCTCCGAGCACTGGCTGCTCGCCGCCCGGCGCATTCAGTCCGGCGACTTCCGTCATCTGGCTGAGATCGCCAACGGGATGCAAGAGGTCGAGAAGGGGCTGGCGGCGGCCGAGCGGTCCTATGCGGCCGCGACCGTCGAAGGGAACGGGCGGGCGCTGTTCTCCGAATTCCGCGAGCACTGGACCGGCTATCTCGGCGCGCTGCGCGCGGGCCTCGATCTCCTGGAGACGGGCCGGACCGCGATCGCGACCGAGGAGTTCGAGGCGCGCGCGGCGGCCGCCTTCAACCAGGCCACCGCCGTGCTCGACCAGCTGGTCGCGAGCGTGAAGCAGAAGGCCCAGCTCGCGGCCGCCCGCGCCGAGCAGCTCTATCGCCGCGCGGTCGCGACCACGCTGCTCCAGATCGTGCTCGTGATCGCCTGCGCGGGCGCGGCGACCTTCTGGATGACGCGACGCGTGACCTCGCCGGCGCTCCGGATCAGCGCGGCGATGCGCAGCCTGATCGCCGGCGACGACCGGATGGCGATCGCCGCGCAACCGCCGCGCCACGACGAGATCGGGACGCTGATCGAGGCGGTCGCGGGCCATCGCGACGCGCTCGTGCGCAGCCGCGACCTCGCGGCGGCCGCCGAGCTCGATCGCGAGCGCCTGCAGGCCGCAATGAACAACATGTCGCAGGGCCTGTGCCTGTACGACGGCCAGCACCGGTTGATCGTCTGCAACCGCCGCTACCTCGACATGTACGGGCTGTCGTCCGCGCAAGTGCGGCCCGGCACGACACTCAAGCAGGTCATCGACCTGCGCTACGCGGCGGGCAGCTGTCCCAAGATGGCGCCGGATCAGTACCTGAAATGGCGCGAGTCGATCGGCGCGGCGAGGCAGGCCTCGGAGACGGTCGTCGAGCTCATGAACGGCCGGGTCTTCCGGATCCGCCACGAGCCCATGCCCGACGGCGGCTGGGTCGCGACCCACGAGGACGTGACCGACTCCATTCAGCACGAGACCATGCTGCGCCTGCTGTTCGACAACAACCCGGTGCCGATGTGGGTGTTCGATCGGGAGACCCTCGGCTTCCTCGCCGTCAACGACGCCGCCGCGCGGCACTACGGCTACACGCGGGAGCAGTTCCTGCGCATGACGGTGCTCGACCTGCGCCCCGAGGAGGAGTGGGAGCATGTCCGCGCCTATGTGCGCACGATCGATTCCTCGTTCCACCTGCGCGGCCTCTGGCGGCATCTGCGGGCGGACGGCTCGTCGATCGACGTCGAGACCTACGGCAAGGCGATTCAGTATCAGGGCCGTACCGCCGTCATAATCGTGCTGATCGACGTGACCGAGCGCCTGCGCGCCGAGCGGCGCATCGCCCACAGCGCGCTGCACGACTCCCTGACCGACCTCCCGAACCGCACGGCGCTCGACGAGCACTTCCGCCGGGTCCTCGACCGCGGGCGCGACACCGGCGAAGCCTTCGCGGTGCTCGTCATCGACCTCGACCGCTTCAAGGAGATCAACGATCTCTATGGCCACTCCACCGGCGACGAGGTGCTGCGCGAGGTGGCGCGGCGCTTCCGCGCGGCCTGCGGCGACGCGTTCCTGGCGCGCATCGGCGGCGACGAGTTCCTTGCCGTCGCCAGCGCGGATGCCGAAGGCGTGGAGGCGCTGGTCGGACGCCTGGAGGCGGCGCTCGACCGCGACGTCGAGGCGCACGGGCACCTGTTCCAGCTCGGCCTCAGCATCGGGATCGCCCGCTTTCCCCACGACGGCGTCGACGCGACCGTCCTGGTCGCCAATGCCGACGCGGCGCTCTACCGGGCGAAGCACGAGGGCAGGGGCACGACGCGCTACTTCACGATCGCCATGGACCGGCAGCTGCGCGAGCGGCGCGCGCTCGAGCGCGACCTCGGCGCGGCGCTCTCGCGCGGCGAGCTCCTCCTCGACTACCAGCCGCAGGCGCGCGCCGACGGCACGGTGGTCGGCTTCGAGGCGCTGGTGCGCTGGCGCCATCCCGAGCGCGGCCTGATCCCGCCCGGCGAATTCATCCCGATCGCCGAGGAGAGCGGCCACATCGTCGCGATCGGCGAATGGGTCCTGCGCGAGGCGGCCCGCGAGGCGGCGGCCTGGCCGAACCCGCTGCGACTCGCCGTCAACGTCTCCGCGGTCCAGTTCCGGCGCGGCGACCTGCAGCGCACCGTGCATGGCGTCCTGCTCGAGACCGGGCTTGCGCCCGAACGCCTCGAGCTCGAGATCACGGAAGGCGTGCTGATCGAGAACGTCTCGCGCGCCGCGGCCGTGCTTCGCAACCTGAAGGCGCTCGGCGTCTGCATCGCGCTCGACGATTTCGGCACCGGCTATTCCTCGCTCTCCTATCTGCAGTCCTTCCCGCTCGACCGGATCAAGATCGATCGCAGCTTCATCACCGGTCTCGGCCGGCGCGAGGACTCGCTGGCGCTGGTGCGCGGCGTGATCGGCCTCGCCCACGGCCTCGGCCTGCCGGTGCTCGCCGAGGGCGTCGAGACCGAGGCGCAGCGCGCCTTGCTCGCGGGGGAAGGTTGCGACGAGGTCCAGGGGTTCCTGATCGGCCGTCCGGCCGCGATCGCGACCTTCGCGGCGCTGGTCGGCGGCCGCAGGCCCGCCGCGCCGCAGCGCAGGCGGGCCGGCGGCTCAGCCACCTGAGCCCGGGCGCGGCGTTACTGCGGCGTGATGCCGGCGTCCTTGATGATCTTCGCCCAGCGCCAGCCCCGGCGCCGCCGCGGGCAGGCCCGGGATCGACACGATACGTTTCATCCTCCCGCGCTTCAGGCGCGTGGTGCGGCGAGCCGCATGATCTCTCCGGCGTCGTCGCTGCGATCGAGGTTCCAGACCGCCGCGATCAGCGGCTCCGGGTCGGCGCCGGGCCAGCCGTGGGCGGCGAGCGTGCGCAGCTTCGCCTCGATCTCGCCGTCGGCGAGCGGGCGCTCCAGGCTGCCGCGCGCGTGCTCGACCCGCTGCTCCAGCCGGGTCCCGTCCGTGAGCGTGACCGCGACCGTGGCGACGCCGACCGGGACAGCGGCGTCGCGCTCGACCGCGACGCGCGCGCGCAACGCCAGAACCGCGGGATCGCGCACCGCGGCGTCCAAATATTCCGCGATGCCCGTGGCGCCGCGCACGAAGCACACGGCCGCGCTGTGCTGGGCGCTCACTTGCGCCTCGCGCCCGCTCGCGACCGCGGGCCGGTCGGTGCGCTCGGCGAGCAGCGGATGGCCCGTGATCGCGATGCGCGCGATGCGATCGGGCGCGATCGCGTGCGCCGCGCGCAGCGCGAGGCAGGCGTCGATCACGGGATTGAGCACGACGCCGCACGGATAAGGCTTGTAGGTGTTGGCGAAGATCTCCCAGCGCGCGCCGAGCCCGTCGAGGATCCGTGCGGCGTCCACGGCCTCGCCCATGACCGGGAGGAAGCCGCGCGGGCCTTCCAGCGGCTGTTCGGGTCCCGTCAGCCCGCGCTCGGCGAGCAGGGCGGCGAGAAGGCCGCCGCGCGCCGCCTGGCCGACGCCGACGCTCTTCGCCATGAAGCCGAGGGTCTCGATCAGGCCCGAGGACTGCGCCGCGGCGCTGCCGAGCGCAAAGACCATGCGTTGCGCATCGAGGCCGAGAATGCGGCCCGCGGCAGTGGCCGCGCCGAACACGCCGCAGGTCGAGGTGATGTGCCAGCCGCGCCGGTAGTGCCAGGGCGAGACCGCGTTGCCGAGCCGGCAGGCGACCTCGACGCCGAGCACGAAGGCGGCGAGCAGGTCGCGCCCGGCGACGCGCCGCTGCTCCGCGAGCGCCAGCAGGGGCGGGGCGACCGGCGCGGTCGGATGGATCACGGTCGGCACGTGCGTGTCGTCGAAGTCGAGGACGTTGCCGCTCGCCGCGTTGAGGAACGCCGCCGTGAGCGCGTCGCTTCGCTGCGGTCGCCCGATCACGGTGGCGGTCGGCGGCCCCGCGAAGGCCGACAGCACGCCCGCCGCGCGCTCGATCGCGTCGTCACGGCAGCCGCCGATGGCGGCGCCGAGGAAGTTGAGCAGCGCGCGCTTCGCCTCGTGCATCACGGCTTCCGGCAGGTCGGCGGCGCGCGCCGCCGCCACGAACCGCGCCAGGCTCTCGCTCACGCGTTTCCCTGTGTCGGTCATGCGCGCCCCGTCAGCTCGCGGTCCAGCCGGCATCGACGGGCAGGGCCGCGCCCGTGATGTCGCGGCCCGCGGGTCCGCACAGGAACACGACCAGCGCGGCCACCGCCTCCATCGAGACGAAACGGCCGCCCGGCTGGCGTTCCGCGAGATAGAGCCGCGTCGCCTCGGCGACCGGGATTCCGCGCTCCGCCGCCATGTCGGCGATGCGCGCCTCGATCGCGGGCGTCGGCAGGGTCGCGGGGCAGATCGCGTTGCAGGTGATGTCGGTGCCGGCGGTCTCGAGCGCGACCGCGCGGGTGAGCCCGAGCAGGCCGGTCTTGGTCGTCACGTATTCGATGCGGTTCGGCGCCGCGAAGAAGCCGTAGGGCGAGGCCATGTTGACGATGCGGCCGAAGCCGCGCGCGCGCATGCCGGGGAGCGCCAGGCGGATGGCATGGAACGGCGCCGACAGGTTCACCGCGAGCGCCTCGTTCCAGCGCGCCACGGGGAAGTCCTCGACCGGCGCGAAATGGCGCACCACGGCATTGTTCACCAGGATGTCCACGCCGCCCCGGGCGTGCGCGGCCTCGGCCATCATGTCGCCGATGCGGTCAGGCTCGGCGAGATCGGCGCGGATGTAGCGCGCGGAGGCGGCGCCGCCCGCCTCGAGCCGCGCCACCGGTTCCGTCATCCCGGCCTCCGGCACGATGCCGTTGACGATCACGTGGCAGCCCTCGGCGGCGAGCCGCTCGGCGACCGCGAAGCCGAGCCCGCCGGTCGCGCCGGTGAGGAGGGCGCACCTGCCGCGCAACCGCGCCGTCATGTCGTCCGGCTTGGAGGCCACGAGGAGAGACCCGGGATGCGCGCCCGAGGCGCGATGATGACCGTGATCGCGGCGAGAGGTATCAGACACATTCCCTCATTGCAACATACAATCATATTGTATTATCATAACACATGAGAGAACCGTCGGCGGAACCGGGCATGGACGATCGCGATTTCCGGGTGGTCAGGATCGCGGCGCCGCTGCGCCACAGCGTCACCGAGAGCATCCGCAACGCGATCGCGGCCGGGCGCTTCAAGGCGGGCGAGCGGCTGCCGGAACGCGAGCTCTGCGAGATGACCGGCGTCAGTCGGACGCTCGTGCGCGAGGCGCTCCGCCAGCTCGAGTCCGAGGGCCTGATCAAGGTCCTTCCGCACCGCGGGCCGATCGTCGCCGGCCTCACCCCGAAGGAGGCCGAGGGGATCTACCAGGTCCGCCGCGAGCTCGAGGGGCTCGCGAGCCAGCTGTTCGCGGAGGTCGCCCGCGACGCCGAGCGGGCGGCGTTGCGCGAGAGCTTCCGCCAGCTCAGGAACGCGTTCCAGAACGAGGATCCGGTGGTCCGCCTCGATGCCAAGAACCGCTTCTATGCGAGCCTGGTCGGGGGATGCGGCAACGAGGCCATCGGCCAGACCCTGCGCATGCTCAATTCGCGGGTGATGGTGCTGCGCGCGACCTCCCTGCAGGCGCCGGGCCGCGCGCGCCAGAGCCTGAAGGAGCTGAACGGGCTGATGGACGCGCTGATGGCGGGCAACGGCAAGGCTGCGCGCAAGGCCGCCATGGAGCACGTGGATCGCGCCGCGCAGGCCGCGTTGAACATCCTCGAGGCCCAGGCCGGGCCGGCCGCACCCGAAGCGCCGGAACAGCGCAGGCGCAAGTCGTAGCGTCCCGGGGCGCGGTCAAGGACTGCGCCGGCGGCGAGGCGAAGGGCAGGGCGTGAGGCGCATAGTCGGGATACCAGGACACTTCCACAGCAACAGGCGACAGGTGCTCCATGACTGAGAAGACCAGCACGACCATCGGCGAACTCTTCGACCAGGGCCTCGCGCTGCGCCGCGAGGTGCTGGGCGCCGACTACGTCGACGGCTCGCTCAAGGCCGCGAACGACTTCATGATGGCGTTCCAGCGCATCACCACCGAGTGGTGCTGGGGCTACGCCTGGTCCCGCGAGGGGCTCGACCGCAAGACCCGCAGCCTCCTCAACCTCGCGATGCTGACCGCGCTCAACCGCACCCCCGAGGTCAAGCTGCACGTGCGCGGCGCCATCAACAACGGCGTCACGGTTGAAGAGATCAAGGAGGTGCTGCTTCACGCAACCGTCTATTGCGGCATCCCGGCCGGGCTCGACGCCTTCAAGGCCGCCAACGAGGTGCTCAAGGAGATGGGGCAGGTGCCGGCCGCCAAGGGATGAGCGCCCGACCAGGCCCGTGGCGGGCCGATCCGGCTGCACCGGCCGGGGTCCCTGCGATCGCACCTGACCGGTTGCAGAACGGCACCGGTTGGGGTACAGCCGAACCAGATGCGATCTGCAATCAGCCTGGGAGGCCCCCGTCATGTCCCGGCTTCGCGTCGCCGCTTTCGCGGTCTCGCTCGACGGCTACGGCGCCGGCCCGGCGCAGGACCTGGACAACCCGCTCGGTCGCCGCGGCACGCGGCTGCACGAATGGTTCTATCCGACGCGCACATTCCGGCGCATGTTCGGCGGGGAGGAGGGCACGACCGGCATCGACGACGATTTCGCGGCGCAGAGCATGGAGAATATCGGCGCCTGGATCCTCGGCCGGAACATGTTCGGGCCCGTGCGCGGCCCCTGGCCGGATGAAAGCTGGAGGGGTTGGTGGGGCGAGAACCCGCCCTATCACGTGCCGGCCTACGTCCTGACCCATCACCCGCGCCCGCCCCTGGAAATGCAGGGCGGCACCGTGTTCCACTTCGTCACCGACGGGATCGAGGCAGCGCTCGCCCGCGCGCGGGCGGCCGCGGGCGACCGCGACGTGCGCGTCGGCGGCGGCCCAGCCACGATCCGCCAGTATCTGTCGGCCCGGCTGGTCGACGAACTGCATCTCGTGGTCGCGCCGGTGCTGCTCGGCGTCGGCGAGCCGCTGTTCGCCGGCTTCGACCTGCCCGCGCTCGGTTACGAGGTGGTGCGCCAGGTGCCATCCGAGGCCGCCCTGCACGTTGTCCTGGCGCGCCGCGCGTAACCGGGATCCTATCCATTGGGCGTAGGAACCGCGCCGGGATCAGCTCGACATCGCGCGCAGCACGCGCGCGTCATCAGGTCGCCTCGCTCCTGGACGGCCGGCGGATCCGTTGACGCGGATCAAGGTTGCGGCCCGTGAATTGAGGTCCCTGGGTGATCCCGGTATCACCGATCGGGACCGGATCGGCTGCAGCTCAATGGATCTCGCCGAGCTTCATCGCACCCTCAGGCCCGTGCTGGTCGCGGTTCCGGCGGGCGGCCTCGTCGCCGGTCTCGTGGCCTGGCACCTCGAGCGGCCGGAGCTCGCCGCCGCGATCTTCGCGGTCGCGACGCTGCCGGTGCTGGCCGCGCTCGTCGCCGAGATCGTCACCAGCCTCGGCCGCGGCGAGCTCGGCCTCGACATCGTCGCGGCGCTCTCGATGAGCGCGGCGCTCCTCTTCGGCGAAGAGCTCGCCGCCGTGATCGTCGCCCTGATGTATGCGGGCGGCCAGTACCTGGAGAGCTACGCCGAGCGCCGCGCCCGCCACGAGATGACGGCGCTGCTCGCGCGCGCGCCGCGCACCGCCCTGCGCCATCGCGATGGCGGGCTCGAGGAGGTGGCGCTGGACGCGGTTGCGCCGGGCGACCGTGTGATGATCCGGCACGGCGACGTCGTGCCGGTCGACGGCACCGTCACCGACGGCGTCGCGGTGCTGGACGAGTCGGCCCTCACGGGCGAATCGCTGCCGATGCGCCGTGCCCATGGCGAGGCCGTGATGAGCGGCGCGACCAATGTCGGCGATGCCTTCGATCTCCTGGCGCGCCGCAAGGCGGCGGACAGCACCTATGCGGGCATCGTGCGGCTGGTCGCGCAGGCGCAGCGCGCCAAGGCGCCGATGTCGCGCATGGCCGACCGCTATGCGCTGGTGTTCCTGGCCGTGACCGTGGCGCTCGCGGCCGGCGCCTGGGGCCTGACCGGTGATCCGGTGCGCGCGGTGGCGGTGCTGGTGGTGGCGACTCCGTGCCCGCTGATCCTCGCGGTCCCGGTCGCGCTGGTGGCCGGGCTCTCGCGCGCCGCCAAGCAGGGCGTCCTGATCAAGGGCGCCAAGGTGCTGGAGACCCTGGCGCGCATCAAGGTCGTGGTCGTCGACAAGACCGGAACCCTCACCGAGGGACGGCCGCGTCTCGTCGCCAACCACGCCGCGGAGCCGGACTCGCTCCTGCGCATCGCGGCCTCCCTCGAGCAGGCCTCCAAGCACACCATTGCCCAGACCATCGTCGCGGAGGCGATCCGGCGCGGGCTCGCGCTGTCGGTGCCGTCCGGCGTCGTCGAGACGGCGGGCGAGGGGGTGGAGGGCACCGTCGAAGGCCGTCGCGTCATCGTCGGCGGTGTCGGCTTCGTGGCCCGGAAGCTCGGACAACCGCCCGGCGCGCCACGCGATCCGGAAACCGCGGGCGCGATCCGGGTGGCGGTCGCCATCGACGGCGCGCAGGCCGCCGAGCTCGTGCTCGCCGACGAGTTGCGCTCCGGCACCGAGCCGCTGCTCGCCGGCCTGCGCACGCTCGGGGTCGAACGCATCGTGCTCGCCACCGGCGATCGCCGCGAGGTCGCCGAGGCGGTCGTCAAGGATCTCGGCTTCGATGCCGTGCGGCCGGAGCTCTCTCCCGACCAGAAGGTCATGGTGGTGCTGGCCGAGCGCAAATACGGTCCCGTGATGATGGTGGGCGACGGCGTCAACGACGCGCCGGCGCTGGCGGCCGCCGATGTCGGCGTCGCCATGGGCGCGCGCGGCGCCGCCGCCTCCGCCGAGGCCGCCGACGTCGTGATCCTGGTCGACCGGCTCGACCGGATCCGGCCCGGCATCGAGATCGCGCGCCGCACGCGGCGCATCGCGCTGGAGAGTGTCGCCGCCGGCATTGGCCTCTCCGTGGCCGGCATGGTGGCGGCGGCCTTCGGCCACATCACCCCGGTGCAGGGCGCGCTGCTGCAGGAGGCGATCGACGTCGCCGTGATCCTCAACGCCCTGCGCGCGCTGCGGTTGCGGGCCGGTTGAACGGTCGCGCCGGCGAACGAGGCCCGCTCGCGCCTTCCCTCCTGGGACCTCGACGCCGGGTTCCGATGGAACACGCCGCGCCGTGGCGGGTTCCCCCACCGGGCGAACCGCGCCTCAGGAGAGTCTCGATGAGCTACCCCCGCCTCGCTGCCATGATCGCGGTCTCGACCGTGGCGATGTTCGGCATGATGTACCTCAACACCTACGCGCTCGAGCACGTCGCCTACAGCCAGACGCGGACCTGGATGGCGCTGATGATGGGGGCCGCCATGGCGGTTATCATGATGGGCTTCATGTTCTCCATGTATCGGAACACGGTCGCGAACCTGGCGATCATCCTCG
>PQAH01000171.1 GCA_003105195.1 Bradyrhizobiaceae bacterium
ATCGCCTGGAAGGTGAGCGGGCTCTCGCACAGCCCCGCGATCATCGCCTCGCGGCCGGCCTCGATGCGCTTGGCGATCGCGATCTCGCCCTCGCGCGAGAGCAGCTCGACCGAGCCCATCTCGCGCAGATACATGCGCACCGGATCGTCGGTGCGCTCGCCGGGCTCGGACTTCTCGGCCTTGGCGGGGGTCTTGTGGGTGACCTCGACGAGGTCGCCCCCCTCCTCGTCGTCGTCCTCCTCGCGCCCCTCCTCCTCGTCCTGCTCGGCCTCCTCGGACTCGATGACGTTGATGCCCATGTCGTTGAGCATCGCGAGCACGTCCTCGATCTGTTCCGAGGTGACCTCCTCGGAGGGGAGCACGTCGTTGAGCTGCTCGTAGGTGACATAGCCGCGCTTCTTGGCGTTCTTGATCATCTTGCGGACGGCGGCGTCCGAGAGATCGAGCAGCGGGCTGTCCGGCGTGTCGGCCGCCTCCTTCTCGCCCTCCTCCTTCTGCCCGGGCTTCGCCTTGCCGGCCGTCGGCCGCAGGGCCGCGGCCTTGATGGCTTCCACGTTGCTGATCGGCGCTTTGGCCGGGCCCTTCGTCTCGGGCTTCTTCGCCGTCGCAGCCTTTGTCACCACGGGCTCCTTCTCCTTCTCTTTTTGCCTGGCGGACGAAGGCTTGGCGGCCGCTTTCGGAGGCGCCGGCTTCGAAGGCTTCTTGGCCGCGGGCCGCGCCGGCGGTCGCTTGGAAGGGGCCGCGCGCTTCGTCTTGGTTGCAGTCTTCGATGGCATCAACGTGATCCCTCTGCGGCCAAGCGGTGCGGCCGGATTCCGGGCGGCGGGCCTCGAGCGCCTCCCGAACGATTCGGGCTTCGGAGTGTCTGCTGGGGGTCTTAAGCCCCGATTAACCAAACGAACACCCGGCCGAAGCCGATTTCACTTCCTCCCGAAGCCCCCGGGGCTGCGCGCCGCCGCGCCGCCGGGACGGACGGGGCCCTGCATAGCAGGAGCCCCTACTCATAGGCGAATGAATCGATCCGCTCGGGCTCCTCCCGGAAGACGGTCTCAAAGCGTCCGGACCGACCGTCCGGATGGCATCCCGAAGCCCTCGATCATGGCTTCCGTGCCCTCGAGCGCGGCCAGCTGCGCCTGGACATCGCGCAGCCAAGCAAAATTCTCCTCGCTCGGCTCCGTCCCCAAGGCCTGCTCGGCATTCCTGAGTTCCCTATGTAGCGTCCGGGACTTGCGATGCAAGGAGACGACATGCACCCACCATTGGCGCACGTCTTCCTCGGCCGCCCCCTCGCGCGCCGGCCAGTCGGACGGGTGGGTGATGGCGGCCTCGATCCGCGCCAGCACGGTTCCGAATTCCCGCGCCGCGATTGCCGCGCGCAGCGCCGCGGCGGCCGGGACGTGGCCGGCCGCCGTGTCCAGGATCACCCGCCGCAGGCGATCCGCGTCGGGATGCCGGAACTCGAGATCGGCCAGATCTTCGGAATGGTGCTCCAGGAGCCAGGTGTGATTGACGATCGCGACCAGGATCAGCGCCTCCCGCACCGGGATGCCGCTCAGGCTGCCGCGCACGATGGAGCTCGCCAGGAACCGCGGGCTGAGCGTCGCGGACGCCTCGCGCAACCCGCCATGCGGCCCGGCCGGTCGGCGCGGAGTTCCCTCGAAACGGCGCGCCGGCTCGAAGCGGCGCGGCGCCGGCGCGAACTTCTGGCGCACGCGTTCCTGCAGGTCCTGTCGGTAATACCTGCGCACCGCCTCGTCGGAGATGCCGGCAGCGATCTCGCCGACGCGCCGGTCGAGCGCGGCGCGCCGCTCGGGCGTGTCGAAGCCGCCGGCCTCGGTCTCCCGTTGCCACAGCATGTCGGCGAGCGGCCGCGCCCCGGCGATCACCTCGGCGACCGCATCCGGCCCGCCGGAGCGCACGAGGTCGTCCGGGTCCTGTCCGCCCGGCAGCGTCGCGAAGCGCAGGCTGCGCCCGGGCCGCAGCAGCGGCAGCGCGAGATCGACCGCACGATAGGCGGCGCGCATCCCGGCCGCGTCGCCGTCGAAGCACAGCACCGGCTCCTCGGCCATCCTCCACAACAGCGCGAGCTGGTCCTCGGTGAGCGCCGTGCCGAGCGGCGCCACCGTCGCGGGAAAGCCTGCCGTGACCATGGCGATCACGTCGACATAGCCCTCGACCACGATCACGGGCGCGCCCTCGTGGGCCGCCTGGCGCGCCGCCGCGCCGTTGTAGAGGGTCGCGCCCTTGTGGAAGAGCGGCGTCTCCGGCGAGTTGAGGTACTTGGCCGGCACGTCCTTCTCGAGCGCGCGGCCGCCGAAGGCGATGATGCGTCCGCGCAGGTCGGTGATCGGGAACATCACCCGGTCGCGAAACCGGTCGTAGGGCACCGGGATGTCGTCGCCCGCGACCAGCAGCCCCGCCTCGATCATGTCCTCGACCGGCACGCCCTGCGCGCCGAGATGCTCCTTGAGCGCGAAGCGCTCTCCCGGCGCATAACCGAGCCGGAACCGGAGCTGCATCGCGGGCGAGACCGCGCGATCCGCGAGGTAGCCGCGCGCCTTTGCGCCGGCCCGCGCCGCGAGCGTCGCCTCGTAGAACTTGGCCGCGAGCTCGAGCACCTCGTGGAGGGTCTTGCGCCGTTCCTCGCGCGCCTCCGCCTCCTCCGAGACCTTGGGCACCGGCAGCCCCGCCATGGCGGCGAGCCGCTCCACGGCCTCGGGGAACGAGACGCCTTCGGTCGCCATCACGAAATCGAAGATGGTGCCGTTCTTGCCGGACGAGAAGTCGAACCACGCCCCCTTCTGGTCGTTCACGAAGAACGAAGGTGTCCGCTCCTTGTTGAACGGCGAGAGCCCCTTCCACTCGCGCCCGGCCTTCTTGAGCGTCACGCGGCGGCCGACGACCTCCGACACCGGAAGTCGCGCCCGGAGCTCATCCAGAAAGGCAGCCGGAAAGCGCATGGGTGATTCGCAATCTCCACCACATCCTCTCTCATAGAGGTGGCGAAATGCGGGACGCCCGCAAAGACGGGATTGTCCCGGTTATCCACAGGCGGGCCGCGCCAGCCGGCCGCCGCCCGGCCCACGGACCGGAGCGGCTCAGCGCGCGAGGATGCCCTTCACGGCCGCGCTCGCCTTGGCGAAGTCCATCTTGCCGGCATAGCGCTCCTTCAGCGCCGCCATGCACTTGCCCATGTCCTTGAGGCCATGCGCGTCCATCTCCTGGATCACCGAGGCGCAGACGCTCCGCACCTCGTCCTCCGACATCTGCTTCGGCAGGTAGGACGAGATGATCGCGATCTCCTCGCGCTCCTGCGTCGCGAGGTCGGCGCGCCCGGCCTTCTCGTAGATCTCGAACGATTCCTGGCGCTGCTTGATCATCTTCTGCAGGAGGCCGAGCAGTTCCTCGTCGGTGAGCGCGTCGCGGCCGAGGCCGCGCGCCTCGATGTCGCGGTCCTTGATGGCGGCATTGATCAGGCGCAGCGTCGACATGCGACGCTTGTCCTGGGCCTTCACGGCCTCTTTCAGGCCGGTATTGATGTCGTCGCGCAGCACGGGTCTTGCCTTTCGGGGTGATGGCGTCGCCGCCCCGCTTGTGGGTAACGGCTAAACGATTGATATCCCAGCGAATTTGTCCTGACCGCCTGGGTTGACCACCCCGCTCGGGTGCCCTAGTTTCCGCGCCGATCGCATCGCGCCCTCCGGGCGGGAATTCATCGCGTCGACAGTGGGGCCGGTGCCGGGGTCCGTTGGCGGCGGCGAATATGTAGGCTCCAAATGACCGAGACTCAAGGCGCCCCCGCGGCCGGCTGGAGCGAGCCCCGCCCCACGGCCGTGCTCGTGCTGGCGGATGGAACCGTGCTCGAGGGCTTCGGCCTCGGCGCCGTCGGCGAGGCGGTCGGCGAGGTGTGCTTCAACACGGCGATGACCGGCTACGAGGAGATCCTCACCGACCCCTCCTATGCGGGACAGATCATCACCTTCACGTTCCCGCATATCGGCAATGTCGGCACCAACGAGGAGGACATCGAGACCGTCAGCCTCGCGGCCACGCCCGGCGCGGTCGGCGCCGTGCTGCGCACGCCGATCACCGAGCCCTCCAACTACCGCGCGACCCGGCATCTCGACCAGTGGCTCAGGAGCCGCGGCGTGATCGGCCTCGCCGGCATCGACACGCGCGCGCTCACCAGCCTGATCCGCGAGAAGGGCATGCCCAATGCCGTGATCGCCCATGCGCCGGACGGCCGCTTCGACATCGCGGCGCTCCTCGCCGAGGCGCGCGCCTGGCCCGGTCTCGTCGGCATGGACCTGGTGCCGACCGTCACCACGGCGCAGCGCTTCACCTGGGACGAGACCCCCTGGCAGTGGGGCACGGGCTACGGCCGCCTCGAGAAGGCGGACTATCACGTGGTCGCCGTCGACTACGGCATCAAGCGCAACATCCTGCGCATGCTGGCCGGCAACGGCTGCAAGGTGACGGTGGTGCCGGCGACCGCCAGCGCCGAGGACATCCTGGCGCTCGCGCCCGACGGCGTGTTCCTCTCCAACGGCCCCGGCGATCCCGCCGCCACCGGGGACTACGCGGTGCCGGTGATCCGCGACGTGATCGCCTCCGGCGTCCCGACCTTCGGCATCTGCCTCGGGCACCAGATGCTCGGGCTGGCGATCGGCGCCCGCACCATGAAGATGCACCAGGGCCACCACGGCGCGAACCACCCGGTGAAGGACCTGACCACCGGCAAGGTCGAGATCACCTCCATGAACCACGGCTTCGCGGTCGACCGCGCGACGCTGCCGGCCAATGTCGAGGAGACCCATGTCTCCCTGTTCGACGGCTCGAACTGCGGCCTGGCGCTCAAGGACAAGCCGGTCTTCTCGGTGCAGTATCACCCGGAGGCCTCGCCCGGCCCGCGCGACAGCCACTATCTGTTCGCCCGCTTCGTCGACCTCATGCGGCGGCACAAGCAGGCATGAGCCCCGGTTCGCCCTGGCGGGGTGCGGGAGCCGCAAGAGAGCGTAAACCCGGGCCGCCTATAAGGCGGGTATGAGAGCAAGACTGGCCGACCAGGGGACCATGGCCGATCCGACCGCGATCCAGCCCGAGACCTTCCTGCTCGCGGACGACGGGTCGATACCCAACAACCCGTCGCTGCCGCTGCTGGTCTACCGCGGCGGCATCGACCTCGCCGGTACGCCGGATCCGGCCGAGGTGATCGAGGCCGCGTTCCGCCGGAACGGCTGGGGCGACATGTGGCGCAACGGCATCTACCCCTTCGTGCACTACCACTCGATGATCCACGAGGTGCTCGGCATGGCGCGCGGTGGCGCGCGGGTGCGCTTCGGCGGCGAGCAGGGCGTCGAGCTGGACCTGCGCAGCGGCGACGTCGCGGTGCTGCCGGCCGGCACCGGGCACCAGAACCTGTGGGCGACGCCGGACCTGCTGGTCGTCGGCGCCTATCCGCCGGAGGGCCGCCTCGACCTCTGCCGCGGGTCGCGCGCCGAGCATGCGCGCGCGCTGAAATCGATTCCGCGGGTGCCGGTGCCCGAGTCCGACCCGGTGTTCGGCGCCGACGGGCCGCTCGTCACGCTCTGGCGCCGCTGAGTTCCACGAGCTTCGGAAGCGGGGCACGGCCATGTCCGACTGGCGCAGCTTCTGGGACAACGCGCATTCGATCTACGTCAACGCCCGCCACAAGGACGTCCACTACCGCGAGATCGCCGAGCAGATCGCGGGGTTCGTGCCGCATCCGGGCGCGCGCGTCCTCGACCACGGCTGCGGCGAGGCGATCCACGCCGACAAGGTCGCGGCCGTCGCCGGCGAGGTCCTGCTCTGCGACGCCGCGCCGAGCGTGCGCCGCGCGATCGCGGCGCGCTTCGCCGCCAACCCGAGGATCCGCGCGCTCGCGCCCGAGGAGGTCGAGGCGCTGCCGCCGGCGAGCCTCGACCTGATCGTCGCCAACTCGCTCGCGCAGTATCTCACCGAGGCCGAGCTCGACCGGCTGCTCGCCGCGTGGCGGCGCCTGCTCGTCCCCGGCGGCACGCTGGTCGTGGCCGACGTGATCCCGCCGGATGTCGGGCCCGTGAGCGACGTGATCGCGCTCCTGCGCTACGCGGCCGCCAACGGCTTCCTGCTCGCGGCGCTCGTCGGCCTCGCCCGCACCGCCACCTCGCGCTACGGCAGGTTGCGCAAGACGCTCGGCGTCACCCGCTATGCGGAATCCGCCTTCATGGCCAAGCTCGCGGCCGCGGGCTTTTCGGCCGAGCGCCTCCCGCGCAACATGGAGCACAATCCCGCGCGCATGACCTTCCGGGCCCGTCCCGCCGATTAACATTACCTCCAAGCCGGGGCTTGGCAGGAGCCGCTCGGAAGGGAATAGTCACGGTCTCGTGATACCCGTTCTCCAGATGGCCCGGTGGCGGAGTGGAGACGCTGGGGCGGTGCAACGCCCCTCATGTCCGGTTCGAATCCGGGCCCGGGCCTCCATCGCCCTCGCCGCAGGCACCGCGAGGTGAGGATTCGACCATTTTCCTGTGCAGCGCCGCTCCCGCTCTTCCCTCACGGGAGATTCTGGGCTATTGAGCCGGCGCCGCGGCGAACCTCGGGTTGCCGGCCAGCAAGGCGCGTGCCCCACGCCGCCTTTTTTTTGCGCCCATTTCGGAGCCGATGCCCAAACGCACCGACATCTCATCGATCCTGATCATCGGCGCGGGACCCATCGTCATCGGCCAGGCCTGCGAGTTCGATTATTCCGGAACTCAGGCGTGCAAGGCCCTCAAGGAGGAGGGCTACCGGATCGTCCTGGTCAACTCCAATCCGGCCACCATCATGACGGATCCGGATCTCGCGGACGCGACCTATATCGAGCCGATCACCCCCGAGATCGTCGCCAAGATCATCGAGAAGGAGCGTCCCGACGCGCTGCTGCCGACCATGGGCGGGCAGACGGCGCTCAACTGCGCGCTGTCGCTGCGCCGCATGGGCGTGCTCGACCGGTTCGGCGTCGAGATGATCGGCGCCACCGCCGAGGCGATCGACAAGGCCGAGGACCGCGAGCTGTTCCGCGAGGCCATGCGCAAGATCGGGCTGGAGACGCCGCGCTCCTCGCTCGCCAACGCCTCCGACCTGAAGAAGGCCGACCGCGAGCGCAAGAACGCCGAGATCGCGGCGATCAAGGCGCGCGGCCTCTCTCCCGCCGCCGAGCAGGAGGCGCTCGAGGCCTTCGCGGCCGCCTGGTCCGACGGCGACGCCGAGCGCAAGAAGCGCTACATCGAGAAGGGCCTGATCGAGGCGCTCGAGGCGCTGCCCGAGATCGGCCTGCCCGCGATCGTGCGGCCCTCCTTCACGCTCGCCGGCACCGGCGGCGGCATCGCCTACAACAAGGCCGAGTTCATCGAGATCATCGAGCGCGGCCTCGACGCCTCCCCCACCACCGAGGTCCTGATCGAGGAATCGGTGCTCGGCTGGAAAGAGTTCGAGATGGAGGTGGTGCGCGACAAGCGCGACAACTGCATCATCGTCTGCTCGATCGAGAACGTCGATCCGATGGGCGTGCACACCGGCGATTCGGTCACCATCGCGCCGGCGCTGACCCTGACCGACAAGGAATACCAGCTGATGCGCGACGCCTCGATCGCGGTGCTGCGCGAGATCGGCGTCGAGACGGGCGGCTCCAACGTGCAGTTCGCGGTCAATCCCGCGGACGGCCGCCTGGTCGTGATCGAGATGAACCCGCGCGTGTCGCGCTCCTCCGCGCTCGCCTCCAAGGCGACCGGATTCCCGATCGCCAAGGTCGCGGCCAAGCTCGCGGTCGGCTACACGCTCGACGAGATCGCCAACGACATCACGGGCGGCGCGACGCCGGCCTCCTTCGAGCCGACCATCGACTACGTGGTCACCAAGATCCCGCGCTTCGCCTTCGAGAAGTTCCCGGGCGCCGAGCCCGTGCTGACGACCTCGATGAAGTCGGTGGGCGAGGCGATGGCGATCGGCCGCACCTTCCAGGAATCGCTGCAGAAGGCGCTGCGCTCGCTCGAGACCGGCCTCACCGGCCTCGACGAGATCGCGATCGAGGGGCTCGGCCAGGGCGACGACAAGAACGCGATCCGCGCCGCGCTCGGCACGCCGACGCCGGACCGGATCCTCAAGGTCGCGCAGGCGATGCGCCTCGGCTTCCCGGACCGCGAGATCTACGAGTACTGCCGGATCGATCCGTGGTTCCTGGCGCAGATCCGCCGCATCATCGACATCGAGGCCGAGATCCGCGCCAAGGGCCTGCCGGAGAGCCCGCGCGTGCTGCGCGACCTCAAGGCCATGGGCTTCTCGGACGCGCGCCTCGCCAAGCTGACCGGCCTCCCGGTGGACGAGGTCACGGCGCGGCGGCGCGGCCTCGGGGTGCGCCCGGTGTTCAAGCGCATCGACACCTGCGCGGCCGAGTTCGCCGCGCCGACCGCCTACATGTACTCGACCTACGAGACGCCCTTCGCGGGCACCGCCGCCGACGAGGCGGCGCCCTCCGGGCAGCGCAAGGTCGTGATCCTCGGCGGCGGGCCGAACCGCATCGGCCAGGGCATCGAGTTCGACTACTGCTGCTGCCACGCCTGCTTCGCGCTCAAGGAGGCGGGCTACGAGACCATCATGGTCAACTGCAACCCCGAGACCGTGTCGACCGACTACGACACCTCGGACCGGCTCTATTTCGAGCCGCTCACCGCCGAGGACGTGCTCGAGATCGTCGAGACCGAGCGCGCGAACGGCACGCTGCACGGCGTGATCGTGCAGTTCGGCGGACAGACCCCGCTCAAGCTCGCCGAGGCGCTCGAGAAGGCGAACGTGCCGATCCTCGGCACCTCGCCCGACGCCATCGACCTCGCCGAGGACCGCGACCGCTTCAAGCAGCTGCTCGACCGCCTGGCGCTGCGCCAGCCGCAGAACGGCATCGCCTCGAGCATCGCCGAGGCGCAGGCGATCGCCGAGCGGATCGGCTTCCCGGTGGTGATCCGGCCCTCCTACGTGCTCGGCGGCCGCGCCATGGAGATCGTCCACGACGCGCGCCAGCTCGACCAGTACCTGACGCGGCTCACCGCCGACCTCGACCGCCCCTCCGAGCTCGCGGTCTCCGAGAAGCGCCCGCTGCTCATCGACCGCTACATCACGGACGCGATCGAGGTGGACGTCGACTGCCTCGCCGACGGCAAGGACACCTACATCGCGGGCATCATGGAGCACATCGAGGAGGCCGGCATCCATTCGGGCGACTCGGCCTGTGCCCTGCCGCCCCACTCGCTCGCCGCCCCGGTGCTGGCCGAGATCGAGCGGCAGACCCGCGCGCTCGCGCTCGCGCTCGACGTCGGCGGACTGATGAACGTGCAATACGCCATCAAGAACGGCGACATCTACGTGCTCGAGGTGAACCCACGCGCCTCGCGCACGGTGCCCTTCGTCGCCAAGGTGATCGGCATCCCGGTGGCCAAGATCGCCGCGCGGGTGATGGCGGGCGAGCCGCTCGCGAGCTTCCGCCTCGGCCCGCCGCGCTTCGACCATGTCGGCGTCAAGGAGGCCGTGTTCCCCTTCGCCCGTTTCCCCGGCGTCGACACGGTGCTCGGCCCCGAGATGAAGTCGACCGGCGAGGTGATGGGCCTCGACCGCTCGTTCCCGATCGCCTTCGCCAAGAGCCAGCTCGGCGGCGGCTCCATCCTGCCGCGGACCGGAACCGTGTTCGTCTCGGTGCGCGACCTCGACAAGCCGCGGATCCTCGAGACGATCCGCCTGCTGGAGGGTCTCGGGTTCCGGGTGATCGCCACCTCCGGAACCCAGCGCTACCTGGCCGAGCAGGGGGTGAGCGCCGAGAAGGTCAACAAGGTGCTGGAAGGCCGGCCCCACATCGTCGACCTGATCAAGAACGGGGGGGTGCAGCTGGTTTTCAATACCACCGAGGGGGTGACGGCCCTGGCCGACAGCCGGTCGCTGCGCCGCGCCGCCCTCTTGCATAAAGTGCCGTACTACACCACTCTTTCAGGCGCCGTAGCCGCGGCGCAGGGCATCAAAGCCCACCGAGAGGGCGAGCTCGAGGTTCGCGCGCTGCAGAGCTATTTCGGCGGGAAGGCCTAAGGTTTCCGACGGCCGACGCCGCGCAACGGCACGGGTTTAGGAAAGAGTACCACGGTCGCGGGACCGCCGCCGGTCCGCGATCGGGGTGTTTTTCTCTGTCGTCAGGTCGGAGGACCACTGCGAATGGAAAAGATCCCGATGACCGCCGCCGGCTACACGGCGCTGCAGGACGAGCTGAAGCAGCGTCAGCAGGTGGAGCGGCCGCGCATCATCCAACAGATCACCGATGCGCGCACCCATGGCGACCTCTCCGAGAATGCGGAGTACCACGCCGCCAAGGAGGCCCAGTCGCACAACGAGGGGCGGATCGCCGAGCTCGAGGACAAGCTCGCCCGCGCCGAAATCATCGACGTCTCGAAGCTCTCCGGCGACACCGTCAAGTTCGGCGCGACCGTGACCCTGGTCGACGAGGACACCGAGGAGAAGCGCGTGTGGCAGATCGTCGGCGAGCCCGAAGCCGACGCCAAGGCCGGCCGCATCTCGATCACGTCTCCGCTTGCGCGCGCGCTCGTCGGCAAGAAGAAGGGCGCGCAGGTCGAGGTCGTCACCCCGAGCGGCGCCAAGGCCTACGAGGTCCTCAAGGTGGAGTGGCGCTGACGGTCGCGTCGTAGGATTGCAGGGTGGGTTAACGCCCGCAGGAAGCGCA
>PQAH01000172.1 GCA_003105195.1 Bradyrhizobiaceae bacterium
TGCAGGTGTTCGGCACCGACTATCCGACGCCCGACGGCACCTGCATCCGCGACTACATCCATGTCAGCGACCTGGTCGCCGCGCATCTCGACGCGCTCGCGCATCTGCGCCGCGGCGGCGACTCGCTCACGCTCAACTGCGGCTACGGCCGCGGCTTCTCGGTGCTCGAGGTGATCGCGACCGTGAAGCGCGTCTCCGGCATCGACTTCCGCGTCGAGTTCGCCCCGCGCCGGCCCGGCGACCCGGCGCAGATCGTCGCCTCCTCGGACCGCGCCCGCGCGCTGATCGGCTGGAAGCCGAAGCTCGACGACCTCGAGACGATCGCCACTCACGCGCTCGCCTGGGAGCGCAAACTCCAGACCCGCAACCGCTGATTCGGCGACCGTTTTGACTTGAAAAGGCCGTCCCGGACGGGCAGGAACGTGCCGGGCGGCGCGCGATCGCGCTTTCCCGAGGGTCAGGCTCGACACCGCATGTCAGGTTGGTTCCAGTCGCTGTTCGCCGATCCCTACGGGACGCCCGCCATGGTGCGCCGGCTGCTGGTCGAGCACGCCTATGCGCACCGGCGCCTCTACGCGGTCGCCTTCGTGCTGATGGGCGTGTCCGCGGGTGCGACCGCGATCTCCGCCTATCTGCTCGGCGACATCATCAACCAGGCCTATGTCCACCGCAGCTTCCCGGGCATCGTCGCGGTCGGCCTGCTCGCGGTCCTGATCTTCGCCGTGCGCGGCGCCGCGACCTACGGCCACTCGGTGCTGCTCTCGCGCGTCGCCAACAAGGTGGTGGCGAGCAACCAGCGCCAGCTGTTCGACAAGCTCCTGAAGGAGAACCTGAGCTTCTTCGCCGACCGGCATTCCTCCGAGTTCATCGCTCGCCTCACCACCGGCGCGGCCGCGGCGAGCCAGTCGCTCAACCTGCTGATCAACGCGGTCGGCCGCGACCTGTTCACGCTGATCGGGCTCGTCACCGTGATGTTCGTCCAGGACCCGGTGATCTGCCTGATCACGCTCCTGGTGGTGCCGCCTGCCATGATCCTGCTGCGCAAGCTGGTGCGCCGCATCCGCTCGATCGCCCGCAAGCAGTTCGATTTCAACGCCCGCATCATCGAGACCATGCAGGAGGCGCTGCAGGGCATCCGGGTGGTCAAGGCGTTCACCCTCGAGGACGAGATGCACCGCCGGCTCGACGCCAGCGTCCGCGACATCGAGGGCGAGTCCAACAAGTGGGCGCGGGTCGCGAACCGCGCCAGCCCGTTGATGGAGACGCTCGGCGGCTTCGCGATCGCCGGCGCGATCATCTACGGCGGCTACCGCGTGGTGGAGGCCGGCGCCACGCCCGGCGAGTTCTTCTCCTTCATCGCGGCCTTCCTCCTGGCGCTGCCGTCCGCCAAGCATCTCGCGCGCCTCAACATCGAGCTCAACAGCCAGCTGGTCGGCGTGCGGGTGCTGTTCGAGGTGCTCGACAGCCCTTCGGGCGAGCCGGACGAAGTTCACAAGCCGCCGCTCGCGCTCTCCACCGCACGCGTCGAGTTCGCCGACGTGCGCTTCGGCTACCGCCCGGACGAGCCGGTGCTGCGCGGCATGAGCTTCGTCGCCGAGCCCGGCAAGGTGACCGCGCTGGTCGGACCATCCGGCGGCGGCAAGTCGACGGTGCTGAACCTGATCCTGCGCTTCTACGAGATCGAAGCCGGCGCGATCACGATCGACGGCCAGGACATCGCGGCGGTGTCGCGCGGCTCGCTGCGCGGGCAGATCGCCTATGTCGGGCAGAACGTGCACCTGTTCCGCGGCACCGTGCGCGAGAACATCGAGCTCGGCAAGCTCGGCGCCACGGACGCCGAGATCGTCGCGGCCGCGAAGGCCGCGCACGCCCACGACTTCATCATGGGCTTCCCGGCCGGCTACGACACGCCGGTCGGCGAGCACGGCTTCCAGCTCTCGGGCGGACAGCGCCAGCGCATCTCGATCGCGCGCGCGCTGATCAAGGACGCACCCGTCATCCTGCTCGACGAGGCGACCGCCGCGCTCGATTCGGAGTCGGAGCGCCACGTGCAGGAGGCGATCGCCGAGCTCTGCAAGGGACGCACCACCATCGTGATCGCGCACCGGCTCTCCACCATCATGCACGCGGACCGTATCCTGGTGATCGAAGGCGGCCTGGTGGCCGAGCAGGGTCGTCACGACGAGCTCTTGCGCAAGGGCGGCCGCTACGCCTCCTTCTACCGGCTGCAGCTCAGCGAGCAGGCCGCGCCCTCCGCCGCGGTCGTGACGCTGGCGCGGTGAGGGCGTTCAGCGGATCACCGTCGCCGCGATGCCCGCCACGATCAGGATTCCGGCCGCGTATTTCAACACATAGTAGGCGCGCCGGTTCTTCTCCTTCAGGCGCCGGCCGGCGAGGTGCACCTCGTAGAGATAGCCGAAGGCCTTGTTGATCAGGCCGACGCGCTCGCCCTCGACGTTCTGCGTCGCGGAGGCCTTGACGATGTGATGGCTGACCCAGCGGTTGATCCGCGTCACGAAGCCGAGCTTCATCGGCCGCTCGACGTCGCAGAACAGGATGATGCGGGTCTTGTCGGTGAGGTTCTCGGCTGCGTGGATGTAGGTCTCGTCGAACAGCAACCCCTCGCCGTCGCGCCACACGCATTTCTCGCCGTCGACGAAGATCCGGCAGTCGTCGGAGTTGGGCGTGACCAGGCCGAGATGGTAGCGCAGCGAGCCCGCGAACGGGTCACGATGCGCGCCGAGCTTGGCGCCCGGCGGCAGCACCGCGAACATCGCACCGTGGACGGTCGGAATCGAATCGAGCAGCGCGACGGTTTTCGGGCAGAGCTCGCGCGCCGACGGCAGGAAGTCGCCGTACCATTTGAGATAGAAACGCTTCCAGCCGCTGCGGAAGAACGAGTAGAAGCCCCAGTCGTTGTTCCTGGCGGCCGCGCGGATGAAGCCCTCGTCGAACAGCCGCACGGCCTCGTCGCGGATCGTCTCCCAGTTGCCGCGCAGCTGCTCGAGCTCGGGGAAGTCCCGGACCGACAGCACCGGCTTGTTCGGCACCGCCTGGAACAGGTACATGAGCACGTTGTAGGGCGCGAGCCAGGTCGAATGGTCGCCGATCTGGCGGCCGATCCGCAAGCGCTCCCGGCCCCGGAAATGCACATAGGTGGCCGAAGCGGCGAAGACGTAGAGCAGAACCAGCTGCGGCGCGAACAGTCGAGCGAGCACGCGAGCCCCCGCTTCCGAACCCGCACATACCCTGGGAGACCCGACTTGGAAGCCTATCGTCTTTCCGACATTCCCGGCAAGATCGCGGGCGGACGGGCGGCGGTAGCCCACGACCCATGAGAACCCGGCGCCGACAATGCTATCCTGCGGACGGATTCTCTCACTCCGGGCGACGGACATGCGCGCCGAGACAGCCGTGCGGGAGCACTATTGCCTGTTCGAGACCGCCATCGGTCCGTGCGGCGTCGCCTGGACCGAAGCCGGACTGACACGGCTGCAACTGCCGGAATCGAACCGCGACGCGACCGAGGCGCGGCTGCGGAAGCGGTCGGGGAGCGCCGGTCCCGACCTTCCGCCGCCGCCCGTCCGGCGCGCCATCACGGACATCCAGAGCTACATGGTCGGCGACCGGATCGAGTTCATGGCCGTGCCCATCGACTGGTCCGGCGTGAGCCCCTTCCACCGGCGGATCTACGAGACGACCCGCAGCCTCGGCTGGGGCATGACCGCGAGCTACGGCGAGGTCGCGCGCAAGGCCGGCCCGCCCGTGGTCGCGCGCGCGGTCGGCCAGGCCATGGCGCGCAATCCAGTGCCGATCGTCATCCCGTGCCATCGCGTGCTCGCGGCCGGACGCAGGATCGGCGGCTTCTCGGCCTATGGCGGCGCCGTGACCAAGGAGCGCCTGCTGACCCTCGAAGGCGTCCGCCTTGCCGACGAGGCGCCGACGCTGCCGGGACTCTTGCCCGCGCCGCAGCGCTGGGACTGACGGCTGCGCATTGACCGGCCCGGCCAATCTCGGTACGGCAGGCCCCGGTTTCCCACCCGAGATCCCCGATGAGCCAAGACAGCGACCGCTACGTCATCGCGCCGCCGCCGCAAGCCGCCCTCGCGGTGGCGGGCACCAGCAAGCTCTTTCCGGTGCGTCGCATCTGGTGCGTCGGCCGCAACTACATCGAGCACATCCGCGAGATGGGCCAGGACGAGCGCGCCCCGCCGTTCTTCTTCGCCAAGCCCGCCGACGCGATCGTGCCGGACGGCGGCACCGTGCCCTATCCGCCGCTCACCCGGGACATGCATCACGAGGTGGAGCTGGTGGTCGCGCTCAAGGGCGGCGGCCGCAACGTCTCGCCCGACAAGGCGCCCGACCTCGTCTACGGCTACGGCGTCGGCATCGATCTCACGCGCCGCGACCTGCAGATCGCCTCGCGCGAGGTCAAGCGGCCGTGGGAGATCGGCAAGGCCTTCGACGCCTCTGCGCCCTGCGGCGCGCTCAGGCCCGCCGCCGAGATCGGCCATCCCGCCAGGGGCCGCATCCACCTCACGGTGAACGGCACCGTCAAGCAGGACGGCGACCTCGCGCAGATGATCTGGAACGTGCCCGAGGTGATCGCCAAGCTCTCCGAGCAGGTGGCGCTCGCCGCCGGCGACATCATCATGACGGGCACGCCCGCCGGCGTCGGCGCGCTCGTGCCCGGCGACAGGGTGGTGGCCGAAGTCGCGGGCGTCGGCCGGCTCGGCGTCACCATCGGGCCGCCGGCCGTCTGATGGTGAACGGGAGCTTGCCGGATCGTCCCGCAATGGACCGGTCCGCCTGACCTTGCCTTAAGCCGCGACGCCCTAGAGTCGCGCGGCAAGAGGACAAGGATCTCTCATGGCCGTGTCGAACATCGGCGTCGTCGCCGTCACGCCGACCACCGCAGTCGCCGCGAAGCCGGCGCCCGAGCCGGTCGAAAACCCGCCGCCGGCACAGCAGGCGAACGAGCCCGAGCCGCCGCGCGCGCCGCCCGCGAGCGGCACCGGGATCCTGGTCGACAGGCTCGCCTGACACTACATCACGGCACCGATCTGCCAGGGCACGAACTCGGCTTCGCCGTAGCCGAGCTCCTCCGACTTGGTGCGCGCTCCCGAGGCGACGCCGAGCACCCGGCGGAAGATCTCCTCGCCCTTGGCCGCGATCGTCACGCCGTCGAGCACGTCGCCGCAATTGATGTCCATGTCGTCGATCATGCTGGCATAGACCTGGGAATTGGTCGCGAGCTTGATCGAGGGCGTCGGCTTGCAGCCGAAGGCCGAGCCGCGCCCGGTCGTGAAGCACATGACATTGGCGCCGCCCGCCACCTGTCCGGTCGCGCCGACCGGGTCGTAGCCGGGCGTGTCCATGAACACGAAGCCCTTCTCGGTCACGGGCTCGGCATATTCGTAGACGGCGCGCAGCGTGGTCGTGCCGCCCTTGGCGGCCGCGCCGAGCGACTTCTCCAGGATGGTGGTGAGCCCGCCCGCCTTGTTGCCGGGCGAGGGATTGTTGTTCATCTCGCCGCCGTTGCGCGCCGTATAGGCCTCCCACCACTTGATGCGCTCGACCAGCCGCTCGCCCACCGCGCGGTTCACGGCGCGGCGCGTCAACAGGTGCTCGGCGCCGTAGATCTCGGGCGTCTCGGAGAGGATCGCGGTGCCGCCGTGCTTCACCAGGAGGTCGGCCGCCGCGCCGAGCGCCGGATTGGCCGTGATCCCGGAATAGCCGTCCGACCCGCCGCACTGGAGCGCGAGCGTGATCTCGGAGGCGGGCCGCGTCTCGCGCCGCGCGCGCGCCGCCACCGGCAGCATCGCCTTGATCCGCTCGACCCCTTCCGCGACCGTCTTGCGGGTGCCGCCGGTCGCCTGGATCGTCATGGTCTGGAAGTGGTCGCCCTCGACCAGCCCGTATTCGTCCTTCATGCGGTCGATCTGGAACACCTCGCAGCCGAGCCCCACCATCAGCGCGGCGCCGAGATTGGCGTGCGTCGCATAGCCCCACTGGGTCCGGCGCAGCACGTCGAAGCCCTCGCCCTGGGCCGCGAGCCCGCAGCCGGTGCCGTGCACGAACGCCACCACGCCGTCGATCTCGGGATAGTCCGCCAGGATGCCGGAGCGCTCGACCTCGCGCGCGATGAAGCGCGCCGCCGAGGCCGAGCAGTTCACCGAGGTGAGGATCCCGATATAGTTGCGCGTGCCGGTGCGGCCGTTCGCCCGCACATAGCCCTCGAAGGTCGCGCGCAGCTCGACGGGGAGCACCTCGTCGTTGCGCGCATCCTCGGCGAAGCGGTAGTCGCGCGCGAAATCGTGCAGCGTGACATTGTGCTCGTGCACCCAGTCGCCGGGCGCGATCGGCCGCGACGCGAAGCCGATGACCTGGCCGAACTTGCGCACCGGCTCGCCGTCGCGGATCGGCGCCACCGCCATCTTGTGGCCGCGCGGCACGCGCTCGCGCGCGGTCAGGCCGGCGGCGCCGGAACCCTGCGCGATGGCGTCGACCGCGACCACCACGTTGTCGTCGCGAGAGAGGCGGACCGTGCGTGCAAGCGTCATGGGATCACCTGGAAAAGCCCGCCGCCGGGCCGTTTCGCGCTCGCGCGGGGCGTTCGCGCGCTTGTGCCGGCGGCCGTCCTCTGACTAGCATGTTACGATGCCGCCGCGACCCCGAAAAAAGCCCTACGCCTTCCTGCCGCCGCTGCCGCGCCAGGCGCGCGGCGGGACCGTGCCGCGCATCCAGGATCTCGTCCGCGACGCCATCGTGCGCCTCGCGCTGCCGCCCGGCACCTTCATCGACAAGGCCGCGCTCTGCCGGCGTCTCGGGGTCTCGCGTTTTCCGGTCTCGGAGGCGCTCGGCCGGCTCGCGGCGGAGGGCCTCGTCGAGGTGCTGCCGCAGCGCGGCACCCGCGTGACCCGCATCGACATCGTCGACTGCCGCCAGGCCATGTTCATCCGCCGCGCGCTCGAGGTGGAGGCGGTGCGCGCCCTCGCGTCGCAGGCGGACGCGGCCCTGCTCGCCGAGCTCGACCGCGTGCTGGCGGGCCAGCGCTCCGCCATGGAGAGCCGCGACCGCGGCCGCTTCCACGACCTCGATCTCGCCCTGCACGAGCTCCTGCTCGACGCGCTGGGCTTCGAGCGCGTGCGCAGCGCGGTCGAGGCCGCGCGCGCGAGCCTCGACCGCATGCGCCTCCTGCTCTGCACCCCGGAGCGGCAGACCGCGACCTTCGCGGAGCACCAGGCGATCGTCGCCGCGCTGCGGCGCCACGCGCCCGAGGCCGCCGCCGCCGCCATGGCCGCCCACCTCGACGCCGTGATGGCCGAGCTCGAGGCGGTCGCGGCGGCGCAGCCCGACGCCTTCACGGGTCCCGCCGAGGGCACGGTCGCGGCGTGAGCGCCGCCGTCGGGCATTGATGCAGCTGCATCGACCGGCTAGTGTCCCGCCATGGCCGCCCGCAAGAAGCCCTCGCCCGAGGCCGTCACCGCCTGGGCGCGGCTCGTCCGCGTCGAGACCGCGCTGCTCGCCGCGGTCGAGCGCGACCTCAAGGCCGCGGGCTTCCCGCCGCTCGCCTGGTACGACGCGCTGCTCGAGCTCTCCCGCGCACCGGACGGCACGCTGCGCCCGCTCGACCTCGAGAAGGCGATGCTGCTGCCGCAGTACTCGACCTCGCGCCTGGTCGACCGCCTGGAGCAGGCCGGCCTGGTCGCGCGCGCCCCCTGCCCGGACGACGGCCGCGGCCAGCTCGTGGCGATCACGCCGGCCGGCCGCGCCCTGCAGCGGCGCATGTGGGACACCTACGCGGCCGCGATCGAGCGCCACGTCGGCGTCAAGCTGCCTCAGGACGACTTGACCAAGCTCGGCGAGCTGCTCGGCCGCTTGCTGTAGAGATCGCGCCGGATTGGAACGAAATCCGCCATTCATCGTTAACGCGCCGTTAACGGGGTACGGCGAGGATCGGTCGCTGGGCGGTCCCGCGGACAAGGGTGAGATCCATGGCAAGCTATCCGCTGTCTCCGTCGGTGAGCCCCGAGGCTTTCGGCGACATGCCGCTCGCGCCCTATGCGATGACCGGCCGCACCGAGGCCGAGCTCGCCCGCGCCATGGCCGAGCACCTGCTGACGTCCAATCCCAAATCCGGCGCCAAGGCGCTCGCCGCGCTGCGCCAGGCCTTCCCGGATTCGCCGCTCACCGTCCGGGTCGCCGCGCTCGCCGCGCTCGCCGGCCGCACGCCGTGACGATCCCACCCTGATCCGATCCACGTCGGCCTCCTAACGGGACAGTTCCAGCGCTCCGAACGCGATCAGGAGCAGTCCGCCGAGGCCGTCGAGAACGCGCGCGATCCTCGCGGCCGAGCTGCCGTGGCGCGTGGCGACATGGACCGCCAGGTTGCGTCCCAGGATCGCGAACGCGGCGACGGCGCCCAGCGTCAGGGCAATGCCGATGAACATGGACCCCGCAAAGGCGAGGCCGACGGCGGCGATGTCCCGTGAGAGCGCCGCCACCATGACGAACAGCGTCAACGGACAGGGTATGAGGCCGGCGACGAACCCCACCGCCGTTCCTTCCTGCCGCGGGTGATGGGCGCGGCCGCGGATGGCCCGCATCACGAACCAAAGACCGATCAGCACCAGCAGACCGCGACTGAGGTCCTCGACGACCGGAGCGCGCCCCGCGCCGACGAAGCTGCGCGCGAGCAGGTGCACCGCGAACATGGCGATGAGAACCGAGGACATCACATGCGTCGCGGCGAGCACGCTGGACACGGCGAAGCCCCGGAGCAACGCCAGACGGGAGCCGATGAGGTAAGAAGCGAGCAGCAGCTTGCTGTGCCCCGGCGTGAGTGCGTGGAGCGCGCCGAATACGATGCCGAGCGGCAGGATGGCGAGCGCCGCGCCCAGCTTCCCGGTCGACGCGAAGGCGTCGAGATGGCCCGCCACGGACCCGTAGATCCACTGCTGGATGTCCGCCAGCACGTTCATTCCCGGCTCGGAGCCGGCCACCGCCTGTGGAGGTCGTCGATCACGTAGGCATGGCTGTGCATCCGGCCGCCGCCGGAGAGGTGCGGATGATCCGCCTCCAGCTCGGCATGCTCGTGCCGCATTTCGTCCGGGTCGGCGACGGGCCAGACCAGGAAGGCGAGCACGGCGCCGAGCGCCGCGAGGATGGCGAGCGTGAGCAGCGTTGCGGTCATTCCCATCGTCCCGCCGAGCCACCCCGCCAGCGGGTAGGTGAGCAGCCAGCACGCATGCGACAAGGCGAACTGCGCGGCGAAGAGCGCGGGGCGATCCTCGGCATGCGCCGAGCGCCGCAGCAGGCGGCCGGTCGGCACCTGTGCGGCCGAATAGGCCGCACCCAGCAGGCACCAGGCCACGAGCAGCGCCGGCCACAGCATGCCGGTCGCCTCCGCACCCGTCACGAAGGCGAACGCCGTGAGCAAGATGGCCATCGCGGTCGCTGCGGGCAGCATGACGCTGCGGTCGCCGAACCGCTCGAGGACGCGCGGCAGCGCCAGGGCCGCGATCATCGAGCCGCCGCCGAAGGCGGCGAGCGCGAGCGCGACGTCGGCGTCGTCGCGCCCGAGCAGGCCCCGCACCAGCACCACGGTGTTGACGATGACCATCGCGCCGGCGGCGGCGACCGACAGGTTCACGGCGAGGAGGCCGCGCAGGCGCGGCGTCGCCAGATAGATTCCGATCCCCCGGCCGATCTTGCGCGCGGCGCCTTGTGCCGCAGGCCCGGGCGCGGCGCGTGGCAGGATCACCGACAGCACCAGCGCCGCCGACGCCAGGAACCCGATCACCGTGCCGCCGAACAGCCAGTGGAAACCGAACAAGCCGATCAAGGCGGCCGCGATCGTCGGACTGAGCAGGTTCTCCAGGTCGTAGGCGAGCCGCGAGAGGGAGAGCGCGCGCGTATAGTCCTCCTCGCGCGTCAGGATGTCGGGAATGGTCGCCTGGAAGGTCGGCGTGAAGGCCGCCGAGGCCGACTGGAGGAGCGCGACCAGCAGGTAGATCTGCCAGACCTGGTCGACGAACGGAAACGCCAGCGCGACGCCCGCGCGGACGAGATCGAGCGTCACCAGGAACGCACGGCGCGGCAGGCGGCCCGCGAGATCGCCGACCAGCGGCGCGAGGCCCACATAGGCGATCATCTTGATGGCGAGCGCCGTGCCCAGCACCGTGCCCGCCTTCTCCCCCGCGAGATCGTATGCGAGCAGCGCCAGCGCGACCGTCATGAGCCCCGTGCCGGCCAAGGCGATGACCTGCGCGGCGAAAAGATGACGGTAGGTCCGGTTCGCCAGGACCGAGATCATGAATGCACCATAGCCCGACCGTGGTCTCTCACGAAACAGGAACCGGCCGCATCCGACGTCGCGCCGGATCCCGGCCTACATCCCGAGATAGGCCTGCCGCACGCGGTCGTCGGTGAGCAGCGCGCTGCCGCTCCCCTCGAGCGTAATGCGCCCGTTCTCCAGCACATAGGCGCGGTCCGCGAGGCGCAGCGACACCGCGACGTTCTGCTCCACCAGCACGCAGGTGAGCCCGTCGCGGTTGAGGTCGCGGATGGTCTTGAGCACGTCCTGCACCACCGCGGGCGCGAGGCCGAGCGAGGGCTCGTCGAACATCACGAGCTCCGGCGCGCCCATCAGGCAGCGGCCGATCGCCAGCATCTGCTGCTCGCCGCCCGAGAGCGTGCCGGCCGCCTGCGCGAGCCGTTCCTCGAGGCGCGGGAACAGCGCGAACACCCGCGCGCGGTTCTCGCCGCGCGCCGCGCGCGCGCGCGGCAGCATGGCGCCCATGTCGAGGTTCTCGGCCACGGTCAGCGAGGGAAACACCTGGCGCCCTTCGGCCACCTGGCCGATGCCGAGGTTGCACACCCGGTGGCTCGGCAGCCCCGCGATGTCCCGGTCGCGGAAGCGGATCCGTCCGCGCGCCGGCGCCTGCATCCCCGCGATGGTGCGGATCAGCGAGGTCTTGCCGGCGCCGTTGGCGCCGACGATGGCGACGATCGTGCCCTCCGCGACCTCGAGCGACACGTCGTCGAGCGCCTGGGCGTCGCCGTAGAAGACATCGAGGTTCTCGACGCGAAGCATCAGAGCGCCTCCGCCCCGAGATAGGATTC
>PQAH01000173.1 GCA_003105195.1 Bradyrhizobiaceae bacterium
CGCCGCCGAGCTTGGCGGCGCGCGTCAGGATCACCTCGGGCGCGCCCATCAGCTGCGCGAAGTCGTGCGCCGAGAGACCGACGCGGCGTTCCGGCAGATCGAGCCCGAGATCGAGCCGCATCGGCCGGCTGAGCCAGGGATCGTTGCGCGTGTCCGGCGGCCACACGGTCTCGACCAGCCCGCCGAGCACCACGCGGTCGTGTCGCGCGAGCCGCGCTTCCAGCGGGCCGAACACGCAGATCCGTGTGCCGGGCGCGCCCGGCCGGCGCACCACCCGGTCGCCGATCGCGATCGCGAGCAGCTCCGCATAGTCGGCCGGACGCAGCACGAGGTCCTCCGCGCGCGGCCGCGCCACGATCTCGTCGAACGCCGCGAGCAGCGCCGTGCCGTCCGGGCCCGTCAGGGCCACGGAGCGGCCGGCCGCGTCCTCGGAGAGCGCCGCGATCGCGGCGAGATGCTTGGCGGCGAGGTCCGCGAAGCTCCACGGTCCCCCCTCCAGGCTCTCGAGCGGCGCCAGCGCGGCGCCGAGCCGCTGCACCAGGGCGGCGGCGGCGTCGAGCTCGGCCCGCGCCAAGCCCAGGCGCGGGTCAGCCCGGTGCAGCGTCTCGCGCGTGCCACGCAACGTCGCGAGCGCATGGGCGAGCCCGGCGGAGCCCGGCCGCGGCCGCGGCCCGCGCAGCACTGCGCGCTCCAGGGCCGCGACCGCGTCCGCGTCCGCGATCGTGCAATGCGGATGCTTGAGCACGGCCAGCAGCGGCGCCGGCGCCAGCCCCTCCAGGGCCGCCTCCGCGACCAGGCGTGCGAACACGCCGGCCGGCGTCTCGGCCAGGCGGTCGCCGCCGGTATCGTCCACGGCCACGTTCCAGCGCGAAAGCGCCGCCGTCACCCGGCGCGCGAGCGCGCGGTCCGGCGTCACCAGCGCCGCGCTTCCGGTCTCGCTCTCCAGCGTCTCGCGCAGCGCGATTGCGATCGCGAGCGCCTCCTCTTCCGCGTTGGCCGCCTCGATCATCGTGACGTTCGCGAGCGCGCCATGGCGCGCCGCGTCGTCGCGCCGGTCCGCCCAGCGCTCGGTCGCGGCTGCCGGGCGCATCGCCTCGGAGAGGAGCCGCTCGCGCGCGCCGGCTTCGCCCAGCACCGCCACGTCGTCGCGTGCGAGGCCCAGGCTGTCGAGGAATCCCTGCATCGCGAATTGCGGATGGCCGACCGCCGGCGCCTCCACGTGGCGCCCGTTGCCGTCGCGCGTGCCCGCGATCAGCTCCCAGGACGGCGCGTCGAGGTCGCGGTCGAGGCCCGGAAGCACGACCGCGCCGTGCGCCAGCCGCGCGATGGCGGCGAGCAGCCGCGCGGTCGCCGGCATCGACGCGGTCGAGCCCGCCGCGATCACCGGGCCGTCCTCTCCGTGCGCCAGCCGCGCCGCCTCCGCCGCGATCATCAGGTCGCGGCGCGTCACCTGCTCGACCGCGCCGCGTTCGGCGAGGATCGCGGGCCAGGCCGTGCGCGCGATCTTCAGGAAGGCGAGCGTGAGCTGCCAGTAGGGATCGAGCGCGTCCGGCACGAGGCCGTCGAGCCGCTCCCAGGGCACCTGCCGGATCGTCATGTCGTCGATCAGCCGGCAGAGGTCGCCGGCGAGCGCGAGCGCGGCCGCCGGGCTGTGCACCACCAGCGGCGTCCCGCCTGCCTGCTGCGCCGCGATCTGCCCGGCCCAGGCGAGCACCAGCCGCGCGAGCAGCATGCGGCGCTCGAAGCCGTCGAGCGCGGGCGGCAGCGCCAGCGCGGTCTCGGCGACCGCGCCGCTCGCCGCCTCGGCGAAGACGAGGTCGTCCTCGTCGATGTCGCCGATCGCCACGATGCGCGGCAGGATCGCGGCGTCGCCCGCGATCGCGTCGAGGAAGGCATCGCGGGCGAGCCTGCAGGCGCGCCGCGTCGGCAGGAACAGGGTCGCGTCCGCGAGGCTCATGGGGTCGCGCGCGGGCCGGAAGCCTTCGACCAGGCGGCCATCCATGAGCGCGCGGATCAGCGTCGGCAGGAACGGCGCCGAGGCCGGAATCGTGAACACGCGCGGCGAGACGACCATGTCGCTTTATAGCGATTCGATGCCGGTCCTGCTCGCCTCGCGCGCGCCGGAGCGTCAGGCCACGCTCGCCGCGATCGCGGCCTCGGCGGCCGCGATCGCCGCCGGCGTGCCGACATGCATCCAGGTGCCGTCCAGGCGCAGCCCGTGCAGCCGCCCCGCCGCCATGGCGCGGTCGAACAGCAGGTTGAGCGAGAAGGGCCCGCCCGGCGCGTCCGCGAACAGTGCGGGCGAGAGGATCGCGACCCCCGCATAGACGAAGGGCACCACGCCGCGCTCCGGCCGGCGGCTGAGCCGTCCGTCCGGGCCCATCGCGAAGTCGCCGCGGCCCTCGTAGCCGATGCTGCCCGCCGCCGGCGCCAGCAGCAGCAGCACGTCCATGGCGGCGGGGTCGAAACCCTCGGCGAGGCGCGTGAGGTTCGGCCGCACGCCTTCGATCCAGATCGTGTCGGAATTGACGTGGAAGAACGGCTCCGTGCCGAGCCGGGCGAGCGCCTTCACGACGCCGCCGCCGGTGTCGAGCAGCGCCGCGCGCTCGTCCGAGATGACGATGCGCGGGCGGCGCCGGTCGGCGAGATGGGCTTCGACCTGGTCCGCGAAGTGGTGCACGTTCACGACCGCGGTCTCCACGCCCGCATCGGCCAGCCGGTCGAGCACGTGGTCGATCAGCGCGACGCCTGCCACCCGCACCAGCGGCTTCGGCACGCGGTCGGTCAGCGGCCGCATGCGGGTGCCGAGCCCGGCGGCGAGCACCATGGCGCGGCGCGGGATCGCCGGGGGCTGTGGGGGCATCGCGGCTCGGTCTTCTCGTCTCATGCGTCCGGCGGCTCGGGAGCGTGCGCGTCGTACCATGCGCGCAGCCCGGCGAGCGAGGGGTGCTGCAGCGAGCGGCGCAGGTAGCGCCATACGCGGCCGAGATGACGCAGATATTGCGGCTTGCCGTCACGCCGATCGAGGCGCGCGAAGATGCCGAGGATCTTGGTCGCGCGCTGCGCGCCGAGCGTGACGTAGAGCTCGGCGAAGCGCGCCGGCACGAAGTCCGGATCGGCCGTGAGCCGCGCCTTGGCATAACGTCCGAGCAGGGCGATCTCCATGGCGGACGGCACGTCGACGCGCGCGTCCTGCAGCAGCGAGACCACGTCGTAGGCGGCCGGCCCGATCAGCGCGTCCTGGAAGTCGAGCAGCCCGACCCGCGCCGTGCCCTCGCGCTCGGCGAGCCACAACAGGTTGGGCGAATGGAAGTCGCGCAGCACCCAGGTGGGCGGGGTCGCGAATGCGGTGCCGAGCGCCTCGCGCCAGAGCGCCAGGAACTCCGCGCGCGCCGTCTCGCTCACCTGTGCGCCGCGGTGCGGGACGTACCAGTCGACCAGGAGCTCGGCCTCGATCAGGAACGCCTCCAGATCGTAGGGCGGCAGCTCGTATTCGACGTTCGGCGCCACCGGCAGCACCCGCGGCAGGGTCTCCCGGTGCAGCGCCGCCAGCACGTCGACCGCCGCCGCGTAGCGCTCCTCGATCGGCGCCGGCGGCTCGCCCGCCGCCACGCCCTCCTCGCCGAGATCCTCGAGCAGCAGGAAGCCCTCGTCGAGATCGGCGGAATAGACCTGCGGCGCCGACAGCCCGCGCTCGCGCAGCGCCCGCGCCACGGCGACGAACGGCTTCACGTCCTCGGCGAGGTGCGCGATCGCGCTGTAGGGCCGCCCGCCGCGCACCGGCGGTCCGTCGGGCCGGCGCGGCGCGTTCATCAGGATCATGCGCCGCTCGCCCAGCGCGAGACGTTCGTACGCGCGGGTCGAGGCGTCGCCCTGCATGTGCCGCCGCTCGGCCTCGGCCATGCCGGTCTCGGCGAGCAGCATGCGCAGCGCCTTGAGGCGCTCGACGCTGCGCGCGAGCGCCCCGTGGCCCGTGATATCCGCCGCGCGTTGGCTCATCCCCTGCTGCGGCAGCAGCCGGAGCGAGATATCGATCCGGTCCGCGGGCAACAGGCCCTCGGCGCGGTCGGGCCATTCGACCAGCACGATCGCGTGGTCGCCCGTCTCGTCGAGGCCGAGCTCGGCGAGCTCGCCCGGATCGGAGACGCGATAGAGATCGGCATGCACGATCGGGATGCGCAGCGCGTAGCTCTGCACCAGGGTGAAGGTCGGGCTCGGCACTTCGAGGCGCGCGTCGCCCGCCACGTGCCGGATCAGCGCGCGCGCCAGCGTGCTCTTGCCGGCGCCGAGATCCCCCGACAGCGTCACCGTGTCGCCGGGCTTGAGCACGCTCGCAAGGTCGATCGCCAGCCGCCGGGTCGCCCGCTCGTCGCCGAGCGTCACCGCCAGCCCTGGCCCGGTCACCGAGAGCATCCGCGTCCTTCGCTATTCGGCCGCCGCGCGGCTCGCCTGCGTCTCCAGCGGGAAGGCGCAGCTCACCGTGGTGCCGCGCCCGACCGCCGAGTCGAGCGAGACCGTACCACCATGCAGCTCGACGAAGGAACGCACGATCGACAGCCCGAGCCCGGCGCCGCGGTGGTCGGAGCCCAGCGTATGGCTCTCGAAGCGGTCGAACACCCGGTCCGCGATTCCGGTCGGGATGCCGGGCCCGCGGTCGCTCACCGAGAACACGACCGCGTCGTCGCGCCGCTCGGCCGTGAAGACGATCACCTCGCCCTTGGGCGAGAAGCCGACCGCGTTGGAGAGGAGGTTGTAGAGCACCTGGCGCACCCGCCGCTCGTCGGCCGTGAAGCTGCCGATGTCCTCGGGCGCCCGGATGTCGAGCAGGATCCCCTGCTCGACGAGGCGGTCGCGCACGCCTTCGGCGGCCGCCGTCATGGTGCGCGCGATGTCCACCGGGCCGAGGTCGAGCTGCATCGCGCCCGCGTCGATGGTCGCGAGGTCGAGGATGTCGTTGATGATGGCGAGCAGCGCGCTCGACGAGGAATTGATGTAGCCGAGATATTCGCGCTGCTTCTCGCTCAGCGGTCCCGCGCTCGGGTCCTCGAGCAGCTGCGCGAAGCCGATGATGTTGGTGAGCGGCGAGCGCAGCTCGTAGGAGACGTGCTGCACGAAGGTGCTCTTGAGCTGGTCGGCCGCCACCAGCGCGTCGGCGCGCTCGCGCAGCGCCCGCTCGACGTTCACCGAGTCCGTGATGTCGTGGAACGTGACCAGGGTGGCGCCGTCCGGCAGCGGCACCGTGGCGCAGGTCAGCACCGTGCCGTCCGTGCGTTCGAGCCGCCCCGAGATCGACTCGCGCTGCTCCAGCCCCGTGATGGTCGCGCGCAGCTGCGCCCAGATCTCGTCGTCGGGATGGAGTGGCCGGCACGCCGCGATCACGGCCTCGACATGCGGACGCCCGGCGAGCGCCTGCTCCTCGAGCCGCCAGGAGCGCAGGAAGGCGGAGTTGTGCAGGTCGAGGCGGCCGTCGCTGCCGAACACCGCCACCGCCTCGGCCAGGTTCTCCAGCGTCTCGCCCTGGACGCGGATCAGCGCATTGTAGCGCCGCTCCAGGTCGAGCCGCTCGGTCACGTCGTCGAACAGGTAGGTCACGCCGCCTTCCGGGTTGGGCGTGGTGACCACCCGCAGCGTGCGCAGGTCGGGCAGGTGCCATTCGTGCTCGCGCGCGTCGATCGCGCGATAGGCCTCGTGCAGCTGGGCCTTCCAGGAGCGGAAGTCCATCTCCTCGGGCAGCTTGCGCGCCGCGCGCAGCCGGTCGAGCACGGCCGAGTCGGTCGGGCCGGAGTCCAGGAAGCCGGCGTCGATCCCCCAGAGCAGGCGGTAGGCCGTGTTGTAGAAGGTGAGCCGGCGGTCGGCGTCGAAGATCGCGACCGCGGTGGCGAGCTGGTCGAGGGTGCGCCGGTGCGCGTCGGTCATGCGCGCGAGCTCGGCGCGCATGGCGTCGGTCTCGGTGGCGTCGACGCCGATGCCGGCGCTGCCGTCGCGCGAGGGCAGGTCGATCACGTCGAGGATGCGCCGCGTGCCGGCGACGATCACGGGCAGGCGCGCCTTGTAGGACTGCTGCATCGCGCGCGCGCGCCCGACGTCCTCGCGCGCCGTGCGGTCGAGCAGCTCGAGGTCGCGCTCCACCGCGTCCGTGGGGTCGCGCGCGTCCACGGCGCGGGCATAGGCCGCGTTCACCCAGGTGAGGCGACCGGTGGCGTCGCGCACCCAGATCGGCGAGGGCAGCGCCTCGATCAGCGCGCGCACCGTCTCGACGTCGCGCATCAGCTTCTGGTGCTGGCCGGCGAGCTCGGCATACTCGCGCTTGGCGCCGCTCACGTCGCGGATGCGCATCACGGCGCGGCCGCCGATGGCGCGGCCGTCGACCTCGACATGGCGTCCCGACAGGGTGGAGAGCGCGAGCCGGAAGCCCTCGCCGCGCGCGCGCAGGGCGTCGACCGCGTCCTCGAGCGCGTGCGCCTTGGCGGGCTCGAGCCAGGTGCCGAAGGCGAGCGCGCGGCGCGGCACCGGCGTGCGGGTCGCGATCGCGATGTCGCCGATGATCTCGGGCTCGCCGTCGGAGGGCGGCCAGATTGCCACGATCTGCGGCTCGGCGAGCAGCAGCGCATGGGCGCGGTCGCAGGCCTCGCGCAGTGCCTGGATCTCGGCGCGGGCAGCGGCGGCGTCCGCCGCCGCCTGCGCGCGCGCGCGCAGGAGCGTGATCGCGGTCACGACCGCGAACACGATCACGCCGAGCGAGAGGGCGAGCGCCGCGGTCTCGTGCCAGTCGAGGGCGGCGACGAGATTGCGCCAGGACGCGAGCGCCGCGATGCCGGTCCGCTCCTGCGCGCCGGCCGCGCCGGGCGCGACGAGGAACAGGGCCCCGCCGGCGGCCGCGAATCCGCGCCGCCGCGGATGCGCCCGATGGCCCCCGCATCTCGCCCGGATCGTCTCCGGCATCCCCGCTGCCCCTGGGTCGCCCGCGATCACGCCCGGCGCGAGGCCGGCAGACGACGGACATGCGAGCCGCGTCCGCCGCGCCGCTCGCGAATCGAGTCACTCTAGCCGCAACGCGAGTCGGGTCGTAAGAGTCCAGACCGTGAACGGTGCCGGCTCCGTAGTCGCCCGATCGCGCGATCACGCGCTCGTACGGGCATCGGCGGTGCGCGCGCGATCGGACCTTGTCCCCGTTCTCCACAGGGCATCCACAGGCGATCCACAGGCCGCGGGCGCGACCCGCGTCAGGCGCGGCCGCGCTCGCCGCGACCGCCCGCGCGATGCGTGAGATCCTCGACCGTGATCTGCGCCAGGCTCGCCGAGAAGGCCTGCTCGGCTTCCAGCACGGCCGGCATCACGATGTCGGACAGGATCTGCGACGCCGGCATGGCGTCCTGGCTCGGCTCGTCCACGCTGCCGGCCGCGCGCAGGATGTCCTCGAGGCTGATGCGGCGGCGGTCGCGCGCGAGCTCGTAGCCGCCGCGCGGTCCGCGGATGCCCCTCAGGATACCTTCGTGCACCAGCGCCTGCAGCACCGGCTCGAGATGACGCGGCGGCAGATTGTGGCGTGCCGCGAGCGCGCGCGCCGAGAGCGGCCGCTCGTGTGCGATCAGGGCGACGTCGACGACAGCAGCGATCGCAAGGAGACCCTTGCGCGAGAGCAGGGACATGGGAGCAACCGGCTTTGCGTGCCGGTAGTATATTACGGGGCACCCGCGGTCTAGTCGTTCCGTAAGTTGTATCCTGGAGGCTGCAACTCGCGGCTGGCGCAACTCGCCTCAGGGTTCGGTCGGCCCTCCGCCGGTTGAGCCGAATCCCCTTGTTCCACGGGCCGTTTCCCCGAGGTCTGCAACCTCGCGCGGGACCACCTTCAGCACCGGCGCAATGATCATCTGCGCGATGCGCATGCCGCGCGCGACCCGGAAGGTCTCGCGCCCGAGGTTCACGAGCAGCACCTGCACCTCGCCGCGATAGTCCGAATCGATCGTACCCGGCGCGTTGAGCACCGTGACCCCGTGCCGCGCCGCGAGGCCGGAGCGCGGGCGCACCTGCGCCTCGGTCGCTTCCGGCAACGCGACCGCGATGCCGGTCGGCACCGCCGCCCAGCCGCCCGGTGCGATCGCAAGCGGCACGTCCGCCGGCACCGCCGCGAACAGGTCGAGGCCGGCCGCGCCCTCGCTCTGGTAGGCGGGCAGCGGCAGGCCGGCGCCGTGCGGCAGCCGGCGGATGCGCATCTCGGCCATGTCTCAGCCCCCGAGGGCCGCGGCGATGCGCTCGACGAGCGCCCGCGCGACCTCCTCCTTCGACTGGGTCGGCCAGGACTCGACGCCCGAGGCGCTCACGAGGTGCACGGTGTTGCGGTCGCCGCCCATCACGCCGCCGGCGGCCGACACGTCGTTGGCGACGATCCAGTCGCAGCGCTTGCGCGCGAGCTTCGCCTTGGCGTTGTCCACGACCTTCTCGGTCTCGGCCGCGAACCCGATCACGAGTCGCGGCCGTTGGGTGCGCGCCTGCGCGACCGTCGCCAGGATGTCGGGGTTCTCGGCGAGCGCGAGCTGCGGCGGGCCGCCGTCGCCCTTCTTGATCTTCTGCGCCCCCGCCTGCGCGATGCCCCAGTCCGCGACCGCGGCCGCGAACACCGCGGCATCCGCCGGCAGCGCGCCCTCGACCGCCGCGAGCATCTCGCGCGCGCTCTCGACCTTCACGACCTTCACGCCCGGCGGGTCCGCCAGCGCCACCGGCCCGGAAACCAGCACCACCTCGGCGCCGGCCGCCGCCGCGGCCCGCGCGATCGCATGGCCCTGCTTGCCCGACGAGCGGTTGGCGATGTAGCGCACCGGGTCGATCGCCTCGTGGGTCGGGCCCGAGGTGATCACGATGCGCTTGCCGGCGAGCGGCCGGGCCGCGCCGAGCAGCCCTTCGATCGCGGCCACGATCTCGAGCGGCTCCGCCATGCGGCCGGTGCCGGCCTCGTGGCTCTCCGCCATCTCGCCCGCGTTCGGCCCGACCGTCGCGATGCCGTCGGCGGCGAGCCGCGCGAGATTGCGCTGCGTCGCCGGATGCGCCCACATGCGCGGGTTCATGGCCGGCGCGATCAGCACCGGCTTGTCGGTCGCGAGCAGCACCGTCGTGGCGAGGTCGTCGGCGAGCCCGTGCGCCATCCGCGCCATCAGGTCCGCGGTCGCCGGCGCCACCACCACGAGGTCGGTGTCGCGCGCGAGCCGGATATGGCCGACGTCGAACTCGCTCGCCGGGTCGAACAGGTCCGTGTAGGCACGCTGCCCCGCGATCGCGCCGACCGAGAGCGGGGTGACGAATTGCTGCCCCGCCTTGCTCAGCACCACCCGCACCGCGGCGCCGCGCTCGCGCAGCCGCCGGATCAGCTCGAGCGCCTTGTAGGCCGCGATGCCGCCGCCGATGATCAGGAGGATGCGTCGACCGGAGAGATTCACGCCAGGGTTTCCTTCGCGAGCGCCCATTCAATCACATCACCCGCCACAGCAACACCGCCAGCAGGACGGCGATCACCCACAGCGCCGCGCTGCCCCAGCGGTTGCGCCGCGCCTCGGCGCGGCCGATCGCCTCCACGGTCGCGGGCGCGAGGTGCACCCCGTCGCGGGTCGCGATGTCGAGCTGGCCCGCGATGTTCGAGGCGCGGGTCAGGAGCTCGGGCACGGCGCCGAGGAAGCGCCCGACCTCGAGCGCGCCCTGGCCCGCGCCCTCGATGCGCCCCGCGGGGCCGAGATAGCGCTCGACCCATTCGCGCACCACGGGCTCCGCCGTCGACCACATGTCGAGGCGCGGGTCGAGCGTGCGCGCCACGCCCTCGACCACCACCATGGTCTTCTGCAGCAGCAGCAATTCGGGTCGCGTCCGCATGTCGAACAGGCCCGTCACCTCGAACAGCAGCGTGAGCAGCTTCGCCATCGAGATCTCGGCGGCGGCGCGCTTGTGGATCGGCTCGCCGATCGCGCGGATCGCCTGCGCGAAGCTGTCGACCGAGTGGTGCGGCGGCACGTAGCCGGCCTCGAAATGCACCTCGGCGGCGCGGCGGTAGTCGCGCGTGATGAAGCCGTGCAGGATCTCGGCGAGGAAGCGGCGCTCCTTCGGCGCGAGCCGCCCCATGATGCCGAAGTCGACCGCGACGATGCGGCCCTCGGCGTCGACGAACAGGTTGCCGGGATGCATGTCGGCGTGGAAGAAGCCGTCGCGCAGCGCGTGGCGCAGGAAGCTCTGCATCACGGCGCGACCGAGCCGGGGCAGGTCGAAGCCCCGGGCGCGCAGCGCCGCGTGGTCGTAGAGCGGCGTGCCCTCCACCCATTCCAGCGTGAGCACGCCGCGCGCGGTGCGGTCCCAGTCCACGCCCGGCACCCGGAAGTCCGGGTCCTCGCGCGTGTTCTCGGCCATCTCGGCGATGGCGGCGGCCTCCAGGCGGAAGTCCATCTCGAGCACCACCGAGCGGGCCAGCGTGTCGACCACCTCGACCAGGCGCAGCCGCCGCGCCTCCGCGGAATGGCGCTCGGCCGCGCGCGCCGCGAAATAGAAGCTCTCGAGGTCGGCGCGGAAGCGGCGATCGACGCCGGGCCGCAGCACCTTGACGGCGACCGCGCGCGGGCCCGCATCGGTCGTCACCTCGGCGCGATGCACCTGCGCGATCGAGGCCGCCGCCACCGCCGGGCCGAACGCTGCGAAGGCCTGCCCGATCGGCATGCCGAGCGCGGCCGCGACCGTCGCCTCGGCCTGCGCCTGCGGGAACGGCGGCATCTTGTCCTGCAGGCTTTCCAGGTCGCGCGCCAGCGTCACCCCGACCACGTCGGGCCGGGTCGCCAGGAACTGGCCGAGCTTCACATAGGTCGGCCCGAGCCGCGTCAGCGCCGCCGCGAGCCGCAGCGCCGAGCCGTCGCCGGTGCGCCGCTCGGCGAGGCGCGCGAGGCTCACGGGCATGCGCGCCTGCGCCGGCAGGTCGGCCGGATCGATCGCGCCGAACACGCCCTCGCGCGCGAACACGAAGCCGGCGCGGGCGAGCCGCGCGAGATGGGCAGCGCCCGCGATCACAAGCGCCAGCCGGAATGCAGCGCCACGATGCCGCCGCTCATCGCCCGATGCGAGACGCGGCGCAGGCCCGCTTCGCGCATCATCTGGCTGAACGCCTCGGGACGCGGGAAGCGGCGGATCGACTCGACCAGGTAGCGATAGGGCTCGCCATCGCCCACCACCAGGCGGCCGATCGCCGGCACCACGTTGAAGGAATAGAGCTCGTAGAGCGCGTCGAGGCCCGGCACGTCCACGGCCGAGAACTCCAGGCACAGGAAGTGCCCGCCGGTCTTGAGCACCCGGCGCGCCTCGGCGAGCGCCGTCTCGATGCGCGGCACGTTGCGGATGCCGAAGGCGATCGCATAGGCGTCGAAGCTCTTGTCCGGGAACGGCAGCGCCTCGGCGTTTCCCTCCACGAAGGTGACCGCAGGGTCGAGCCCGCGCGCGCAGGCGCGCTCGCGCCCGACATCGAGCATCGCCGTGTTGATGTCGCACACGGTCACGCGGGTCTCGGGACCGCCCGCCTCCACCACGCGGAACGCGATGTCGCCGGTGCCCCCGGCCGCGTCCAGGAGCGCGAAGGGCCGGCCCGCCGGCGGGTCGATCGCCGTCACCAGGGCGTCCTTCCAGGCGCGGTGCAGCCCGCCGGACATCAGGTCGTTCATCAGGTCGTAGCGCCGCGCCACCGTCCGGAACACGTCGTCGACCAGCGCCTGCTTCTCGTCCAGCGCGACCCTGCGAGAGCCGAAATGCGTGTCGCTCATGGGAATTGTCCTTGTCCGGCCGGACCATAGCGCGCGCCGCCGAGGGGCGCCACACGGCGGCGCGGCTGTGGTTATCGCGCCTTTGCTGACGCGCCGTGACGGCGTGGCGGCTAGGATCCGGTCCGGCCTACGGAGCTGACCCCGAGGCCATGGAGACGAGGAATGCCAGAGCTTCCCGAGGTCGAGACCGTCCGCCGCGGCCTCGCGCCCGTCATGGAGGGGGCGCGCTTCCGCAAGGTGGAGGCGCGGCGCGCCGACCTGCGCTTTCCCTTGCCCAAGGACTTCGTGAAGCGGCTCGAGGGCAAGGCCGTCCAGGGTCTCGGCCGCCGCGCCAAGTATCTCCTGGCGGACCTCTCCTCCGGCGAGGTGCTGCTGATGCATCTCGGCATGTCGGGCTCGTTCCGCGTCGCGCACGAGGCGAAGGAGGCCGTGCCGGGCGAGTTCCATCACCCGCGCGGCGCGCCCGGCAAGCACGATCACGTGGTCTTCCACATGACCTCGGGGGCGGTCGTCACCTTCAACGACCCGCGCCGCTTCGGCTCCATGAAGCTGGTGCCGCGCGCCGAGCTCGAGCACGATCCGCTCATCCGCGCGCTCGGCCCGGAGCCGCTCGGCAATGTCTTCGATGCCGCCATGCTGGCGCGCGCCTGCCGCGGCAGGAAGACGAGCCTGAAGGCCGCGCTCTCCGACCAGCGCGTGGTTGCCGGCCTCGGCAACATTTATGTCTGCGAGGCCCTGCACCGCGCGCGCCTGTCGCCGAAGCGGCGCGCCGGCACGCTCGCGACGCGCACCGGCGCGCCGCGCGAGCGCGCCGGGCGGCTGGTGGCCGCCATCAGGGCGGTGCTGCACGACGCGATCCGGGCCGGCGGCTCCTCGCTGCGCGACCATCGCCGCACCGACGGCGAGCTCGGCGACTTCCAGCACGCCTTCCGGGTCTACGACCGCGCGGGCGAGCCCTGTCCGACGCCCGGCTGCCGCGGCACGGTCCGGCGCATCGTGCAGGGCGCCCGCTCGACCTTCTACTGCCCGGTCTGTCAGAAATGAGGGGGCGCCGTCAGCGCTCCGGTGCGGCGGCGGTCCCCTGGATCAGGAGCGCCGTGACGTTCAGGGCCACGAAGGCCGCGGCCGCGAAGGCGAAGAGTGTCGTCCACATATCGCACCTCGTTCCGTCTTGAGCCTTGCCCTCAACGCCGGTCCGCCGCCGGCGGTTCCTGGCTCGCGGCAAAATATTGCGGCCGCCCTGCGCGCTCGTTCCCCTGGCCCGGCCGCGGTTGCATGCAAAGGACGGGGGCGGGTCCGCCCGAGTTGCCGTGTTCCGGGCCCTCGCCTAAAGGAAGGCGGCACCTGGAGGACACGATGGGCTACGAAACGATTCTGGTCGAAACCAAGGGCAAGGTCGGCATCATCCGGCTCAACCGGCCGCAGGCCTTGAACGCGCTCAACAGCCAAGTCTGCGCGGACCTCACCGCGGCGCTCGACGCCTTCGAGGCCGACGCCGCCGTCGCCTGCATCATCATCACGGGGTCCGAGAAGGCCTTCGCGGCCGGGGCCGACATCAAGGAGATGTCGGGCAAGTCCTACGCCGACATGTTCGCGGCCGACTTCCCGGCGAGCTGGGAGCGGGTGTCGCGCACCCGCAAGCCGCTGATCGCGGCGGTCGCCGGCTTCGCGCTCGGCGGCGGCTGCGAGCTCGCCATGATGTGCGACCTCCTGATCGCGGCCGACAATGCCAAGTTCGGCCAGCCCGAGATCAAGCTCGGCGTCATCCCGGGCATCGGCGGCACCCAGCGCCTGCCGCGCGCCATCGGCAAGGCCAAGACCATGGACCTCTGCCTGACGGGCCGCATGATGGACGTGCAGGAGGCCGAGCGCGCCGGCCTCGTGTCCCGTATCGTGCCGCTCGCCGAGCTGATGAACGAGGCCATGAAGGCCGCCGAAGCCATGGCCGCCATGTCGGTCCCGGTTCTGATGGTCGCGAAGGAGAGCGTCAACCGCGCCTTCGAGACGCCGCTCGGCGAGGGCCTGCGCTTCGAGCGCCGCGTCTTCCACGGCCTGTTCGCGACCGAGGACCAGAAGGAAGGCATGGCCGCCTTCATCGAGAAGCGTCCGCCGAATTTCAAGAACCGGTGAGCGCCTCGTCCCGGCTCGCGCGCGCACCCAGGTCGGCTGTAGCCGACCTGGGCATTGATCAATGCCGGTCTCGCGCGAGCGCGAGATCGGTGCTCGCTTGGCCGGGATGACGCTCGGAGCGCAGTTTCTGACACAGTAGGAAACATCCGACTGCGTGCCCGGCCGGATGACGGTCGAATTGCGACCGTCACTTCCTGGCGCAGATCACCCGCACGACCGCGTCCTTGGCATTCTCGCGCGCGGCGGACTCATCGGGCGTGACCTTCTGCGCCGCCAGCACGGCGCGGATCGTCTCCACCGGCACCAGCACGCCGCGCGGCGCTTCGGGAGCTGCGCCCGGCGCCACCATGCCGATCAGCCGGCCCTCGGCGTCCACCGCTGCGGCCCCCGCAAAGCCCGCGACCGGCGCCGGCTCGACCGCGCGCGCGCCGTTGGCGCTGGCGAAGCGCACGCGCGTCGCGGACACGGCCCTGCCGCCGTCCTGCTTCTCGGGATCCGCGATGCCGACCAGCACGGCCTCCGGCGCGGCGCCGCTCTCGCGCGCGAGCCGCAGCGGCTTCGGCAGCCGCGTCCCGTAGACGCGCAGCAGCGCGATGCCCTTCTCGGCCGCCACGCGGTCGGCGCCGCCGTGGCCCGGCACCGAGATCGCATAGCAGCCCTCCGTCGCCTCCGCGTCCGTGACGATGTGGCCCGCCGGGCTCACCACGATGCCGGTCGCATACTCGACCCGCCGCTTGACGGGTGCCGCCGCGACGCCGGCCGGGAACGCCGCATAGGCGCTCGACATCGCGATCACCACCGGGTCCATGACGCCTTCCATGGCCTGGTCGTAGAGGATGGTGATGCCGCGCAGCTCCTCGCCGCGGACATGCGCCCGCACATAGAACTTCTTCAGGCCCTGCAGCCCCGAGAGAACGAAGAAGTCGCCGCGCATCACGCCGTAGCCGGTCCGGCGCTCGGCCGGCTCCTTCTTCATCTGCTCGAAGGCGAGCTTGGGATCGGCGACGCGCGTGCGGAAGGTCTCGACCTGCACTTCGCCGCGCGCCGACTTCCACAGCGTCCCGCTGCGGCTCTCGGCGCGCTCCGGCGCGAGCTTTGCGGGCAGGCCGAGCCGGGCGCCGGTGCGCGCGTCCTCGACCAGGCGCCAGCCGACCGCGTCCTGCTTGCCTTTCGCGCTCGCGGCCAGCACGCCGCGCTCCTGCGGGTTGAGCACCCCGGTCTGCCGGGTGCCGTTGCGTTTCTGGAACGCCTTCACGGCCGCGACGGAGCGCTCGCCGAATTCGCCGGTCGCGACCCCGTTGTAGTCGCCGGTCCAGATCAGGTCCTGCTGGATGCGCACGCGCTCGTTCTCGGGGAGCGCCGCATAGGAGGCCGCGACCGGGTTCGGCGCCGCCTTTTTCGCGCCCTTGGCGGCCTTGGCGGGCTGCTTCGCGGGCGCTTGCGCCAGCGCCGGCTGCGCCAGCGCGGCCACGAGCACGACGATGCCGAGCAACCGCATGCGCGCCTCCCCTCCACGACGGACCGCCAAGCCTATCCGATCGGGTCGGCGCGGCAAGGTCGCGGCTTGACCTCGCGCGGCTTGTCAGCGCGTCATCCATGCCCCATGGATCCCGCATGCTGACGCCCGACGAGCTCGAACGCTATGCGCGCCACATCGTGCTGCGCGAGGTCGGCGGCCCCGGCCAGGCCGCGCTCAAGCGCGCCCGTGTGCTGGTGATCGGCGCCGGCGGCCTCGGCGCGCCGGTGCTGCTCTATCTGGCGGCGGCCGGTGTCGGCACCCTCGGCGTCGTCGACGACGACACGGTGTCGCTCTCCAACCTGCAGCGCCAGGTGATCCACCGCACCGAGGACGTGGGCGAACCGAAGACCGCGAGCGCCGCCGCCGCCGTCGCGCATCTCAATCCGCACGTGGCCGTCGAGCCGCATCCGCTGCGGCTGACCGCCGCCAACGCCCTCGATCTCATCGGCCGCTACGACATCGTCGCGGACGGCTCCGACAATTTCGCCACCCGCTACCTGGTGTCGGACGCCTGCTATCTGGCGGGCAGGCCCCTCGTCATGGCGACGCTCGGCACCTTCGACGGCAGCATCACCACGATCCGGGCGCACCAGACCGATGCCGAAGGCCGGCCGAACCCGAGCTATCGCTGCCTCTTTCCCGAGCCGCCGCCCGCCGGCACGATTCCGACTTGCGCCGAGGCCGGGATCCTGGGCGCGCTCGCCGGCATGCTCGGATCCATGATGGCGCTCGAGGTGATCCGCGAGATCGTCGGCTTCGGCGAGGGGCTCGTCGGCCGGCTCCTGATGGTCGACGCGCGCTCGCTGCGCTTCGAGACGCTGTCCTACGGCTGGGACCCGGACAACCCGCTTTCGGGCCGCAATCCGACCATCCGGGACTTGTCGGCTCACACGTAGCCCGCAAGTGCAGGGAAGAGAACTTGACATGACAGAGGGGTGCGTTTCGGGAGTCGGCCATGGCGGTCTTGTCGGACGGTGGAGCCACCTTGGTCGATGAGGATCGTGCCTTGGTCGGTCGGTTCATTCAGAGGATGAACCTTGCTCCGATCGACGTAGGAATCGAGGTCGGGATCCACGCGGCAAACGGGGTCTCGAGGAGCGCTTTCGGGATCCGCAAGAGCCTGTCGCCAGGAGGATGGGTCACGATCCCTTGGAAGGAGCTGGGCCCGAGGCGCGGGCCTCTCCGCTCATCCGGGGCTACGACAACGCCCTACTTGCTCCACACGCCGATCGTGGTGGCGCCGCGCACCACGGCCCAGCGGTTCGGCTCGGTGGCGACCAGCACGTAGCAGCTCGGCCTGCCGCCCGACCAGGCGGTGCAGAAGCCGTCCCGCGAAAGCTTCCAGGAGCCTTCCGCCAGCATCTCGGACGTGCTCATGGAACGCCGCGTGGTCTTGCCGTCCGGCGCGTAGACCATCCGGAACTTCAGCCCCGCGGTGGTCGAGGCGAAGAACGGCTCGCCCGTGAAGAAGGTCGCCTGGATCTCCTTCGGCGTCAGCTTGGTGGACTGGGCCGCGGCGGGCACGAGAGTCACGAGGACGGCGACGCCCGCGAGTGCTGCGCGCATGGAGGGTCTCCCGGGTGGCGGCACGGTGCCGCGCGCCCGGCGCGTCACGCGGGCGGGACGGCGGCTGGTCTCGCAATGTTACGCCGGTCCGGCTTGCCGGTCGGTTACCGCGCGGGCGGGCTCGCGGGCGGCGTGGCCGCCTGCGGCGCCGCCGCCGCGGTCGGCGCCTCCGGCGGCTCGGTCGGGCAGGGACCGAGGCAGAACTCGATGCCGTCGCTGTTGCGGTAGACGTGCGGCGAGACCCGTTCGTAGTCGACGCAGCGCCGCCGGTCGATCGGATCGTGGGCATTGCGCCGGCAGATCCGGCCCGACGCGGTCTCCCAGATGCCCCGCACCAGGATCCCGGAGCCCGCCAGGATGGCGGTGCCGTCCGGCATGTGCACGGTGCACAGCGATTTGCCGGCGAGCGGCCCCAGCGTGGGCGTCCCGCACAGCGGCACCCCGACCAGGTCGCGCCGGAACTCGTCGACCGTCAGGGTCTGCGCGGCGGCGCCGGTCGCGCCGGCCGCCAGCAGGGCAAGCCCGAGAAGAATGTGCCGCATCTTGGTTCTCTTGGGTTACCGGAACGACCCGTCACAGCATCGAGGGCAGCACGCGGTCCGGCGGCCGGTGCCCGTCCATGAAGGTCCTGATGTTGATGATCACCTTCTCCCCCATGTCGATGCGGCCCTCCACCGTGGCCGAGCCCATGTGCGGCAGCAGCACCACCTTGCCGGCGCGCGCGAGCTTGACGAGCTTCGGGTTCACGGCGGGCTCGTGCTCGAACACGTCGAGGCCGGCGCCCGCGATGTGCCCGGACTCGATCATGCGCGTGAGCGCGTTCTCGTCGATCACCTCGCCGCGTGCCGTGTTGACGATATAGGCCTCGGGCCGCATCAGCTTGAGGCGGCGCGCCGAGAGCAGGTGGTAGGTCGCGGGCGTGTGCGGGCAGTTCACCGAGATGATGTCCATGCGCGCCAGCATCTGGTCGAGGCTCTCCCAGTAGGTGGCCTCGAGCTCCTCCTCGATGTGCGGCGCGACGCGGCGGCGGTTGTGGTAGTGGATCTGCAGGCCGAAGGCGCGCGCGCGCCGCGCCACCGCCTGGCCGATGCGGCCCATGCCGATGATGCCGAGCCGCTTGCCCCAGATGCGGTGGCCGAGCATCCAGGTCGGCGTCCAGCCTTTCCATTCGCTCTCGCTGGTGAGCACCGCCGCGCCCTCGGCGAGCCGGCGCGGCACCGCCAGCAGCAGCGCCATGGTCATGTCGGCCGTGTCCTCGGTCAGCACGCCCGGCGTGTTGGTCACCGTGATGCCGCGCTGGAGCGCGGTCGCCACGTCGATGTTGTCGACGCCGTTGCCGAAATTGGCGATCAGCTTGAGCTTTTCGCCGGACTGGCTGAGCACGCCGGCGTCGATCCGGTCGGTCACGGTCGGCACCAGCACGTCCGCGATCTTCACGGCCTCCGCCAGCTCCGCGTGGCCCATCGGCTTGTCGGCGAGATTGAGACGGGTGTCGAACAGCTCGCGCATGCGCGTTTCCACGCTGTCCGGCAGCTTGCGGGTCACCACGACCAGCGGTTTGCGACTCTTGGGCATGTCCCCCTACTCGACCTCGTACCGCCGGTTCGGCGTGACCGCGCCGCAACACCGGCCGACGAAACGACGACCCGTTCAGCCCTCCTTAACCCCCGCGGCTGAAACTGGAATCGTCCCATTCGACAGGGGCTCGGGCGAGGTCCCTCTCTATCAGATGGCCGTGCCGAGACAAAGCGGGGCAGAACCGCCGCTGCTGGCGTCATTTTTTCCGCGCCGCGCGTCCCGAGAACGCGTCCGAGACCTGCCTGACGGTCGACAGGAACCGTAATGACAGTGTGGTGGAGAACGACGGGTATTTGCATCGGCCTCGCGGCCGTCCTGCTGTGCGCCGGACGGGAGGCGGCCGCGAGCGAGCAGCCGACCGGCTCGGTGAGCGGGCTGCCGATTCCGCGCTTCGTCAGCCTCAAGACCGATCGCGTCAACGTGCGCGGCGGGCCGACCAAGGACCACGAGGTCGCCTGGGTCTACAACCGCAACGCCCTGCCGGTCGAGATCACGGCCGAGTTCGAAACCTGGCGGCGGATCCGCGACTGGGAAGGCGCCGAGGGCTGGGTCTACCATTCGCTGCTCTCGGGCCGGCGTACCGCGATCGTCGCGCCCAATGCCGGCAGCCGGGACGAGCTCACGCCGCTGCACGCGGAGCCCGAGGCCGGCAGCGCCAGGGTGGCGCGGCTGCAGGCGGGCGTGCTCGGCACCGTGAAGCGCTGCACCGGCCACTGGTGCCGCATCGCCGGCAAGGGCTTCGACGGCTGGATCGAGCAGCAGCGCCTCTGGGGCGTCTATCCCAACGAGAAGGTGGAGTAGGGTGCGATAGGCGCGAAGCGCCGTATTGCACCATCTGCACATCCGCAAACGCCGTCGGCGCAATACGCCGCTGACGCGGCTATTGCACCCCACGATCGAGGATCACCCGCGCTTCTTCAGCCGCACCACCACGTCCACGCGGGCGACCTCGTAGCCCTCGGGCGCGACCGGAAGCTTGTCGACCACCACGTCCGCATTGGGGATGTCGACCAGCGCGTTCTCGCCTTCGACGAAGAAGTGGTGGTGGTCGGTGACGTTGGTGTCGAAATAGGTCTTCGAGCCGTCCACCGCGACCTGGCGCAGCAGACCGACATCGGTGAACTGATGCAGGGTATTGTAGACGGTGGCGAGCGACACCGGCACCTTGGCCTTGCTCGCCTCCTCGTAGAGCATCTCGGCGGTCAGGTGCCGGTCGCCCTTGGCGAAAAGGATCCAGCCCAGCGCCATGCGCTGCCGGGTCGGGCGCAGGCCGACGCCGCGCAGCATGGTCTTGACGTCATGCCAGGGGCAGCCCGTGAGATCCGCGCGCGCCGCGAGGCTGCGCGCGCTCACCGGCTCTTCCTTGGAGACGATCGTGGTCCGAACCTGCGTCATGACGCCTTCCACTCCGGAACTCGCATTCCGGGGCCGAATTGTTGCAGATGAGATCATATGCCGAGACGCGCCCCTGTTGCAATCTTTTCGCAACAGGGGCCAACCCGTATGCCGCCGCCGCGAGGAGGGGCGCCCGGCCGCGCTCTGCAGGCCGGCCGCCTTGCCGGTGCCTCCCGCCATCCCCAATTGCGTCAAGGGCCGGAAAGCGTTAACCGCGGCTTTGACCCTCTGGTTGCCTATGTTAGGACATCGCCGGCCGCAGGTTCCGGGGTGGCGCCGGGGTCCAGCGTCCGTTCCGGTCTTCGCGCCGGCCCTGCATCGGGCCGCCGGCGGGGTGGCGGAAGGCGACACGCGCCACGCACGCGCGCCGGGCACCGGGCCCGGCCACAGGGCCGGGCATCGGAGGTTCGGATCGGAATGGATTACCGGCGCAACAGCTTCGCCTACGAGGATCTGCTCGCCTGTGGTCGCGGAGAGCTGTTCGGCGAGGGCAATGCCCAGCTGCCGCTGCCGCCGATGCTGATGTTCGACCGCATCACGGAGATTGCCGAGCAGGGCGGCGAGCACGGCAAGGGGATGGTGCGCGCCGAGTTCGACATCAAGCCCGACCTGTGGTTCTTCGCCTGCCACTTCAAGAACGATCCCGTGATGCCGGGCTGTCTCGGCCTCGACGCGCTGTGGCAGCTGGTCGGCTTCTTCCTCGGCTGGCTCGGCGCCCCGGGCCGCGGCCGTGCGCTCGGGCTCGGCGAGGTGAAGCTCTCTGGCCAGGTGCTCCCGACCGTGAAGAAGGTCATCTACGGCATCGACATCAAGCGCGTGATGCGCTCCAAGCTGGTGCTCGGCATCGCCGACGGCTGGATGTCGGCGGACGGCTCCGTGATCTACCGCGCGCTCGACCTCAAGGTCGGCCTGTTCAAGGATCAGGCGGCGCCGGTCGGCGGTTGAGCGGCGCCGCGCGCCGCGATCGGGTGGGTCTGCCGCGAGCGGCGTGCTCCGGCGCAACCGAAATCGAATGAGGCAAGCATGAAGCGGGTGGTCGTCACGGGGATGGGCATCGTTTCATCCATCGGCAACAACACCCAGGAGGTCACGGCGAGCCTGCGCGAGGCGAAATCCGGCATCGTGCGTGCCGACCGGTATGCCGAGCTCGGCTTCCGCTGCCAGGTGCACGGCGCGCCCACGCTCGTGGCCGAGGAGGTGATCGACCGCCGCGCCATGCGCTTCCTCGGCGGCGGTGCCGCCTGGAACCACGTCGCCATGGAGCAGGCGATCCGCGATGCCGGGCTCGAGGAGAAGGAGATCTCGCACGAGCGCACCGGCATCATCATGGGCTCGGGCGGGCCCTCGACGCGCACCATCGTCGAGTCGGCCGACATCGCGCGCACCAAGGGTCCGAAGCGGGTCGGCCCCTTCGCGGTGCCGAAGGCCATGTCGTCCACCGCCTCGGCGACGCTCGCGACCTGGTTCAAGATCAAGGGCGTCAACTACTCGATCTCGTCCGCCTGCGCGACCTCGAGCCACTGCATCGGCAACGCGGCCGAGATCATCCAGCTCGGCAAGCAGGACATCGTCTTCGCGGGCGGCAGCGAGGAGCTCGACTGGACCCTCTCGGTGCTGTTCGACGCCATGGGCGCCATGTCGTCCAAGTACAACGCCACCCCCGACAAGGCCTCGCGCGCCTACGACGCGGACCGCGACGGCTTCGTGATCGCGGGCGGCGCCGGCGTGCTGGTGCTGGAGGAGCTCGCGCACGCCAGGGCGCGCGGCGCGCGCATCCATGCCGAGGTCGTGGGCTACGGCGCGACCTCCGACGGCTACGACATGGTGGCGCCCTCGGGCGAGGGCGCGGAGCGCTGCATGCGCATGGCGCTCGCCACCGTGAAGGCGCCGATCGACTACATCAATCCGCACGCGACCTCGACGCCGGTCGGCGACCTCAAGGAGATCGAGGCGATCCGCGCGGTGTTCGGCGACAAGTGCCCGCCGATCTCGGCCACCAAGTCGCTCACCGGCCATTCGCTCGGCGCCGCCGGCGCGCAGGAGGCGATCTACTCCCTCCTGATGATGAACAACGGCTTCATCTGCGAGAGCGCCAATATCGAGAAGCTCGATCCCGAGTTCGACGGCATGCCGATCATGCGCGAGCGCCGCGACGGCGCCGCGCTCGGCTGCGTGCTGTCGAACTCCTTCGGTTTCGGCGGCACCAACGCGACCCTGGTGTTCAAGCGGCTGGACGCGTGATGCATCCCGGAACCGTCGTCCCGGCCGAGTGCGGAGCACGCGAGCCGGGATCCGTGGCCCCGGTGGCCGGGATCCGGACAAGCAGGGAATATGGATTCCGGCGCTCGCTTCGCTCGTCCGGAACGACGCGGAGGACACCATGCAGGGCCTGATGCAGGGCAAGCGCGGCCTGGTCATGGGGGTCGCCAACGACCACTCGATCGCCTGGGGCATCGCCAGGACCGTGGCCGCGCAGGGCGCGACGCTCGCCTTCACGTATCAGGGCGAAGCGCTGGGCAAGCGCGTGAAGCCGCTCGCCGCCTCCCTCGGCTCCGATATCGTGCTGCCCTGCGACGTCGAGGACACCGCCACGGTGGACGCGGTGTTCGCCGTCCTCGCCGAGCGCTGGGGCTCGCTCGACTTCCTGGTGCACGCCATCGCGTTCTCGGAGAAGAACGAGCTCAAGGGGCTCTACGCCGACACCACGCGCGAGAACTTCGTGCGCACCATGGTGATCTCCTGCTTCTCCTTCACCGAGGTCGCGCGCCGCGCCGCCGCGCTGATGCCGGCCGGCGGCTCGCTGGTCACGCTCACCTATGGCGGCTCGACCCGCGTGATGCCGAACTACAACGTGATGGGCGTCGCCAAGGCGGGGCTCGAGGCCTCGGTGCGCTATCTCGCGACCGACTACGGCCTGAGCGGGATCCGCGTGAACGCCATCTCGGCGGGCCCGGTGCGCACGCTCGCGGGCGCCGGCATCGCCGACGCGCGGCTGATGTTCAACTTCATGAAGCGCCACGCCCCGCTGCGCCGTCCGATCACCATCGACGACGTGGGCGGCGCCGGCCTCTATCTGCTCTCCGACCTCTCGGCCGGCGTCACCGGCGAGATCCACTACGTCGACGCCGGCTACAACATCGTCTCGATGCCCCACCCGGCCGCGCTCAAGACCGTCGACGAAGCCGAAACCGCCGCCGAGGAACGCGCCGCCAAGGACGCCGCGCAGTAGGGCCGAGGTCCGGGCCCGCGCCCGTCACATCCTCAGCGCGGCACGCGCGATGCCCGCATCAAGCTCGTGCGTTTCGCCGTGCCCGAGCCCGGCCGTACCGTCGGCCTCGCCTGGCGCGCGACCTCGCCCCGCAAGGCCGACTACGAGGCGCTCGGCCGCATGGTCACCGAAGCGCTCGGAATCGCGGTCGCCGCCGCCTGACGTCCGGCTTCGCGATGCGTTTCCCGCCGTCGCCGGCGCAATGCGCTCAATCGACAGGTTTCTTTGCCGTGCGTCGCCTTTCCTTTGACGTGACACGCAAAACGCGGGAAAAACTCACCATCGAAGTTCTGCGCCCGGCCCCCGCGCCGGGCGTTTGCATGTCCGCCGTCGCGCGTAGGGTGCGTTGGCCGCGCAGCGGCGTAGCGCACCGTCGGCCCCGCCGGTGCGCTACGCGCTTCGCGCTCACACTTCTGCGTCAGAAAGTCTCTCGGCGTCATCCCGGCCGAGCGAAAGCGAGAGCCGGGATCCATAGCCCCAGTCTTTCCGCATCGCGATCACCGGGGTCATGGATCCCGGGTCTCGCGCTGTGCGCTCGCCCGGGATGACGGTCGAGTGCGTCTGTCCTGATGCGGCCCCAACAATCCCGGAGTCTCCCCCATGGCGCGTCCCTGGTACCGGCGCGAGCCGCTGACCGAGCTCGAGGAGACGCGGGCGCTCACGCTCGAGGAATACGGCGCCTACACCCG
>PQAH01000174.1 GCA_003105195.1 Bradyrhizobiaceae bacterium
TCGATCCCTGGCCGGCCGCGCTGATCGCCGGCGTCGCCGAAGGCCGCCTGCCCGGCCGCCACATCGGCCTGCTCCTGCCGCTGTTCACGCGCGCGGCGTGACGGCCGGCCGTCGCACCGGCAAGGGATGAAGGGAGCGCAGCGATGACGCTCCCTTGCCGCCACCATGTCCCATCCGCGGTTCGGAAGGCTGCCATGAAACGCGGCAAGTGGACGGTGGCCGAAGCGAAGTCCCGCTTCAGCGAGCTCCTCGACCGGGCAAGATCCCACGGTCCCCAGACCGTGACCAGGCACGGACGCACGGCCGCGATCGTCTCTCCCGAGGAATGGGAGAGGAAGACGAAGCGCACCGGCAACCTGGCCGAATTCTTCGCCGCGTCTCCCCTGCGCAACGCGGCCATCCGGATCGAGCGGCGCAAGGAGCGACCTCGGAAAGTCGACCTGTGAGCTTCCGTCTCGACACGAACATCGTATCCGAATGGGTCGAGCCGCGGCCCGACCCCGGTGTCGTCCGTTGGCTCGCGGACGTCGAACAGGACGGCGTATTCCCGAGTGTCGTGACGCTTGCCGAGCTGGGGTAATCGCCCGGCTCGGGCCGGGTCGACGACGGTCCGTCCTCGACGGCTGGCTACGGAACGAACTCCCTCTTCGCTTCGAGAACCGAGTCCTCCCGATCGAAACCACGGTCGCGGACGCCTGGGGCAAGCTGATGGCGTGGCGCGATGCGACCGGCCGCCCGCTCGCTCCGATGGACGGGTTCATCGCGGCGACCGCGAACGTCCACGGATCGACCCTGGTCACGCGCAACGATTCGGACTTCGTTGCATCCGTGCCGGACATCGTGAACCCCTGGACGGACCCGCAGTCCCGAGGGCGTTGCCCCGCTCTCGCGCAGCCGCGGCAGCATCCGAGCCGCGCCCCCGCACCGCCGAGCCGGGGACCCGTCCGTCCGTGCTGCGCGCCGGGGAACCGCCGCCCGCGCGATGTGTCGCGACTGGGCGCGGAACGCGGGAGGCCGCGCGCCCGTTGACGGACATTCGTCCCGGCGGGAACGCGAGGCAGCGCGACGTGAACCAGGCCGAACCCGGCAAGGCCGACGAGTACCGCGCGCGGGCGCGCGAGTGCCGCGAGCTCGCGGAGGTCGCCAAGAACGACGAGGCGCGCGCCACCTTCGAGCGCATGGCCGCCCAGTGGGACAAGCTCGCAGCGGAATTCGAGCGCCACGAGCGTTTGACCTGGAAACCGATCGCGACCCGCGCGCGTTGACACCGTGCTCGACCGGACCGGCCCGGCACACTCTCCCCCGTCCCCGACCCGCGCATGTGGCCGGCCCGGTCGAGCAGTTCCCTTCCAGATCTCCGCGGCCTCAGCGCGCCGGGATGACCACGGTCACGCGGCAGCCCGCCGCGCCCGGCGCGTCGCGCTGCAGCGTCCCGCCGAGCTGCTGCACCAGCAGCCGGGTGATGCGCAGGCCGAGCCCCTCCCGCGCGTCCTGCGGACAGCCGACGCCGTCGTCGGCGACCACCAGGCGATAGCCGCCTCCCTCGCGCCGGAAGCTCGCCGCGACGCTGCCGCCGCGGTCGTCGGGAAACGCGTACTTGAAGGCATTGGTGATCAGCTCGTTGACGATCAGCCCGATCTGCGCGGCCTGCTCGCCCGGAAGCTGCACCGGATCCGCGTCGAGCCGCACCGCGATCGGCCGCACGCCGCGCAGGGTCTCGCCCAGGCGGTCGACCAGCTCGGCCAGGTATTCGCCCAGGTTGACCTCGCCCGCCAGCGAGCCGTCGAGGTGCCGGTGCGTCTCGGCGACCGCGCGCACCCGCGCCTCGGCGGTGCGGAACGCCTCGCGCACGCCCGGATCGGCCTGCGCGCGGCCTTGCAGCCGCAGCAGCGAGGCGAGGATCGTCAGGTTGTTGCGCATCCGGTGCGACATCTCCTGCAGCAGCACGGCCTTGCTGCGCTCGGCCGCGACCGCGCGCTCCAGCGCCTTGCGCAGCGCCTCGCTGCTCACCGCGATGCCGGCGGCGACCAGGGTGTAGAGCGCCAGGGCAACGAGGTGCCGGTCCGCGGCCTCGGGAAGCGGCGGCGCGAGCGCGAGCGCGACCAGCAGCACGCTCAGCGCCGTGGCATAGAAGCCGGTGCTGCGGTCGAACAGCACCGCGGCGAGGAACACCCCGGGCAGCAGCAGGAAGAAGCCGTAGGTCCCGGCCCGCTCCTCCAGCCCGAGCCGCAGCAGGAACAGCACGCCGACGATGACGGTCGATACGCCGTAGCGCAGCCACAGCGGCTGCGGCCGCTTCGGAAGCACGAGGAGCAGGCCCTCCATCACGCCCTCCCGGGACGGCGCAGGACCGTTCGTCGGGGAGGCCGCGCGGCGCGGAGACGGCGCGCGGTCATCTCCCCCGCCGCGCGCCGCGCGCGGCGATGAGCCGGCGGATGTGATCGAGCAGGCCCTGCGCCTCGTAGGGCTGGCTCGCGGCGCGCTGGTCGCAGAGCTGCGTCGCGGCATTCACGCTGCGCGGCACGCTGCCCGCGAGGATCACGTCCAGGCCGGGCCGGTTCTTGCGGATCCAGGTCGCGAGCGCGAAGCCGTCGCGCGAGCCCGGCATCTCGACGTCGCTCAGCACCACGTCGATCGCGATGTCGGCATGCGCGAGCAGCGCCAGCGCCTCGTCGGCGTTCCCGGCCTCGATCACCCGGTAGCCGCAGCCGCGGAGAAAGTCGGAGATCGCCATGCGCACGAGAACGTCGTCCTCGACGAGGAGGATCGCGTCCTGGCGCGCTGGCACGGTTTCGGTGCTCATGCCTTTACAACGGCCGAGCGCGGGGGAAGGTTCGCGAATCGGAACGCGCGGGAACTTTCAGCCCGCGAGCAGCGATTTCACGCGCGCGACGAGCGCCGGGAGCTCGTAGGGCTTGGAGAAATGGCCGTCGACGGCGCCGGCGAGATCGGCGGAAGGCGCATGCGCGGAGGCGATCAGCACCTTCACGTGCGGATGGTCGGCGCGCAGCCGGCGCACCAGCTCCTCGCCGTCGAAGGCGCCCGGCATGCGGATGTCGGTGATCACCAGCGCGATCGGGCGCGGGCCGGCGAGGACGGTGAGCGCCTCCTCGGCGTCGAGCGCCTCGACCACCGCATGGCCCGCCGCGCGCAGCTCGTCCGCCAGCAGGAACCGCAGCAGCACCTCGTCCTCGACGATCAGGATGGCGGGGCTCTGCATGGCGGAACGCTCCGCGCCGCCTTCGGGGTCGCTCCGGTTCGACTCGCTCATCGATCCCCCCGTCGATGTTGCAGGCTCAACGGCTTGCCGGCCGCGAATGTTCCGAACGAGGGCGGCGCATCCGCGTTGCGGAGCCGAACCGCGCGCGCGCGCCCCGTGACTACACGGCATTGCGCGCGGCTGTCGAGATGCCGCAGATTGCAAAGAGGCCCATATCAACCGGCGCCCGCGGACCTTCGTTCGATTTGTCGCGGCGCGGCGCCGAACACTTCGCCGGAAAAATGATCTAGACTGGCCCGCCGCCGTGCGGCCGCGTCCTGTCCGCAGAACCCGGGTTCCCATGCGCCCCTCCGACGCGCTCGCCCCGCCCGAATCCGAGCTCCAGACGATTCTCGAAGGCATCGGCGAGGGCTTCTATGCGGTCGACGGCGACTGGCGGATCCGTCATTTCAACGGCGAGGCGGCGCGGCATTTCGGCCGTCCCGCCGCCGAGATGATCGGCCGCGGGCTCTGGGAGCTGTTCCCGGGCGCGCGCGACACGGAACTCGGCCGCACCTTCGAGGCCGCGATGGCGAGCCGGGCGCCGGTGCGCTCGGAATCGCCGTCGGTGGTGTTCGACGACCGCTGGCTCGCCTACCGGCTGTTCCCGCTGGGCGAGGGCCTCGGCGTCGTGTTCCGCGACATCAGCGACCGCAAGCGCGCCGAGCAGCAGCGCGACCTGCTGGTGGCCGAGCTCAAACACCGGGTGAAGAACACGCTCGCGGTCGTGCAGGCGATCGCGGCGCAGACGCTGCGCGAGGTCGCGCCGGCGATCCGCGCGGGTTTCGAGGCGCGGCTGCTCGCGCTCGGCGCCGCGCAGACCGTGCTGACCGAGAAGAGCTGGGCGAGCGCCGAGCTCCACGACATCCTCGCCTCCGTCGCCCGGCCGCACCGGCCGCAGGACGGCGGGCGCCTCGCGGTCGAAGGCCCGCCGGTCCGGCTGCATCCGCCGAGCGCGGTGGCGTTCTCGCTCGCCTTTCACGAGCTCTGCACCAACGCGCTGAAATACGGCGCCTGGTCGACGGAGCGCGGCCGCGTCGAGGTGCGATGGACGATCGCCGACGGCCGGCTCCGGGTCGAATGGCGCGAGCGCGACGGCCCGACCGTGATGGCGCCGCAGCGCACGGGATTCGGGGCGCGCATGATCGAGACCGCGCTCGCCGCGCAGATCCGCGGCGAGGCCCGTCTCGCCTACGAGCCCGCCGGGCTGCGCTGCACGATCGCGGCGCCGCTCTCGGCGGTCGGCGAGACCGGCGCGCCGCCCCCGGCAATGCCCTGACCGCGCGCGCCGCCCCGGCGGCGCAGCGGATCCGGGCCGCAGGCAGCCCGTACATCAGCACCGTGATGTGGTCAGGGAACTTCGCGCGCCCTGCGGAGTCTCATTATTGGCAGCGCAGCAAGGAGACGCCGCATGGGCCTGTTCAGCAAAGACATCAAATCCATGGAAGACCTGTTCGTTCACGGTCTCCAGGACATCTACTACGCCGAGAAGCAGATCACGAAGGCGCTGCCGAAGATGATCGAGCAGGCGACCAACCGGGACCTGAGCGCGAACTTCCGCGCCCATCTCGAGGAGACCGAGAAGCAGATCGAGCGCCTCGAGAAGGTGTTCGCCAAGCTCGGCAAGACCCCGAGCGGCACCCACTGCCCGGCGATCGACGGCCTGATCGAGGAAGCCGACCAGACGGCCGGGGAAGTGGACGACAAGGCCGTGCTGGACGCGGCGCTGGTCGCGGCCGCGCAGGCGGTCGAGCACTACGAGATCTGCCGCTACGGCACCCTGATCGCCTGGGCCGAGGAGCTCGGCCACGACGAGGTGGTGCGCTTCCTCACCACCAACCTCAACGAGGAGAAGGCCGCCGACACCAAGCTCAACACCGTGGCGCTGCGCAAGGGCGTCAACAGGAAGGCGGTCGCCTGAGTCGAGGGGCGCCGGGCGCTACCCGCGCGCCGGCGCCCCGAACTCCGCCGAGAGCCTGTCCGCCGCCTCCTGCACGACCATGGCGCGGCCCTGCAGCGCCTGCAGGGACAGGCGCCAGACGGGGCCCGAGATGCCGATCGCGCCGACCACCTGGCCCGTGAAGTCGCGCACCGGCACGGCGACGCAGCGCATCTCGGTGTCGAACTCGCCGTCGTCGAAGGCGAGGCCGGCGCGCCGCACCTCCTCGATCTCGCGGCGGAGCATGGCGGCGTCGGTGACCGACTTCGGCGTCATCGGCTTCAACTCGGTGCGCGCCAGATAGCGCTCGAGCTGGTCGTCGCGCAGCGCGGCCAGCATCACCTTGCCGAGCGCCGTGCAGTAGGCCGGGCGCACCACGCCCACCCGGTCGGTGAGCTGGAAGGCGCCGGCACCCGAGGTGCGCGCGATCACGGTCACGGTGTCGCCCATGCGCACCGCGAAATGCCCGGACTCGCCGGTCGCGGCCGAGAGGTCCTCGAGCACCGGGGTCGCGAGGCTCACCATCTCCATCTCGTCGAGCGCGCTCGCCGCGAGCGCGAACAGCGGCCGGCCGATGCGGTAGCGCTTGGAGTCCTTGAGCTGGCGGATGTAGCCGAGCGAGACCATGGTCTTGACGAGATGGAAGGTGGTCGAGTTGTGCAGCCCGACCTTCTTGGAGAGTTCGGCGAGCCCGATGCCGTCGCGGTTGCGCGCGACCTCCTCGAGGATCGCGAAGGCGCGGCCGATCGACTGCACGCCGCCGGCGCGCCGGTCCTCGGCCTCCTCGGGGGCCGCGACCACGCGGGCGAGGGGGGCGAGCGGAACGGCCTCGGCTCTCGGTTTCGTCTTGGTGCGCAAGCTCGGAATCTCCAATGGCGGAACGCGTCTCATAGCGCGCCGCGGCGCGGGTTTGTAGGGCTGGCCGGCCGCCGCAGGCGAGCCCACGAGCCGACCCGCCCTGCAACCCTACAGGTTGAACAGCACCAGGCGCTCCTCGGTCATGTCGCGGATCGCGTATTTCGGGCCCTCGCGGCCGATGCCGGAATCCTTCACCCCGCCATAGGCGAGCTGGTCGGTGCGCCAGGTCGAGGTCCCGTTCAGGATCACCCCGCCGGTGCGCAGGTTCCGCACCGCGCGCAGCGCGACCTCCAGCGACCGGGTGAACACCCCGCACTGCAGGCCGAAGCGGCTCTCGCTGACGGTCCGGCAGACCGCGTCGAAATCGTCATAGGGCATCAGGCTCACCACCGGGCCGAACACCTCCTCGCAGACGACCCGCATGGTGGGGGTCGCGTCCGCGAGCACGGTCGGCTCCACCGCGGCGCCGTGGCGGCGCCCGCCGGTCAGGAGCCGCGCCCCGGCCGCCACCGCCTCGCCGATCCAGGCCTCGACCCGGCGCGCCGCCGCCTCGTCGATCAGGGTGCCGACGTCGGTCGCCGGGTCCATCGGGTCGCCGAGGCGCAGCGTCCGCGCCTCGGCGGCGACGCGCGCGACGAACGCCTCGTAGAGCGAGCCGTGCACATAGACGGTCTGCACCGAGATGCAGCTCTGGCCCGCGAGCCGCATGGCGTTGCGCGCGCAGAGCGGCGCCGCCTCCTCGATCGACGCATCCGCGTGCACGATGGTCGGCCCGACGCCGCCGAGCTCCAGCGCGACGCGGCGCAGCCCCGAGGCGGCCTTGATCTCGGCGCCGACCCGGGTCGAGCCCGTGAAGGTGACGAAGTCGACGCGCGGGTCGCGCACCAGCGCCGGCCCGATCTCGCCGTAGAGCAGGTTGAGCACGCCCGGCGGCGTGCCGGCATCGACGAACAGCTCGGCGAGCGCATGCACCACGCCCGGCGCCTGCGGCGGCGCCTTGAGCACGATGGCGTTGCCGGCCGCGATCGCGGGCGCGACCTTGTGGCAGGCGAGGTTGAAGGGGGCGTTGAACGGCGTGATGCCGGCCACCACGCCGACCGGGAAGCGCAGCATGAAGCAGAGCTTGCCGGCGCCCATGGCGGTCGCCTCCAACGGCACGTGCTCGCCCTCGATGCGCACCGCCTCCTCGGCCGCGAGCATCAGCGTGTCCTGCGAGCGCACCACCTCGGCGCGCGCGTCCTTGATCGCCTTGCCGGTCTCGCGCGTCATGATCTCGGCGATCCGCTCCGCCCGCTCGGCGACGAGTGCGCCGGCGCGGCGCAGCAGCGCCGCGCGGGCGTGGCCCGGCATGGCGGCGATCCCGGCCTTGGCGGCGACCGCCGCCTCGAGCGCGGCGTCG
>PQAH01000175.1 GCA_003105195.1 Bradyrhizobiaceae bacterium
GGCCGCGACGGAGGCGGCCGCGGGCGCCGCGATCGGATCTCTCGTCTCCTCGGTCATGCGAACATGTCCTGTGCCTTGATCAGGGCCTCGGCGAGGCGGTCGACCTCCGAGGGGGTATTGTACATCGCGAAGGAGGCGCGGCAGGTCGCGGTCACCCCGTAGCGGGCGAGCAGCGGCATGGCGCAATGGGTGCCGGCGCGCACCGCCACGCCGGTGCGGTCGATGACGGTGGCGACGTCGTGCGGATGGGCGTTCTTCAGCTCGAAGGAGACGAGCGCGCCCTTCTCGCGCGCCGTGCCGATGATGCGCAGGGAGTTGATCTCGCGCAGCCGCTSGTGGGCGTACTTGACGAGCGCRTCCTCGTGGGCGCGGATGCGGGCCTTGCCGAYCGAGTKGACGTAATCGATCGCCGCCCCGAGCCCGATCGCCTGCACGATCGGCGGCGTGCCGGCCTCGAAGCGATGCGGCGGCTCGCCGTAGGTGACGCGGTCCTGGAACACCTCGCGGATCATCTCGCCGCCGCCGTTGAAGGGGCGCATGGCGGCGAGCAGGTCGTACCTGCCGTAGAGCACGCCGATGCCGGTCGGGCCGTAGAGCTTGTGGCCCGTGAAGGCGTAGAAGTCGCAGCCGATGTCGCGCACGTCGATGTCGAGATGCACGGCCGCCTGGGCGCCGTCCACCAGCACGGGGATGCCGCGCGCATGGGCGAGCCGCACCACCTCCTTGACCGGCACGATGGTGCCGAGCGCGTTCGACATCTGGGTGATCGCGACCATGCGGGTGCGCTCGGTCAGGAGCTTCTCGAACTCGTCGAGGAGGAAATTGCCGTCCTCGTCGACCGGCGCCCATTTGATCACCGCGCCCTGCCGCTCGCGCAGGAAGTGCCAGGGCACGATGTTGGAATGGTGCTCCATGATCGAGAGCACGATCTCGTCGCCGGGCTGGATGCGCTCGGCCCCGAACGAGCTCGCGACCAGGTTGATCGCCTCGGTGACGTTGCGCGTGAAGACGATCTCCTCGGCGCGCTCGGCATTGAGGAACGCCCGCACCTTCTCGCGCGCGCCCTCGTAGCCCTCGGTCGCGGCATTGGCGAGGTAATGAAGGCCGCGATGCACGTTGGCGTATTCGGACGTGTAGGCCTGCTGCATCCGGTCGAGCACCGCCTTCGGCTTCTGCGCCGAGGCGGCGTTGTCGAGATAGACCAGGGGCTTGCCGTAGACCTGCATCGCCAGGATCGGGAAATCCTCGCGGATGCGGGCGACGTCGTAGGTCCCGTTGGTCACGGCCGGGTGCATCAGCGGCTCCGTGCGGCGAGCCAGGCGGCGACCGGCGCCATCAGCGCCTCGCGCAACCCCTCGTGGGCGACGCCTTCCACGGCTTCGCCGAGGAAGGCCTGGATCAGCAGCGCCTCGGCCTCCTTGGCCGGGATGCCGCGCGCCTTGAGATAGAACAGGAGCTCGCGATCGAGCGCGCCCGAGGTCGCGCCGTGGCCGCACTGGACGTCGTCGGCGAAGATCTCGAGCTCGGGCTTGTTGTCGGCCTCGGCGTCCTCGGACAGCAGCAGGGCGTGGGAGGCCATCCTGCCGTCGGTCTTCTGGGCGTGCTGGCGCACGACGATCTTGCCCTGGAACACGCCGCGCGCCGTGTCGTCGAGCACGGTCTTGAAGGTCTCGCGGCTGACCCCGCCGGGCAGCGCGTGGTCCACCACCAAGGTGGAGTCGCAGTGCTGGCTGCCGCGCAGCATGGTGGCGCCGCGCAGGTCGATGCGGGCGTCGGGTCCCGCCTGGGTGACGAAGAACTGCTGGCGCGTCACCGCCGCGCCGAAGGTCATCGCCAGGCTGGCGATGGTCGCGGCACGGCCGAGGCGCACGCCGAAGGTCCAGAGATTGAGCGCGGCATCGCCGTGGGCGTTGACGTAGACATGGTCGAGACGCGCGCCGTCGGCGATCTCGAACTCGACTAGGCCGGCGGTCTGGTAGGCGACGCCGTCCGGGCCGTCATGGGTCTCGACCAGGGTCAGCTCGGCCCCCTCCTCGAGCACGACCAGCACGCGCGGATAGGTCGAGAACGGCGCCTCGCCGAGCTCGCGGAACGCGAGGTGCAGCGGCTGCGCCACCTTGGTACCGGCCGGCACGCGCAACAGGACCGTGTCCGCCATGAAGGCCGTGTTGAGGGCGACCGCCGCATTGTCGGCATAGGGCCGCTCGCGGGCGAGCGCCGCGGCGAGGCTCGGCGCCGGCTCGGCGCCGGCGAGCAGGCTGGCGTATTCGAAGCCGTCCCGCGCCGGGTCGGCGCGGCCGGTGAAGACGCTCCGGCCGTTGACGAAGAGGATACGCTTCGCCTCGGCAAGAGCGATCACCGGCCGCATCGCCTCGGCTGCGACTGACAGCTCGCGGGTGTGACTCTCGAAGGGTTCCGGCGCCTCGCGCATCAGCGCGCGCAGGTCGGTGTATTTCCAGTCCTCGACGCGCCGGTTCGGCAGGCCGCGCGCCTTGAGCGCGTCGAAGGCCTCCTCGCGCTGGCGCGCGACCGACGGCCCGCCCCAATGGGCCTGCCGGGCCCGGAAGGCCGGATAGCGCGCGAGCAGCGCCTCCTCGGCGGGCGAGCGGACGATGGCGAGATCGGCCGCCATCACGCGGCCTCCTCCTGGTACTGGGCGTAGCCATTGGCCTCGAGCTCGAGGGCGAGCTCCTTGCCGCCGGTCCGCACCACCCGCCCCTTCGAGATCACGTGCACCACGTCGGGCACGATGTAGTCGAGCAGGCGCTGGTAGTGGGTGATCACGACCATGGCGCGGTCGGGCGAGCGCAGCGCGTTGACGCCGTCGGCGACGATGCGCAGCGCGTCGATGTCGAGGCCCGAATCGGTCTCGTCGAGCACGCAGAGGCGCGGCTCCAGCATGGCCATCTGCAGGATCTCGTTGCGCTTCTTCTCGCCGCCCGAGAAGCCGACATTGACCGCGCGGCGCAGCATCTCCTGGTCGATCTTGAGCTTGCCGGCGCTCTCGCGCACGCGCTTCATGAACTCGGGCGTGGTGAGCTCCGCCTCGCCGCGCCGCTTGCGCTGCGCGTTCACGGCCGTGCGCAGGAACTGCATGGTGGCGACGCCGGGGATCTCCATCGGGTACTGGAAGGCCAGGAACACGCCCTTGGCGGCGCGCTCGTCGGCATCCATCCCGAGCACGCTCTCGCCGTCGAGCAGGATCTCGCCCTCGGTGACCTCGTAGTCCTCCTTGCCGGCGAGCACATAGGCGAGCGTCGACTTGCCGGACCCGTTCGGGCCCATGATGGCGTGCACCTCGCCCGCGCGAACCGTCAGCCCGATGCCCTTCAGGATTTCATTCCCTTCGACGCCGGCGTGCAGATTCCGAATCTCTAACATTGTCGCTTCCTTATATGCGTTGTAATGTGCTGATGCGTCGCGCGGCGTTACCCGACGCTTCCTTCAAGACTGACGCCGAGAAGCTTCTGNNTCGACGCTGACATGCAGGTTCTTCACTTCGAGCATCGGCATTTGCGGTCCAATCCTTCCAGTCTCTCTGCGGTCATCCCGGCCGCACGCAGCGAGCGCCGGGATCCATCATCACGTACCG
>PQAH01000176.1 GCA_003105195.1 Bradyrhizobiaceae bacterium
GCCGGGATGACGCCGAGAATCGTTCGTTGACACGGTGGGACTGTTTCACCCTGCGACTTGCCTGCGGGGAGGGAGCGCGCCGCGCTCGTGGTGCTACGCCGGCGCCGGCCGCTCCTGGCGCATCACCGCGAACAGGGCCTGCGCGCGCGGATCCGCGAGCATCTCGGCGATCGTCATGACATAGCGGCGGCGCCAGTTGGGATGCTCGCGGTCGGTGCCCGGCAGGTTGATCTGGTCCGCCTCCTCGATCGCGTCGTCGAGCTGCACCACGGCGAGCCTGGCGCGGCTGCGCGCGAGGAAGCGATGCAGCGCGAGGCGCGGCGGTCCCTCCCCGGCATCCTCGCCGCCGAGCGCCTCTCCGGCGAGCGCGCGATTAAGGGCGGCGCGGTCGCCGGCGCGCTCGGCATGGGCCCTGTCGCGCTCCTCCGGCGACGGGATCGAGCCGAAGCGCTCGCGCAGCCGGATGTCGGTCGCGGCCCAGAAGCCCGCGAGCGTCGGCAGGTCGTGCGTCGACACCGCCGCGAGCGCGGCCTCGGGATATTCCTCGGGCCGGCGGAACCGCTCGCCCTCGCGCTCGAAGATGAGCAGGCGGTAGGAGTAGATGTTGGCCGCGACCAGCTCCTCGCGCAGGCCGGGCGGCAGCGTGCCGAGGTCCTCGCCGATCACCAGGCATCGGTTGCGGTGGCTCTCCAGGATCACGGCCGCGAGCATCTCCTCGAACGGATAGGCCACATAGGTCCCCTCCTGGGTCGGCCGTCCCTCGGGGATCCAGAACAGGCGCTTGAGGCCCAGCACGTGGTCGATGCGCAGCGCGCCGGCATGCCGCATGTTGGCGCGCAGCATCTCGGTGAACATGGCGTATCGGCTCTGCCGCAGCGCGCGCGGGTTGGGCGGCGGGAAGCCCCAGTTCTGGCCGGCATGCGCCCACGGATCCGGCGGCGCGCCGACCGAAAAGCCGATCGCGACCACGTCCTGGTTCGCCCAGGCGTCGGCCCCGCCGCTGTCGATGCCGACCGCGAGGTCGCAATAGAGCCCGACCGGCAGCCCCGCGCCGCGCGCGGCCGCGCCGGCGAGCTGCCGGTCGGCCTGCCATTGCAGGTACTCGTGGTATTCGACCTCCACGAGATGCTCCCGCGCGAAGGCCGCGACCGCCGGACCGTCCGGCCGGCGATAGTCCTCGGGCCAGTGGCGCCAGTAGCGCTGCGCCGGGTCGGCCGCGCCGAGCTTCGCCCGCAGCGCCTCGAATGTCGCGAAGCGCCGCAGCATCTCGCCGCCCTCCGCCTGGAACGCGCGGAACGCCCGCGCGCGAACGTCGTCCTTCGCGAGATGGCGGCTGCGGAAGTGATCGTAGACGAGACGCAGGATCTCGTACTTGACCGCCGTGACGCCCGCGTAGTCGACCAAGGCCGCGCGGTCGAGCGCCTCGATGCGGCCCCGCAGCGCGAGGACACGCTCTCGCGCCGCCTCGCAGCTCGCGAAATCCTCCATCCGGGTGATCGCGAGATAGAGCGGACTGAGGAACTGGCGGCTCGCCGGCGAATAGGGGCTCGCCCGCTCGGGCTCGTCCGCGAACAGGGCATGCAGTGGATTGATGCCGACTGCGCCCGCCCCGCACTCCCCGGCATGGCCGAGCAGTTCGCCGAGCGCCGCGAAGTCGCCGATGCCCCAGCCGCCGTTCGCGCGCAGCGAATAGAGCTGGGTCGCGAGCGCCCAGGCGCGCCCGCCGCGGGCGAGCGCCGGCGGCTCGTAGGCCCGCGCCGGCGCCGCGATCACCAAGCTGCCGACTCTCGGCGCCCCGGCGAAGCCGAGATCGACCTGGTAGTAGCCGGGCGCGAGCCGGTCGGCGAGCCGCAGCCGGCGCCGCTCCGCCGGCGCGCCGCCCACCTCGGCGGATCCCACGAAGGAAAGCCCTCCCCAGCGCGCCTCCCCGGCGCGGACCTCTCCGTCATCGCCGCGCAGCTCCCAGGCGAGCACGGCATCGTCGCGCGGGTGGAGCGCGTTCAGCGGCACCTCGATCGGCACGTCGCCCCGCGCCGTGATCACGGGCGGCACCAGCTCGCTCCATTGCGCGAGGTGGAGCTCGGCGAGCGCGCGCTCGGCGGCCGCCTCGTCCCGCGCCGGAAAGCCGAGTGTCGCGCAGGCCGCGCGCAGCGTCTCGGGCGGCACCTCGCGATGCCGGCCGAAGGCGTCGTGGTAGTCGCGGCCGATGCCGAGCGCCTCGGCGAGTCGCGCGAGCGCCGTCACGCGCGACGCTCCGTCGGATTCACCGAGCGCAGCATCACGAGCGAGCGGGCCGCGACCTTGTAGGTGTCGCCGGTCGCGAAGTCGCCGCGCGGCTCGTGGCCGAGCTCGACCGCGGTGTCGATCAGCACGCGCCAGCGCAGGTCGAGGTCGAGCGGCACGACGAAGGGAAGGTCGTCGTGCAGCGCGTTGAGGAACAGGAGCAGGTGCGGCAGCTCCCGGTCGAGCTCCTCGGGGGCGCGCTCGGTCGCCGGCACGTTGCCGTTCAGGAAGAAGGCGAGGCAGCGCGCGTCGGGGAAATTCCAGTCCTCCTCGGTCTTGGCGACGCCCTGCGGCGTGATCCACACGACGTCGGCGAGCCCGTTGCTGGTCGCTCTGCCGGTGAGGAAGCGCTGGCGGCGCAGCGTCGGATGCGCCTTGCGCAAGGCGATCAGGCGCCGCACGAAGGGAATCATGCCGTGGCGCGCGATCCGCTCCGGCGACCAGTCGACCCAGCCGATCGGGTTGTCCTGGCAATAGGCGTTGTTGTTGCCGTCCTGGCTGTTGCCGAGCTCGTCGCCGGCGAGCAGCATCGGCGTGCCCTGGGCGATGAACAGCGAGGCCAGGAAGTTGCGCTTCTGCCGGCGGCGCAGCGCCAGCACGGCCTCGTCCTCGGTCGGCCCCTCGACGCCGCAGTTCCAGCTGTAGTTCTCGCTCGCGCCGTCGCGGTTGCCTTCCTGGTTGGCCTCGTTGTGCTTGCCGTCGTAGCTGACGAGGTCCTCGAGGGTGAATCCGTCGTGCGCGGTCACGAAGTTGAGGCTCGCCCAGGGCCGGCGTCCCTGCCGGGCGAACAGGTCGGCGGAGCCGCTGAGCCGGTCCGCCATGTCGCCGATCAGGCCGCCGTCGCCGCGCCAGAAGCGCCGCGTCACGTCGCGGAAGCGGTCGTTCCACTCGAGCCAGCCCGGCGGGAAGCGGCCGACCTGGTAGCCGCCCGGCCCGACGTCCCAGGGCTCCGCGATCAGCTTGACGCGCGAGAGGCACGGGTCCTGGCGCACCGCGTCGAGGAAGCCGCCGTGCGGGTCGAAGTCCTGCGCCTCGCGGGCGAGCGTGGTCGCGAGGTCGAAGCGGAAGCCGTCGACATGCATCTCCTCGACCCAGTAGCGCAGCGAATCCATGACCAGCTGCATCACGCGGGGATGATGCAGGTTGAAGGCGTTGCCGCAGCCGGTGAAGTCCTCGTAGTAGCGGGGATCGCCGGGGGTCAGGCGGTAGTAGGACGCATTGTCGATGCCGCGGAACGAGAGCGTCGGGCCGAGCTGGTTGCCCTCGGCGGTGTGATTGTAGACGACGTCCAGGATCACCTCGATGCCGGCGTCGTGCAGCCGCAGCACCATGGTCTTGAACTCCTCGATCTCGCCCGCCGCCGCGAGGAAGCGCGGGTCCGGCGCGAAGAAGCCGATCGAGTTGTAGCCCCAGTAGTTCGAGAGGCCGTGCTGCACCAGGTGGCGGTCGTCGACGGCGGCGTGGACCGGCAGCAGCTCGATCGCGGTCACGCCGATGTCGTAGAAGTGCTCCACGACCTCGGGCAGCGCCAGCGCCGAGAAGGTCCCGCGCAGCCACTTCGGCACGTCCTCGCGGCCCATGGTGAATCCGCGCACGTGCAGCTCGTAGACGGTGGTGTCCGAGGGATGCGTGCGCGGCGGCCGGTCGCCGCTCCAGCCGAAGGCCGGATCGACCACGACGCATTTCGGCACGCCGCGCGCATTGTCGCGGCGATCGAAGGACAGGTCCTCGCGCGCGGCTCCGACCCGGTAGCCGAAATGAGCGTCGCTCCAGATCAGCCGCCCGGCGAGCGCCTTGGCATAGGGGTCGAGCAAGAGCTTGTGGTGATTGAAGCGATGGCCGCGGCCCGGATCGTAGGGTCCGTAGACGCGATAGCCGTAGAGCGTGCCCGGCCGCGCGTCCGGCAGATATCCGTGCCAGACCTCGTCGGTGTACTCCGGCAGCGTCACGCGGTCGATCTCGCGCCGTCCCGCCCGGTCGAAGACACACAGGTCGACGCGCTCGGCATGCGCCGAGAACAGCGCGAAGTTCACGCCGCGCCCGTCCCAGGTCGCGCCGAGCGGATAGGGCAGGCCCGAGCGGACATGGAGGCCGGCCGCGCGCATCGGCCTCACCCGGGCTGCGCGGGCGAGAGGATGAGCCCGGCGAGCGGCGGCAGCGTGAGGCGGATCGAGCTCGCAAATCCGTGCGCCGGCACGTCCTCGGCCGGCACGTAGCCCGCATTGCCGACATTGCTGCCGCCGTAGAGCCCGGAGTCAGAGTTGATGACCTCGCGATAGCCCGGCACGGCCGGCACGCCGAGACGGTAGTCGTGCCGCACCACCGGCGTGAAGTTGACCACCACCACCACGAAGTCCTCCGGGTTGCGCGCGCGGCGCAGGAACGAGACGACGCTCTGCTGCCAGTCGTTCGCCTCGATCCAGAGAAAACCCTTCTCGTGATGGTCGCCCTCGTTGAGCGCGGGCCGCTCGCGATAGAGCCGGTTGAGGTCGCGCACCAGCCGCTGCACGCCCTGGTGCGGCGGCTGCTCCAGCAGGTGCCAGTCGAGGCTGCGGTCGTGGTTCCATTCGGCCCATTGCGCGAATTCGGCACCCATGAACAGGAGCTTCTTGCCCGGATGGCCGAACATGAACGTGTAGTAGGCGCGCAGGTTCGCGAACTTCTGCCAGCTGTCGCCCGGCATCTTGCCGATCAGCGATCCCTTGCCGTGCACCACCTCGTCGTGGGACAGCGGCAGCACGAAGTTCTCGCTGAAGGCGTAGAGCAGCCCGAACGAGAGCTGGCCGTGATGGTGCGGACGGTACACCGGGTCGCGCGCGACGTAGTCGAGCGTGTCGTGCATCCAGCCCATGTTCCATTTGTAGCCGAAGCCGAGGCCGCCCTGGTGCACGGGTCGGGACACGCCCGGCCAGGCGGTGGATTCCTCCGCGACCGTGACGGCGCCGGGCGCTTCGACCTCGACGATCTCGTTGAGCCGGCGCAGGAACTCGATGGCGTCGAGGTTCTCCCGTCCGCCGTAGCGGTTCGGGATCCACTCCCCTTCCTTGCGGCTGTAGTCGAGATAGAGCATGGAGGCGACCGCGTCGACGCGCAGGCCGTCGATGTGGAAGTCCTTGAGCCAGCACAGCGCGCTGTTGATCAGGAAGCTCGCGACCTCGCGCCGCCCGTAGTTGTAGATCAGGGTGTTCCAGTCGAGATGGAAGCCCTGGCGAGGATCGGCATGCTCGTAGAGATGGGTGCCGTCGAACAAGGCGAGCCCGTGCGTGTCGGTCGGGAAATGTCCCGGCACCCAGTCGACGATCACGCCGATGCCGGCCCGGTGGAAGGCATCGACCAGCGCGCGGAACTCGTCGGGGGTGCCGAAGCGGCTGGTCGGCGCGAACAGGCCGATCGGCTGGTAGCCCCAGGAGCCGTCGAAGGGAAACTCGCTCACCGGCATGAGCTCCACATGCGTGAAGCCCATGTCGCGCACATAGGGCACCAGGATCTCGGCCATCTCGCGATAGGTGAGGAAGCGCCCGCCCTCCTCGGGCTTGCGCCGCCAGGAGCCGAGATGCACCTCGTAGGTCGTCATCGGCGCGGTGGCGGCATTGGCGCGCCCGCGCGCCTCCATCCACGCCTCGTCGCCCCATCGGTAGCCCGAAGAAGGCGTGACGACCGAGGCGGTCGCCGGTGGCCGTTCCGCCTGCGCCGCATAGGGGTCGGCCTTCAGCGGCAGCAGCACGCCCGAGCTCGACTTGATCTCGTACTTGTAGCGCACGCCCGGCCCGACCGCGGGAACGAACAGCTCCCACACGCCGCATTCGTGGCGCTTGCGCATCGGGTGCCGGCGGCCGTCCCAACCGTTGAAGTCGCCGACCACGCTCACCGAGCGGGCGTTCGGCGCCCACACCGCGAAGGAGACGCCGTCGGTCCGGGCGTGCGTCGTGCAGTGGGCGCCGAGCCTCTTCCAGGCCTCGCGATGGGTGCCCTCGGCGAGCAGATGCACGTCGAGGTCGCCGAGCACCGGCGGGAACGCGTAGGGATCGTCGATCTCGGTGGTGGCGTTGCCGTCCGCGATGCGCAGCCGATACGGGAACGGCCGCGTGCCCGGCATGGTGCCGGCGAACAGCCCGGTGCCGTCGATATTGGCGAGGGAGCCCACCACGTCCTTGCTGTCGCGATGCACCACCTCGACGGCGCGCGCCTGCGGCTGGAACGTGCGCACCACCAGCCCCTCGGCCGTGCCGTGCATGCCGAGGAAGGCGAACGGATTCCCGTGCTCCGCCGCGAGGACCGCGCCCAGATCCCGCTCGAGCTCGACGACTGCCATGCGCGTCCTCCAGGTCGAATTGCCCGATGCGCGCCCGACGGCGGGCCGCCGTCAGGGCACGAGCAGCTGCACCGCCCCCCGCAGCGGAATCGCGGCCCATGCGGGCCGGTTCGCGAGCTCGTATTGGATCTCGTAGAGCGCCTTCTCGAGCACGAACAGGCGCAGCAGCGCGTCCGCCGCCGCCGGATCCGCCGGGTGGGCGGGCGAGCCCGCGACGGTCTCGAGATAGCCCTGCAGGAACCGCGCCGAGGCGAGGTCCCGCCACACCTCCACCAGGCGCTCGAGCTCGCTCATCCGGTCAGGTTGCGGCTGCACGGCGTCCAGCGCGGCGCGCGCCGCATAGTCGAACGAGCGCAGCATGCCGGCGACGTCGCGCAGCGCGGCGTCCTTGGCGCGCCGCTCCGCGATCGGCCGTCGCGGCTCGCCTTCGAAATCGATGATGTAGAAGTCGTTCTGCGCGACCATGACCTGGCCCAGATGGTAGTCGCCGTGGATCCGGATCTTCATGCCGCCGACGGAGGGCGGAATCTCGGCGCCGATCCGCTCCAGCACCGCGCTCTGCTTCCCGAGCAGCTTCGCGGCGAGCTCGCGCGCCGCCGGCGCGAGCGTGCGGCTGGCGCGCCGCAGCGCCGCCAGCGCCGCTCTCGCCTCGCCGCGAACCCGTTTCACCCACTGCGCGACGTCGTTCGCGGCGATCGGCTCGGGCCGGAACGCCGCCGGCGCCTCGGCCGGACACAGGGCACGGTGAAGCTCCGCGGTACGGATCCCGAGCTGCTGCATCTGATTGAGGTAAACCGCATGCGCGACCTCGGGTTCCGGCAGCGCGGCCTGTTCGGGAACCGCGGCGCGCACGCTCGGCGCCACCAGCGCGGCCTCGTCGAGATAGCGGTCGAGATAGTTCAGCGTGAAGCTCCAGCCGTCGCCCTGGTTGCGCACGAAGGCGTGCATGATCGCCACCGCCGCGCCGCGCCGCGCCGACTGCTCGATCTCGACGCTGCCGAGCACCGCCGGCGCGTTGGCGAAACCCGCCGTCTCGGTGAGGTAGCGGCCCATCTCGACCTCCGGCTGGATGCCGGTCTCGATGCGCCGGTAGAGCTTGAGCACCATGTAGTCCTCGACCAGCACCGAGGAGTTCGACTGCTCGGCGCCGATCCGGCGCACGCTCGGCGCCTCGGGCGGCGTCGCCTTGGCGAAGGCCGAGGTCGCGCGGAAGCGCAGCGTGCCGTTGCCGAAGGGGATCGAATCGTTCGCCCGCACCCGCGCGATCAGCTCCAGGATGAAGCGGTCGTCGGCGACCGCGTCGTAGAGCGTGCCCTCGCGCGGGCCCTTGCGGGCCTTGGCGATGGTCTGCGCCTGGACCGGGGCCGGCTGCAGCCGGACCTCCTTCCAGTCGAGGGCGAGCGGCACGAAATACTGCTGCGGCTTCTGCTCGCCGGCGAGCTTCGCCTCGAACAGGCCGAGCAGCCAGGACTGGCCGTCCGCCGACAGCTCCGTGTGCGCGGCGAGCGTCACGCCGCGCAGCGCCACGTCCTTGGCGCGGTACCAGCGCTGCTGCGGAAGCCGCTTCGGCAGCACGTCCTGCAGCAGGATGGTGCACGAGCGTCCGCGCACGAAGTCGGTCCAGGCGCTGCCCATCACCAGCGTCTGGTAGTCGGGCGAGAGTTCCGGCACCGGCTGCGCCGCGGCCTGCAGCGCCTGCACGTCCTGCAGATGGAACCAGTAGAAGCTGTATCCCTGCAGCGAGAGCTCGTACGGCCCCTCGCGCACCACCGGGAACGTGCTGCGGCCGAGCAGCTCGACCGGCACCTGCCCGCGGAAGGCCGAGAGGTCGAGCGAGAAGGCTTGCGCCGAGCGCGAGAGGTTGGCGACGCAGAGCACGGTCTCGTTCTCGTGCTGGCGCAGGAAGGCGAGGATGCGGCGGTTGTCCGGATAGAGGAAGGTGAGCGTGCCGCGCCCGAACACCTTGTGGGCCTGGCGCACCGCGATCAGGCGCCGCGTCCAGTTGAGCAGCGAGGAAGGGCTGCGCGCCTGCGCCTCGACGTTGATCGCCTGGTAGCCGTAGACCGGGTCCATGATCGGCGGCAGATAGAGCCGCGCCGGATCGCCGCGCGAGAAGCCGCCGTTGCGGTCGGGCGTCCACTGCATCGGGGTGCGCACGCCGTTGCGGTCGCCGAGGAAGATGTTGTCGCCCATGCCGATCTCGTCGCCGTAGTAGATGATCGGCG
>PQAH01000177.1 GCA_003105195.1 Bradyrhizobiaceae bacterium
ACCTCGATCACCGGCCGGCCGGCCGCGTCGAACTGGACCTCGGGCGGCGTGCCGCGCAGGAACTCGACGCCGGCGCGGCGCGCCGCGCGCGCGAGATGCGTGATGAAGGCGCGCGAGTTCGGCAGCACGTTGTGCATGCGCGGCTTGCTGTGCGGCGGCTCCGGCATCGGCCCGTAGAAGCGCACGCCCTGGTCGAGGAGCCACTGGAAAGTCTCGGGCATCGCCTCGGCGAGCACGCGGCGCAGCGCCGGGTTGTCGCGGTTGTCGAGCGGCCCGTTGAAGCCCGCCATGTCGCGCCAGTGGCTCTCGGGGTCGTCCTCGATCCCCTTGCGGCGCTGGTGCGGCGTGCGGCTCGCGGTCACCGAGCCGATCGACCAGGCCGTGGAGCCGCCGAGCGCGGCGTTCTTCTCGACGAGCAGCACGCGGCGCGCGAGCCGCCGCGCCTCGATCGCGGCCGCGAGCCCGGCGCCGCCGCCGCCCACCACGACGACGTCGTAGCTCTCGCGCGCTGCCGGGGCGGCGTTCACGGCTGCTGCGCGGCGCGGCGGCCGGCGGTGGTGCCGGCGATGCGGCCGAACACCGAGCCCGCCATCAGCCCGGTGCCGCCCGGATAGTTGAACCAGAACAGCCCGCCGACCAGCTCGCCCGCCGCGTGCAGGCCGGGAATCGCCTGGCCGTCGGTGTCCATCACCCGCGCCTCGGTGTCGATCTTCAGGCCGCCGAACGTGAAGGTGACGCCGCAGGTCACCGCATAGGCCTCGAAGGGCGGCTCCGCGATGGTGTTCGCCCAGTTCGACTTCGGGATCGAAAGGCCCACGGTGCCGCGCCCGTCCTTGACGTTCGGATCGAACGGCACGTCGGTCTGCACCGCCGCGTTGTAGGCCCTGATGGTCGCGAGCGCGCGGGCGGGGTCGACGTCGTCGAGCTTGCCGACCAGCTCCTCGAGCGTGTCGGCGCGCACCTTGGTGACGCGCTTGATGCGGTACTCGTCGCGCAACAGGTGCAGGACCTTGCGATCGAACACCTGCCAGGCGAACTGGCCCGGCTGCATCAGGATCACGCGGCCGTATTTCGCATAGGTGTAGTTGCGGAAGTCGGCGCCCTCGTCGACGAAGCGCTCGCCGTTCTGGTTGAGCATGATGCTGAACGGATAGGAGTGCTTCTGGAAATTGTCGCCGACCGAAAGGTCGCCGAACTCCGGCGCGTTGCGGTCCCAGCCGACCGCGTGGCAGCCCGACCAGTTGCCGGTCGGCATGGCGCCGACGTCGAGCGCCATGCGGATGCCGTCGCCGGTGTTGAAGCGCGTGCCGCGGATCTTGGCGAGCTCCCAGCCGGGGCCGAGATAGCGCGTGCGCATCTCGGCATTGGCCTGGAAGCCGCCCGCCGCCAGCACGACGCATTTCGCCGCGATCTCCTGGGTGCGGCCCTCGTGGCGCACGCGCACGCCCTTCACGCCGTCGTCGTCGGCGATGAGCGCGCTGGCGCGCGCCCGGTAGGCGACCGCGACGCCGTTCTTCCGCGCCGCCGCGGTGAGCCCCTCGACCAGGCCCGGCCCGCCGCCCCAGGCCTCGACCGTGAGCCCGCCCCAGAACTTGAACCGGCCGTCCACCTTGAAGGCCTGGCGGCCGTAGATCGGCACGAAGCGGATCCCCTTGCCGCGCAGCCACTGCATGGTCTCGCGGCTGCGCGTGACCAGGAGCTCGCACAGGTCCGGGTCGGTGCGATACTCGGTGATCCGCCCCATGTCGTCGAAGAACTTCTCCTGCGTGTAGCTGCCGAAGTCGGTGTTGGCGATCTCCGCCGCGGTGAGGTCCGGCATCAGCGCCTTGAGGTCCTCGACGCCGTCATAGACGCAGCGGAACGCGCCCGCCGTGAAGCGGCTGTTGCCGCCGGCCTCGTCCTGCGGCGCGCGCTCCAGCACCAGCACCGACACCCCGTGCTCGGCGGCCGCGAGCGCCGCACAGAACGCCGCATTGCCGGCGCCCACCACCACCACGTCGACCTTCGAAGGAAGCATCGGGCTCCTGACCTCTCACCGGGCCGGGGAGGCGGGCGCGAAGCCCGCGGCGAGGAGGCGCTCGCGGCTCGCGAGGATGTCGCGGTCCGCCTCGCGCGAGATCACCTCCAGCACCGGAGGCTCGCGGTGGCCGACCGCGGCGAGCGCCGCCGGGATCGCGGCGAACGGCACCGTGCCGAGCCCGACCGGGTCGTGGCGATAGACCTGCTGGTTGGTGTCGGAGAGATGCACGATCTCGAGCCGCGGCGCGCAGCGCGCGAGCGCTGCGCCGATGTCCTCGCCGATGAAGTGCGAGTTGGCGACGTCGAAGGTGACGCCGATCCTGTCGTCGCCGTAGCGCGCGAGCGCGTCCATCAGCGCCGGCACGCCGGGCAGGAACGAGAACGGAACGTTCTCGATCCAGAGCGCGGTGCCGCCGCGCGCCGCGAGCGGGCCGAGGCGGTCCAGCGCGCGGAAGAAATGCCCCGTCAGCTCCTCGGCCTCGGCCGGGAACAGCGGGTTCGGCTTGCCCGGCACCACCACGACGCCGGGAGCGCCGAGCTCGCCCGCGATCTCGACGAAGCCGGTGAGCAGGCCGAGCGTGTAGTCGCGCATCTCGCGCGAGGCGCCCGCGAGGTTGAGGTCGATATTCGGCATGTTGAGGCTGACCAGCCGCAGGCCGCGCGACGCGATCGCGCGGGCGAGCGCGGCGCGTGCGGCCGCGTCCATCTCGTTCGGCCAGGCATGGCCCGGATGCATCATCAGCTCGAACTCGCGGAAGCCGAGATCCGCGAGATGGGCGAGGCAGTCCGCGGCGCCGTGCGAGCGCATGTAGGAATAGGTGTTGCAGGCGAACGCCGTCATGTCTTCGGCCGCGTGGATTCTGGCCGGATCGGTCCGGCGCGCGGCAGTTTAGGGACGGCGAAACGGGAGTCAACGCGTTTCCCACAATATGAGTTTGGATTTGCCAATCCAAAATGCCCGGTGCTAGGCTGGCGTCTGCCGTATTCCCGGCTGGAGCCGTCCATGAACGCCCCCGTCACGGTCGCGCCCGAGCTGCCGATGCTGATCGGCGGCGCCTGGCGCGCCGGCGCCGATCTCGCCGAG
>PQAH01000178.1 GCA_003105195.1 Bradyrhizobiaceae bacterium
GCGCTCGCCGAGCCGCTCGCGGTCTGCCTGCATGCCGTGAACCGGGCCGGCGCGGTCGCGGGCCGACGCGCCATCGTGTTCGGCGCCGGGCCGATCGGCCTGCTCACGCTGGTCGCGGCGCGGCTCGCCGGAATGGCCGAGGTGACGGTGGCCGACATCGCGGCGGCGCCGCTCGCCTTCGCGCGCCGCCTCGGGGCCGATCGCGTGATCGATCTCTCGCGCGGCCATGGGTCGCCCGCCGGCGGGCAGCTCTTCGACGTCGCATTCGAGGTGTCCGGCACCGCCGCCGGGCTTGCGTCGGCGATCCGCGGCGTGCGGCGCGGCGGCACGGTGGTCCAGGTCGGCAACCTGCCGGGCGGCGAGATCCCGATGCCGGCCAATGCCGTCATGGCCAAGGAGATCGACCTCAAGGGCACCTTCCGCTTCGGCACCGAGTTCGCCGACGCGGTGCGGCTGATCGTGGCGCGCGCGGTCGACGTGCTGGCGATCGTCACGGCGGAGCGTCCGCTCGCGCAGGCGCCGGCGGCTTTCCGCCTCGCGCTCGACCGGTCGCAGAGCGTCAAGGTCGTGCTGACCCGCGACGGCTACAGCCATTTCCGCTCAAATCGAATCGGCCCGGACCAGCACTTCGACCAGAGATGGCTGTAGATCCTTGCAAGGCGCATGTTCTCGTCGGCGAACCGGTATCCACTTCGCCGGAACATGCGCTAGGAAAAGGCGGTGAGCGCGGCGGGCAGCGCCGAGTTCACGATCGCCTCGCCCACCAGGTAGACGAGACCGAAGACGATGGCGGCCAGGAGGAAGAAGATCGCGAACAGCGCCATCGAGATCCGCCGTGCGACCTGCGAGATGTTGGCGAAGCCGAGCGCGCCGGCGATCAGCGAGATGACCAGGAACAGGATGGCGTATTTCAGCATGAGGTTCGGGCTCGCGCGGTGACCTACGCGTAACGACCGAGATGGAACTTGGTTCCGGTGCCGCAAAGCTGCCCCATTCGGCCGCGACAAGGCCGTGGACAGGCGGACAGGGGACCATGGGGTTTCGCGCAATTCTTCTCGGCCTCGCGTTGACGGCGCTCGCGCAGCCGGCGGCCGCGCAGGACCGTGCCGCGCTCGACCTGCTGGTCGCGAGCCACGCGGCCGCGAACCGCGTGCCGGAGGCGCTGGTGCATCGCGTGATCCTGCGCGAGAGCCGCTACAATCCGCGCGCGGTCGGCCGCGGCGGCACCATGGGGCTGATGCAGATCAAGCTCGCGACCGCGCGCGGCGTCGGCTACGCGGGCGACGCCGAGGGCCTGCTCGACGCCAACACCAACCTGACCTACGGCGTGCGCTACCTCGCGGGCGCCTGGCGGGCCGCCGACGGCCATGCGGACCGCGCGGTCGCCTACTACGCGAGCGGCTATTACGCGCAGGCCAAGCGCAAGAGGCTGATTCCCGGCAAGCCGCTCGACCTCGCCTCCTCGGCGAGCCGGCCCGCGACGCTTGGGACCCGCAAGGCCGCCGACTGATCCGGCCGTGACGGCCCGCCAGCATGGCTAACGATTGCTTGACGCGATCGCATGAACTGCCTTTCGAACCCTAGCCCCCCTTCAACGCTTGTCTGTCATCAACGGGAGCCGACGCGCCGTCGGCCGTCAATGCCGATCCGTTCCGATGCAGCAGGACCGCCGCCGATCCCAGCGCCACGCCTTGCGCGGCCTCGCGAAGATCCGCACCTCCGCGAGCACGTTCCCGCGCGACTGCTGGGTCACCGACGTGTCCGACGGCGGCGTGCGGCTGTTCGTCGAAGGCCTCGAGGTGCCGGAAAGCTTCACGCTGGTGTTCGACGGAGACGCGAGGCCGCGCGAATGCCGTGTCGTCTGGCGCCTCGGCCACGAGATCGGCGCCGAGTTCACCGACGGCCGCCGACACAACTTCGCGGGCGACCTCGTGCGCGCCCAGCGGAAGAAGTGAGGGCGCGAACAGCCAACTTCGTGGAGTGCGTCGGCGCGCACCGCACCGGCCGTGTGCCCGGCGAGGTCGGCGGCGCGCGCCGCCCTACGGCAGCACGACGGTGAGGCGCTTCGCCGCGCGAGTGACGCCGGTGTAGAGCCAGCGCTCGCGGCTGTCCGGGAAGGCGAAGGACTCGTCGAACAGCACCACGTCGTCCCATTGCGAGCCCTGCGCCTTGTGCACGGTGAGCACATAGCCGTAGTCGAACTCGTCGTAGCGCTTGCGCAGGCTCCAATCGAGCTCCTCGAGCGCGCCCGTGAAGCATTCCGGACGCACCGAGACCTTGACGGGACGGCCCGCGCCCTCGTCGGGGGTGAGGCGCAGCGCCAGCACGCCGGACTTGCGCGCGCGGCGCTGCGCGACCTGCCAGAGCGAGCCGTTGAACAACCCCTTGCGCTTGTTGTTGCGCAGGCAGACCAGCTTGTCGCCGGCGAGCGGCAGCGGATCCTCGAAGCCGCGCCGCGCGCGCATGCGCGCGTTGTAGGCGCGGCGGGTGGCGTTGCGGCCGACCAGCACCTGGTCGGCCGCGAGCACGCGCTGCGGATCGAGGTCGGCGCGCCGCACCACCTGGGCGGAGCCGTGGTCGCCCGGCGCGAGGCGCTCGCCGGCGCGGATCTGCATCGAGAGGCGCACGATCGGGTCGTTCTCGGCCTGGCGGTGCACCTCGGTCAGCATGGCGTCGGGCTCGGCCTCGGTGAAGAAGCCGCCGCCCTGGATCGGCGGGAGCTGGGCGGGGTCGCCGAGCACCAGCAGCGGCACGCCGAACGACATCAGGTCGCGGCCGAGCTCGGCGTCCACCATGGAGCATTCGTCGATGACGATCAGGCGGGCGTCGGCGGCCGGCGAATCGGGCCAGAGCTCGAAGCTCGGCGTCTCCTCGTCGCGCTCGCGCGCGCGATAGATCAGGCTGTGGATGGTGGAAGCGTCGGTGCAGCCCTTGGCGCGCATCACCATGGCGGCCTTGCCCGTGAAGGCCGCGAACAGCACCTCGCCGTCGGCGCCGGCCGCG
>PQAH01000179.1 GCA_003105195.1 Bradyrhizobiaceae bacterium
TTGCCGGTGAGCGAGCGCGGATTGCGCACGAGGTCGTCGACCGTGCCCGCGGCGATGATCTCGCCGCCGTGGATGCCGGCGCCCGGGCCGATGTCGAGCACGTGGTCGGCGGTGCGGATCGCGTCCTCGTCGTGCTCCACCACGATCACGGTGTTGCCGAGGTCGCGCAGCCGCTTCAGGGTCTCGAGCAGGCGCGCATTGTCGCGCTGGTGCAGGCCGATCGAGGGCTCGTCCAGCACGTAGAGCACGCCGGTCAGCCCCGAGCCGATCTGCGAGGCGAGGCGGATGCGCTGGCTCTCGCCGCCCGAGAGCGTGCCGGAGGCGCGCGCCAGCGTGAGATATTCGAGCCCCACGTCGACCAGGAAGCGCAGCCGCTCGCGGATCTCCTTGAGCACGCGCACCGCGATCTCGTTCTGCTTCGCGGTGAGCGCCTGCGGCAGGGTCGCGAACCATTCGCCCGCGCGCTTCACCGACATCTCGGCGACCGCGCCGATGTGCAGGCCCGCCACCTTCACGCACAGCGCCTCGGGCTTGAGCCGGTGGCCCGCGCAGGCCGCGCAGGGCGTGTCCGCGAAGTACTTCGCGATCTCCTCGCGCGCCCATTCGCTCTCGGTCTCGCGCCAGCGGCGCTCGAGATTGGTGACCACGCCCTCGAAGCTCTTGCGCGTCTCGTAGGCGCGCATGCCGTCGTCGTAGGAGAACTTGATCTCGGTGTCGCCCGAGCCGGTCAGCAGCACGTCCTGCACCTTCTTCGGCAGGTCCTTCCACCTGGTGTCGAGGGTGAACCGGTAATGCTTGCCGAGCGCCTGCAGGGTCTGGATGTAATAAGGGCTCGACGACTTCGCCCACGGCGCGATCGCGCCCTGCTTCAGCGTGCGGTCCTTGTCCGGGATCACCAGGTCCGGGTCGATGTGCTGCTCCACGCCGAGGCCGCCGCAGGCCGGGCAGGCGCCGAACGGGTTGTTGAACGAGAACAGCCGCGGCTCGATCTCGGGGATCGTGAAGCCCGAGACCGGGCAGGCGAATTTCTCCGAGAACACCAGCCGCTCGGGCCCGCTCTGGTCGTGGATCTTGGCGGTCTTCTTCTCGCCGCGGGCTTCGTCGGCCTGTGCCGCGGCGCCCTTGTCGGCGAACTCCGCGACCGCGAGACCCTCGGCGAGCTTCAGGCACTGCTCGAGCGAGTCCGCGAGCCGCGTGCCGATGTCGCCCCGCACGATGATGCGGTCGACCACCACGTCGATATCGTGCTTGAACTTCTTGTCGAGGGCCGGCGCCTCGGCGATCTCGTGGAAGGTGCCGTCGATCTTGACCCGCTGGTAGCCCTTCTTGAGGTAGTCGGCGAGCTCCTTGCGGTATTCGCCCTTGCGCCCGCGCACCACCGGCGCCAGCAGATAGAGCCGCGTGCCCTCGGGCAGCGCCAGGATGCGGTCGACCATCTGCGACACGGTCTGGCTCTCGATCGGCAGGCCGGTCGCGGGCGAGTAGGGCACGCCGACGCGCGCCCAGAGCAGCCGCATGTAGTCGTAGATCTCGGTGACGGTGCCGACCGTCGAGCGCGGGTTGCGCGAGGTGGTCTTCTGCTCGATCGAGATTGCCGGCGAGAGCCCGTCGATCTGGTCGACGTCCGGCTTCTGCATCATCTCCAGGAACTGGCGCGCATAGGCCGAGAGCGACTCCACGTAGCGCCGCTGCCCTTCGGCATAGATCGTGTCGAAGGCGAGCGAGGACTTGCCCGAGCCGGACAGGCCCGTGAACACCACCAGCCGGTCGCGCGGGATCTCCACGTCGACGTTCTTGAGGTTGTGCTCGCGCGCGCCGCGGATCGCGATCACGCGGCTGTCGCGGCGACGGGATTTGTCAAACAGGTCGTCCATCGGTCCCCATGATCGGCTGTGACGGCCGCCGGCGCGCGCGGGGCGGTCTGGCGGCGCGCGTCCCGACGCAGCGCAGCAAGTCGCGAACATAGGAAGAACGGCGCGGTTGCGCCAGCCCGGCATTTGCATGTCGGCCCCGCCGCGGCGACAAGCGCTGTGGATAAGCGGCCGGCCCGGGTTCCGGGCGCCCGTCTCGCCGGAAAGGATGGCCCATGCGCCTGGAGAACAAGATCGCGATCGTGGTCGGCGCGGGGCAGAGCCCGGGCGAGGGCCTGGGCAACGGCCGCGCCACCGCGCTGCGTTTCGCCCAGGAGGGCGCCAAGGTCTTCGCGGTCGACCGGAACTTCGGCTCGGCCGAGGAGACCGTGCACGCGATCACCCGCGCGGGCGGTACCGCGGTGCCGTTCGAGGCCGACGTCACCGACGAGCGCACCCTCGCCGAGGCGGTCAGCGCCGCGCAGCGCCACTGGGGTCGCATCGACATCCTCCACAACAATGTCGGGGTCAGCATCGCGGGCGGCGACGCCGGACCGCTCGACATCACCGAGGAGGCCTTCGACCGCATCTCGGCGATCAACCTGCGCGGCACCATCATGGCCTGCAAGCATGTGCTGCCGATCATGCGCGCCCAGGAGTCCGGCGTGATCATCAACATCTCCTCGGTCGCCGCCTGGCACGACTATCCGACGGTCGCCTACAAGGCCACCAAGGCCGCCATGATCGCCTATACCCGGCAGATCGCCATCCAGAACGCCCGCTACGGCGTCCGCGCCAACGTCATTCTACCAGGGCTGATGGACACGCCGATGGCAGTGGACACGCGCGCCCGCACCTCGGGGAAGAGCCGCGCCGAGATCGCGGCGGCGCGCAATGCCCAGGTTCCGCTGCGCGGCCGCATGGGCACCGCCTGGGACGTCGCCAATGCGGCCCTGTTCCTCGCCTCCGACGAGGCGAGCTTCATCACCGGCGTGGCGCTGCCGGTGGACGGCGGGACGCTGGTGAAGATCGGCTGAGCCGGCTCGAATCGAGCGGCCTCAGGGACCCTACAGCCCCACCTGTGCGATCACGTAGCGAGTGACCCGCGCCGTCTCTCGTGTGTAGTGACCGTAGAACTTCATCTGGTCCACGAGAATGAGCACGACCACCGCGAAGATGCCCATCATCAGACGCATGCCCGCAATGTGCCGCGAGCGAATGAACAATCCCTTCAACGGCGGGATCGGCGTTTGAGTCAAATCGGCGCCGTTGCCTCACGCACCGGTCGATGGAACCGGCGGCTTCTGCACCCAGAACTGATACATGCCCACGAAGGTACGGGGATGCTCGCGCTCGAAGGCGTCCCAGGAGAGAAGATCGGTGAGCGTGCGATCCTGCGGAAACCGCGCCGCGTAGCGCGCCAGCACGTCGCGGCCGAGCTCGAAGCCGAGGAAGCGCAGCCCGGTTTCGCCGAGGAACCGGTGGATCTCCGGCAAAGCGAGGCGGTGCTCCTGCACGTGGAACAGGAGATCGCGGCACTCGCTCGTGCTGTAGAAGTCGGCCGAGCGGGTCAGCCGGCGCATCGGCGCATCGGCCGGCATCCGCGCGATGGCGGCTCGCGCCCGGCGGATGCCGGCCGCGTCGGGCGCAAAGCCGTTCCCGGCGATGAAGGCGCGCGCCGCCACCACGTCGGCGCGCGCGAGCGCGCTGTAGAGGCCGAGGTTCATCACCCCGCCCGGGCGCAGCAGCCGCAACAACTGGCGCCACGCCGCGAACGGGTCGGCCATGTGGTGCAGCACGCCCCCCGCCACGATCACGTCGAAGCTGCGCTCGAGCGCCGGAAGCTCCAGGATGTCCGCCTGCCCGTAGTCGATGCTGGCGAGGCCGAGCGCGTCGCTCATGCGCCGCGCATAGGCGAGGCTCGCGAGGCTGAGATCGATCGCCAGGATTTGGGCATGGGCGATCGCATGCGCGAACTCGATGTGATGCTGCCCGGTGCCGCATCCGGCCGCGAGGATCTCGACCTCGGCCTTGCCGAGTGGCGCGAACGGCGCGGCCGGCAATTGCCGCCGCAGGTGCAGGTCGA
>PQAH01000180.1 GCA_003105195.1 Bradyrhizobiaceae bacterium
TCGCCGAACAGGTTGAAGGCGAACACCGCGAGGCTGATGGCCGCCCCCGGGAACAGGATCATCCACGGCGCCTCGCGGTAGAAGTCCGAGGCGTTGCCGGAGAGCATCAGCCCCCAGGCGGCGGTCGGCTCGGTGACGCCGAGGCCGAGGAAGGACAGCGAGGCCTCGGCCAGGATCGCCTGGGCGATGAAGGCCGTCAGCATGATCAGATAGGGCGCCACCACGTTCGGCGCGATGTGGCGGAAGATGATGCGCGAATGCGAGTAGCCGGCGGCCCGCGCGGCGTCGATATAGGGCATCACCCGCACCGAGAGCGCGGCGGCGCGCACCACCCGCGCGACGCGCGGGATGATCGGGATCGCGATCGCGAAGATCAGGTTCACGTCGATGCCGGCGACCACGAACTTGCGCAGCGCCGCGACCACGACCAGCGCCAGCACGATCAGCGGGAAGGCGAGCAGCACGTCGACGACGCGCTGGATCCAATCGTCGATCTTGCCGCCGAAATAGGCCGAGGCGATGCCGAGCACCGCGCCGAGGGTCGAGCCGACGAACGACGACATGAAGCCGATCACCAGCGCGGTGCGCGAGCCGTAGATCAGCCGCGAGCAGATGTCGCGCCCGTAGGCGTCGGTGCCGCACCAGTGCTCCCACGAAGGCGCCGCCAGGATCGAGGCGAAGTCGATCGCCAGCGGGTCGTAGGGCGCCACGAGATTCGAGAACAGCCCGGCGAACATCATGGCGCAGATGATGACCAGGCTCACCGTGCCGAGCGGCTGCTGGCGCACGAACTCGATCGCGGCGCTGCGCTGGCGCGGCGCGACCTCGGCGGAGACGGCGGTCATCGCGTGTACCGGATGCGCGGGTCGAACACGGCGTAGAGCACGTCGACCAGCAGGTTGACCAGCACGTAGAAGGCGGCGATCAGCATGACCATGCCCTGGATCATGGTGAAGTCGTTGCGCGAGACGCTCTGCACCAGCAGCATGCCGATGCCGTTGAGGTTGAACACCTGTTCGGTGACCACGAGGCCGCCGATCAGGAAGGTGAACTCGAGGCCGATCACGGTGACCGCCGGCAGCAGGGCGTTGCGCAGGGCGTGGCGCGCGATCACCACGCGCTCGAACACGCCCTTGGCGCGGGCCGTGCGGATGTAGTCCTCGTTGAGCACCTCGAGCAGCGACGAGCGGATCATGCGCGCCACCACCGCGCAGTAGCGGTAGCCGACCGCCATGGCGGGCCAGATCAGCTGCGTCAGGTTGGCGACCGGGTCGACGTAGAGCGGCGTGAAGGTGATCGGCGGCAGCCAGTTGAAGAAGGCGAGCAGGCTCAGCATGATCAGCATGCCGAACCAGAACGACGGGATCGACAGCCCGCCGATGGTGACGATCCGCACCACGTAGTCGATCCAGGTGTCGCGGAACAGCGCCGCCATGGTGCCGAGCGGCAACGCGATCAAGACCGCGATCACCGTCGCCATGATCGCGACCTGCAGCGAGAGCTCGAGGCGGATCGCGATCTCCTCGATCACCGGCCGCTCGGTCCACATGGAGATGCCGAAATCGAGCGTGGCGAGGCCGACCATCCAGTCGCCGAACTGCCGTACCAGGGGCTTGTCGAGCCCGAGGCGCTTGCGCTCCATCTCGATCGTCGCCTGCGAGACGCTGCCGCCGTCGGCGCGCAGCTTCACCTCCACGACGTCGCCCGGGACGATGCGCAGCATGAAGAAGACGAGCACGGCGACCCCGAACAGGGTCGGGATCATCAAGAGCAGGCGGTTGCCGACGTAGCGGAGCATGCGATGCGGCGGCCGCGGCCCCCGGGCGGGAGCCGCGGCCTCTCCGGGTTACTGGTTGAGCCAGACTTCGGCGAGATCCTGCCCGAGATTGTGGCTCGGCGACATCTTCCAGCCCATCACGACCTTGTGGCTCGGCACGATGCGGTGCCACCACAGGATCGGCTGCTGGTAGGCCTGCTCGAACACCCGCTTCTCGAAGGCGCGCACCAGCGCCTTGCGCTTCTCGACGTCGCGCTCGCGCACGTGATCGTCATAGAGCTTGTCGAGCTCGGGATCGTTCGCGCGCGACAGGTTCTGCGGCGAGCGCTTGTGCGAGAGGTACTTGGCGAGCGCCAGCGTCGAGTCGTCCATGAACAGGTTGGAGAAGTCGATCGCGACCTCGTAGTTGCCCGAGTTCAGCGTCGCGAGATAGGGCGCCGTGTCGGACTGCTTGTGCTCCACGGTCACGCCGATCTGGCGCCACTGGTCGACCAGGAAGATGCCGGCCGGCGTGTAGGGCATCGCCAGGTTGCGGTTGTGCAGGGTGAACTTGAGGTCGGGCACGCCGGCCTCGGCGAGCAGCTTCTTGGCCTCGGCGCGCGCCGCGGCGATGTCCTTGGAGAAGCCCGGCAGCTTCACGAGCTCCGCTTCCGGCGTGGCCAGGGGCGAACCCGGACGCAGCACGCCGCCGACCGCACGCAGGGTGGAGATGCGGGAGAGGCCCTGGCTGCCGCCCCAGCGGTCGATCGCCATCAGCAGCGCCTTGCGCACGCGCACGTCGTCGAAGGGCTTCTTCTCGACGTTGAAGGCGACCAGCAGGTTGAGGGTCCAGCTCGACTCCTCGATGCGGATCTTGTCGCCCATCGCCTGCTTCAGGCGGTCGCGCTCGGCCGGCGAGATGCCGCGGAACTCGGCCAGCACCTGGCCGCCCTGCAGGGCGTTGAGCATGGCGGCTGCCTGAAGCGTGAACACGCCCTTGTATCCGTCGAGATAGGGCAGGCCCTTCTTGAAGTAGCTTTCGTTGCGCTTGCCCGCGACGTGGCTGCCCTTCACGTGCTCGACCAGGACGAAGGGGCCGGTGCCGTTGACCTTGGTCTTCGGCGAGTTCGGATCGGCGGCGAGATCCTTCGCGGCGTAGATGCAGTTCCACGGCGAGGCGAAGTGCTCGAGCATCGAGGCGTTCACGGCCTTCATCTTGAACACCACCGTGGTCGGGTCCGGCGTCTCGATGGTGTCGATGTCGCCGAAGGTCGCCTTGCGCGGCGAGACCACGCCCTGGGGCGGGTTGCGCATGCGCTCGTAGGTGGCCTTGATGTCGGCCGAGGTGAGCGGCGTGCCGTCGTGGAATTTCACGCCCTCGTGGAGCTTGAACGTGTAGGTCATGAAGTCCGGCGCGACCGTCCAGGACTTGGCGAGGTCGCCCTCCACCTCGGGGAACTTGTCGAGGTTGAAACGCAGCAGCGTCGAATAGAACGGCGACGAGAAATGCAGCGTCGCATAGGTCTCGCTGCCGTGGCAGTCGTAGTGCGGCGTCTCGGCGCTGATCGCGAAGACGAGGTTGCCCCCGGGTTTCGGCGTCTGCGCCTGTGCGCCGCCCGCCGCGAAGGCGAGCGCCGCGCCCATCAGGGCGAGGGCGGTCAGTCTCTTGGCCATGTCGTGTCCTCCCTTTCTGTTTCCGAGCTTCTCTCGTCACACCTTGATGCAGGCCGCGAAGTGCCCGGAGCGCTTGGCCGCGAGCGGCGGCACGGTCTCGCTGCATTCCCGGCTCGCCAGCGGGCAGCGCGTCGAGAACACGCAGCCCGGCGGCGGCGCCGTGTGGCTCGGCAGCTCGCCCTGGATCAATCGCGGGGCGCGCCCCTTCTCGATGGTCGGATCCGGCACCGGCGCCGCATCGAGGAGCAGCCGGGTATAGGGGTGCAGCGGCTCGCGGTAGAGCGTGTCCCGGTCCGCGACCTCCATCACGCGCCCGAAATACATCACGACGACGCGCGTCGAGATGTGGCGCACCACCGCGAGGTCGTGGGCGATGAACAGGTAGGCGAGCCCGTGGCTGCGCTGCAGCTCCTCGAGCAGGTTGATGATCTGCCCCTGGATCGACACGTCGAGGGCGGAGACCGGCTCGTCGCAGACGATGAAGGACGGCTCCATGGCGAGCGCGCGCGCGATGCCGACGCGCTGGCGCTGGCCGCCGGAGAGCTGGTGCGGGTAGCGCGCCGCCATCTCGCCGCGCAGCCCGACCTGCTGCAGCAGCTCCGCCACGCGGTCCGCCGCGGTCGCGCCCGCGGGCACCAGGCGATAGACGTGCAGCGGCTCGGCGATGATCTGGCCGACCGTCATGCGCGGATTGAGCGAGCTGTAGGGATCCTGGAAGATCACCTGCACCTTGCGGCGGATCGCCTTCATCTCGCCCGCCGAGGCCTCGGCCAGGTCGGCTCCGCGGAACCGGATCTCGCCCGAGGTCGGGTCCTCCAGCCGCAGGATCAGCCGGCCGACCGTGGTCTTGCCGCAGCCCGACTCGCCGACGAGGCCGAGCGTCTCGCCCGCGTGGATGTCGAAGCTCACGTCCTCGACCGCGCGCACCACGCTCTTCACGCCGCGCAAGCCGCTGCGCACCTCGAAATGCTTGGTGAGGTGGCGCACCGACAGGATCGGCTCGCTCGTCGCGCCCGTCCCCGCCTGCACCTCGCCGCCGCTCGCCGCCCAGGCGATGCGGCCGGCCGCGATCTCGGCGTGCCGGTGGCAGCGCGAGAGTGCCCCGGTGTCGGTCGCGGCCAACGGCGGCGGCTGCTCGCAGACCGGCAGCCGGTAAGGGCAGCGTGCCGCGAAGCGGCAGCCCTCGGGGGGCTTCGCGGCGTTGGGCGGCAAACCCTCGATGGTCTCGAGCTTGACGCCGCGCGGCCGGTCGAGCCGCGGCACCGAGCGCAGCAGGCCCATCGAATAGGGATGCCGCGGCCGGTGGAACACGGCATCGGCGTCGCCTTCCTCGACCATCTGGCCCGCATACATCACGACCACGCGGTCGGCGTAGCGCGCCACCACGCCGAGATTGTGCGTGATGATGATCAGCGCGATGTCGAGCTTGCGCGAGAGATCCTTCATCAGCTCGAGGATCTGCGCCTGGATCGTCACGTCGAGCGCGGTCGTCGGCTCGTCCGCGATGATGAGCTTGGGATTGCAGGCGAGCCCGATCGCGATCATCACGCGCTGGCGCATGCCGCCCGAGAACTGGTGCGGATACTGGTCGAGCCGGCGCTCCGGATCCGTGATGCCGACGAGCTGCAGCAATTCGACGGCGCGCGCGCGCGCCTGCGCGGCGGTCATGGCGAGATGGATCTGCAGCGGCTCGCAGATCTGCAATCCGATCGTCAGGATCGGATTGAGCGAGGTCATCGGCTCCTGGAAGATCATCGAGATGTCGCGGCCGCGGATCTCGCGCATCGCCTCGTCGTCGAGGCCGAGCAGGTCGCGTCCCTGGAAGAGGATCCGGCCGTGCGGGATCCGCGAGGTGTGCCGCGGCAGGAGCCGCATGATCGCGAGGGCCGAAACCGACTTGCCCGAGCCCGACTCACCGACGACGGCGACGACCTCGCCGCGCTTCACGTCGAGGCTCAGGCCCTCGACCGCCCGCACGATTCCGCGCGACGTCGAGAAATGCACGTGCAGGTCCACGACCTCGAGGAGAGGCGAGGATTGCGGCGTAGGCACCTGGTCTGACTGCGTTCCCGCCCGGCTCTCGACGATTGTCACGCGATTGTTCTTTTGTTTGCTTGAGCATGACGCGACTTATAGCGGTTGGGCCCTCCTGCGGCCAGAGCCTTCCTGCGTGATCGCCTGCGGCGAGGAGCCGGAACCGCAAGGGCGAGTTTCGCCATCCGAACTCGCGTGGCGGCGGTCCGATGTGGACTTCGGCCGTCAACCCGCCGCCCGTGGACGTGACGTTCACTGCGGTGCGAGCTGCGGCGGCTCGACGTATCCGGTCATCGGCCGGCGCGTTGAGCGCCCGCGTCCCCTGGCAGCGGCGCGATCCGCAGGGAATCGCAGGGCGCGTCGCTGTCGACACGCAGCCGTGTCCCCGGCTCCCCGTGCAGCACGGCCGCATAGTCCTCGCAGGCGAGATGCGCGGCACCGTGTTCGCAGTTGCGACGCGCGCGTCGCAGGCGGAACACCGCGTCGCTGACCGGACGCAGGTCCGCGACACCGGCGGCCAGGCGTCGGGCGAGGGCCACGCCGGCTGCGATGTCCCACGACAGGCATTGCGGGGTCAGGGCACGATGCGAGCCTTGCGCCGCCGCGCCCCCCGCGACGACGGCCAGCAGGGCGGTCCATCGGGCGCACGCCCGGGCTGCGGGGTGAACCCCGCGGCACATGCGCGCGCCTTCCCTCGGGCGCGGGCTCACAGGACGAGCTCCCCGTCGCACGCGCGCCACGCGCCACAGTCGCGGCTCTCGCGCAGACGGCTGCTCGCCGGTGGGGCCGATGCAGCCTCGCCCGGCGCCGCACCGGACCAGGGGCCGAAGCCCGGGACACGTCCCGGCTCCCAATCGAACTCGAGGAAGCCGAAATGGAAGGCGCCGTCCGGATCGGGCCGATCCGCCGCCGCGATTTGCGCGGCAGCGGGCGGTCGCTGCGCACCGGGCGGGAGCAGGGTGCCGACAGGGCCGAGCGCCACCAGGGCTGCGGCGAAGGCCGTGACGCCGGCGGCCCGGTACCGGCGCGCAAGCCCGAGCGAAACGGCTGGAAGGAAGGAGCGAGGTGAAGGTCCCATGGATCCGGTCTCCTGTGATCCCGGGATCCAGTAGCTGCGCGCCCCCGCGTCCGCGTCGTTCGAACGAATGACGACGTGATCGGCAGAAGCCGCATCAAAGCAGGCATCGTTCCGCCAGCATTAGGCGAGCCGTCGATAGTAGAAGCTCGTGGCGCAGAGGCCGCCGCGCGGCCAGAGCGCATAGCCCGGGACGACGCCGGCGAGGCTCCAGCCGATCCGGGCGTAGAGCCGTTCGGCATCGCCGCCCGTGACCGTATCGAGCACCAGCAGGGTCTTGCCGGCGGCCCGCGCACAGTCCTCGGCGGCGCGCATCAGGGCCGCGCCGATGCCGCGGCGGCGCGCGCGCCGGTGCACCAGCATCTTGGCGACGTCGCCGCGATGCGGCTGGTTCTCGGGAAGGTCGAGGATCACCTGCACGGTGCCGACGATGCCGGTCTCGTCCTCGGCGACCAGCAGCAGCCGGCGCCCCGCCGCGACGTCGCGCCCGACATCGCGCCAGAACGCCGCCGCCTTGGCGGGGACGAGGGGATGCATGAAGCTCACCGACGCGCCCCCGTCGACGCAGTCGACCAGCACGTCGGCGAGCTGGGCGACCTCCTTCTCGCTCAGCGCCGGCAGCCGGCGGATGCGGACCGGCGTCATCGCCTCACCCCGCATGGCCCGCGACCATGACGACCGCGTAGCGCGCGGGCTTGCGCGTGCGGTTGCGGTAGGCGGTCGGCCGGTCGAGCGTGAAGGCGAGGCAGTCGCCCGCGGCGAGCAAGTGTCGGTCGGTGCCGACCGTGACCTCGATCGCGCCCGCGAGCACCCAGACCTGGTGGTGAATGGCGGGCTGCCGCCCGCCGCTCTCGTAGGCGACCTGCGCGCCCGCCGGGAACTCGACCTCGACGATCTGGATCGGCGTGATGCGGCCGCCCGGGGATACGTTGCGCCGGACATAGCCCGAGCCCGGGTCGCGCCAGACCGCCTGCTCGGCGCGGCGGGTCACGGGCGAGGACGCCTCGTCGCTCGCCTCGAACAGCGCCGCGAGCGCCACGTCGAGCCCGGCCGCGAGCTTCTCCAGCACCACGGCGGTGGCGCTGGTCTCGCCGCGCTCGATCAGCGAGATCATCGAGCGGCTGACGCCGCTGCGCTCCGCCAATGCCTCCAGGGACATCCCACGGGCGGCGCGCATCTCGCTGACGCGCGACGCGATCCGCTCGTTCACGCGGGGCTGCGGCTTCTTCGCCGGCATCATGTCGTATCCACGATAATGGAATATCCCTCCACTAAAGTGGACAAGCTGTCAAGCCGAGGAAAGCGCCGCCGAAAGATCTTGTGCTGCGATGGCCGCGCCGCGGATGATGACGCCCGCAGACAGGAGGCCGACTTGCCGTCCCACGATATCGCCGATCTCTCCGCGACCGATCTCGTCCGCCTCTATCGCCGGCGCGAATTGTCGCCGGTCGAGGTCGTCGACGACGTGCTCGCCCGCATCGACCGCTTCGATCCGGTCGTGAACGCCTTCGTGCTGGTGGACCGCGAGGGCGCGCGCAAGGCGGCGCGGGAGAGCGAGGCGCGCTGGATGAAGGGCGCGCCGCTCGGGCTCGTCGACGGCCTCGGCGCCACCGTGAAGGACAATGTCTGGGCCAAGGGCTGGCCCGCCCGCAAGGGCTCGCTCACCACCGATGCGGCGCCGATGCCCGAGGATGCGCCCGCGGTGGCGCGGCTGCGCGAGCAGGGCGCCGTCATCCTCGGCAAGACCACGCTGCCCGAATACGGCTGGATCGGCGCCTGTCATTCGCCGCTGACCGGGATCACCCGCAACCCGTGGCGGCTCGACCGCACCCCGGGCGGCTCGTCGGGCGGTGCCGCGGCGGCGGCGCTCCTCAATCTCGGCAGCCTGCACATCGGCACCGACGGCGCCGGCTCGATCCGCATCCCCGCGGCCTTCACGGGGGTCTTCGGCATCAAGGCCCATTTCGGCCGGGTGCCGGCCTGGCCGGCCTCGCCGTTCTCGGTGCTCGCCCATGTCGGGCCGCTCACGCGCACGGTCGCGGATGCGGCGCTGATGCTCAACGTGATCGCGGAGCCCGACGCGCGCGACATGGCGGCCTTCAACACGCGGCCACCCGACTACCGGGTCGGCCTGAACGACGGCGTGCGCGGCCTGCGCATCGCCTGGAGCCCGCGCCTCGGCTATGTCGGCAAGGTTGATCCCGAGGTCGAAGCCGCGGCCGCGGCCGCCGCACAGGGCTTCGCCGAGCTCGGCGCGATCGTCGAGGAGGCCGATCCCGGCTTCGCCGAGCCGATCGACCTCATCACGACGCTCTGGGGAGCGGTCTCGGCCACGATCGTCGATTCGGTTCCGGAGACCGAGCGCAGCCGGATGGACCCTGGCTTTCGGCGCCTGGCCGAGCAGGGGCGGCGCGTCACGCTCGCGCGGTACCTCGCGGCCTACCAGGCGCGCGCCGACCTCGCCGATGCCATGAACCGGTTCCACGCGCGCTACGACCTGCTGCTCACTCCGCAGATGGCGGTGCCGGCGATCGAGGCGGGCCGCGTCACGCCGGCGGACGGCAGCTACGGCGAGGACTGGATCAACTGGTCGCCCTACACCTATCCGTTCAACCTGACCCAGCAGCCCGCGGCGTCCGTGCCCTGCGGCTTCACCCGCGCGGGCCTCCCGATCGGGCTGCAGATCGTCGGGCCTGCGCGCTGCGACCACCTGGTCCTGCGCGCCGCGCGCGCCTTCGAGCACCTGCGGCCCTTCGTGATGCTGTCGTCGCCACGCGCGGACCGAGCCGGCTGACACCGTGCGCACAACTGCGGAAAAACCGGCGCGACTCCGCCGCCGGCCGCACGCGGGCGCATTTTTCGGCCATTGCGGACCGCGGCGCTTCGACGGCCACGACTCCGACACGTTTCGGGCACAGCGTGGCCGCGGGTGGAAGGAAGGTTCCCCGTGAGGGGGGAGGGAGGCTTCTCGATGTTGTCGACCGTTCGCGCCGGCATTGCCGCCGCGTTGATTGCCGTCGCGACTTTTTCCGCCGCCGCTGCCGACAAGTCCTATCAGCGCGACGATCTCGCCGACAGCGCCATCCGCCTGGAAGCGCAGATCAAGAAGGACGTCGGCACGGTCGCAAAGCCGCTCGCGACCCTTCGCCTCGACCTCGAGGTGCAGCTCGAGCGGCGCGACTTCGCGGCCGGCATGCAGACCCTCTCGCAGATCGTGACGGTCGCCCCGGCCGAAAGCTCGAATTGGCTGCGGCTCGCCCGCACCATCCTCATGGTGCTTCCCTCCGCCAGCCGCGAGCGGGCGATCTTCCTGGAGCGCGCCTCCACCGCGGCCTACATCGCCTATCAGCGCGCGCGCAATGCCGCCGAGGAGGCGCAGGCGCTCGACGTGCTCAGCCGCGCCTTCGCGGAACGCAAGCTCTGGCGTCCCGCGCTGGACACGCTGCGGATATCGCTCGAGCTGCGCGAGGTGGCGGAGCTGCGCCAGCGCTACGAGCAGATGCGCGACCAGCACGGCTTCCGCATCCTCGACTACTCGGTCGATTCGGACGCCGCCTCGCCGCGCGCCTGCTTCCAGTTCTCGGAAGCCCTGCAAAAGCGCGCCGACTTCTCGCCCTTCGTGGCGGTGGCCGGCCAGGACAAGCCGGCGCTCTCCACCGAGGACCGGCAGCTCTGCGTCGAGGGCCTCAGGCACGGCGAGCGCTACAGCGTGGCGTTGCGCGCGGGCCTCCCGTCCGGCGTGCACGAGACCCTGCAGAAGTCGGCCGAGTTCAACATCTATGTGCGCGACCGCGCCCCCTTCGTGCGCTTCACCAGCCGCGCCTACGTGCTGCCGCGCGCCGGCCAGCGCGGCATCCCGGTCGTCAGCGTCAACACAAGGTCCGTGTCGATCGCGGTCTATCGCATCGGCGACCGCAACCTGATCGAGACCGTCCTCGGCAACGACTTCGGGCGCAACCTCGACAGCTACGACGCGCGCCGGCTCGGCGTCGAGCGCGGCATGGAGGTCTGGAAGGGAGAGCTCAAGGTCGAGTCGGAGCTCAATGCCGACGTGACGACGGCGTTCCCGGTCGAGCAGGCGGTGGGCGAGCTCAAGCCCGGCGTCTACGTGATGACGGCCGCGCCCGCGGGCCCGCAGACCGAGGACTACCAGCAGCTCGCGACCCAGTGGTTCATCGTCTCCGACCTCGGCCTCACCGCCTTCTCGGGCCATGACGGCGTGAACGTGTTCGTCCACGCCCTCGGCACGGCCGAGCCGCGCGCCGGCGTCGAGGTGCGGCTCGTCGCCCGCAACAACGAGATCCTCGCCGCGCGCACCACCGACGCGGCGGGCTTCGCCCGCTTCGAGCCGGGCTTCGCCCGCGGCGAGGGTGGCCTGTCGCCCGCCATGCTGGTGGCCGACGCCAGGGGCGACTATGCCTTCCTCAGCCTGAAGTCGAACGCCTTCGACCTCACGGATCGCGGCGTTTCGGGCCGCGTGGTGGAAGGCGCGCTCGACGCCTTCGTCTATACCGAGCGCGGCGTCTATCGCACCGGCGAGACCGTGCACGTCACGTCGCTGCTGCGCGATGCCCGCGGCACCGCGGTCACCGGCGCAGCCATGACGCTGGTGGTGGAGCGTCCCGACGGCGTCGAGTATCGCCGCGTGGTGGTCGGCGACCAGGGGGTCGGCGGACGCTCGCTCAGCCTGCCGATCGTGTCCGCGGCGCCGACCGGAACCTGGCGCGTGCGCGCCTACACGGATCCCAAGGGCCGCCCGGTCGGCAGCACGAGCTTCCTGGTCGAGGACTATGTGCCGGAGCGTCTCGACTTCACGCTCGCCTCGCCGAGCCGCACGATCTCCAAGGACGCGCCGGCCGAGGTCACGCTCGAGGGCCGCTTCCTCTATGGCGCGCCCGCCGCCGAGCTCGAGCTCGAAGGCGAGGTCGTGGTCTCTCCGGCCGCCGAGCGGCCCGGCTTTGCGGGCTACCGGTTCGGGGTCGCCGACGAGGACGGCGAGACGGCCGAGCGCCAGGCGCTCGAGGACCTGCCGCAGACCGACGCCGGCGGCAAGGCGACCTTCACGGTCGCCCTGGACCAGCTTCCCGCCACCTCGCGCGCCCTCGAGGCGAAGGTCACGGTGCGCCTGGCCGAGCCCGGCGGACGCGCCGTGGAGCGCTCCCTCACGCTGCCCGTGCAGCCGGCCACGGCCATGATCGGCGTGAAGCCGCTGTTCGGCACGCTCGGCGAAGGCGAGAACGCGAGCTTCGACGTGGTCCTGGTGGCGCCCGACGGCACCACGCTCGCCCGCAGCGGCCTGCGCTACGACCTCCTCAAGATCGAGCGCAGCTACCAGTGGTATCGCCAGGACGGCCGCTGGGAGTACGAGCCGGTCCGCTCGAGCAGGCGCGTCGCCGACGGGCGCATCGATCTCGCCGCCGACCGCCCCGCGCGCATCACCGCGCCGGTCACCTGGGGCCGCTATCGCCTCGACGTCTCGACCGAGGATCCCGACGGCCCCGTCACCTCGGTGGTCTTCACGGCCGGCTACCATGCGGAGGCCTCGGCCGACACGCCGGACCTGCTCGATGTCGCGCTCGACAAGGCCGCCTACCGGGCGGGCGAGAGCATGGCGGTGGCCGTGACGGCGCGCACCGCCGGCAAGGTCACGCTCAACGTGATCGGCGACCGCCTGCTCCACACCGTCACGGCGGAGGTCGAGCCCGGCACCGCGCGCATCCCGCTCACCGTCGGGCGCGACTGGGGCACCGGCGCCTATGTGGTCGCGACGCTCCGCCGTCCGCTCGATGAGCGCGCGAACCGCATGCCGGGCCGCGCCATCGGCCTGCGCTGGTTCTCGGTCGACCGCGAGGCGCGTACGCTGGCGCTCGACATGAAGCTGCCCGACCTGATGCGCCCGAACGGCACCCTGCGCGTGCCGTTCCGGGTCGGCGGGCTCTCGCCCGGCGAGGATGCGCGCATCGTGGTCGCGGCCGTCGACGTCGGCATCCTCAATCTCACCAACTACAAGCCGCCCGCGCCGGACGAGCACTATCTCGGCCAGCGCCAGCTCGCAGCCGAGATCCGCGACCTCTATGGCCAGCTGATCGACGGCATGCAGGGCGCGCGCGGGCAGATCCGCACCGGCGGCGACGGCGCGGGCGCCGAGCTCAGCGGCTCGCCGCCGACCCAGCCGCCGCTCGCCCTCTATTCGGGGATCGTCACGGTGCGGCCGGACGGCACCGCCGAGGTGCCCTTCGAGATCCCGGCCTTCGCCGGGACCGTGCGGGTGATGGCGATCGCCTGGACCCGCGACAAGCTCGGCCGCGCCGCGGGCGACGTGGTCGTGCGCGATCCGGTGGTGCTCACCGCGACGTTGCCGCGCTTCCTGCTCACCGGCGACCGCGGCACCGTGCGCCTCGACCTCGACAATGTCGAAGGCGCCGCCGGCGCCTACCGGGTCGCGATCCGCACCGAAGGCCCGCTCGCGGTCGGGCAGGGGGCGCCGCAGGATCTCCGGCTCGATGCCAGGCAGCGCGCCGGGCTCAACCTGCCCCTGAGCGCGACCGGCGTCGGCACCGGCACGGTGGCGATCCGCGTCACCGGCCCGGACGGCTTCGCGCTCGAGCGGACGTTCGCCCTCGCGGCCAAGCCTGCGACGCAGGTGATCACCCGGCGCAGCGTGCGCCAGGTCGCCCGCAACGAGAGCCTGAGCCTGTCGGGCGACCTGTTCGCGGACCTGGTGGGCGGCACCGGCAGCGTGGCGATGTCGGTCGGACCCTCCACGGCCCTGGACGTGGCGAGCCTGCTCAAGGCGCTCGACCGCTACCCGTTCGGGTGCACCGAGCAGATCACCAGCCGCGCCCTGCCGCTGCTCTATGTCAACGAGCTCGCGGCGGAAGCGCATCTCGCCCTCGACGTCGCGGTCGACCAGCGCGTGCGCGACGCCATCGACCGCCTGCTCGCGCGCCAGGGCTCCAACGGCTCGTTCGGCCTCTGGTCGGCCGGCGGCGACGACGCCTGGCTCGACGCCTATGTCACGGACTTCCTGACGCGGGCGCGCGAGAAGGGCTTCACGGTTCCCGACGTGGCCTTCCGCCACGCGCTCGACCGGCTGCGCAACTACGTGGCCGCGGCGCCCGAGCCCGAGAAGGACGGCGCGCGCAACCTCGCCTATGTGTTCTACGTGCTGGCGCGCAATGGCGCGGCGCCGCTCGGCGACCTGCGCTACGTCGCCGACACCAAGCTCGCCGCGGTCGCGACCCCGATGGCCAAGGCGCAGATCGCCGCCGCGCTCGCGATGCTGGGCGACCGGCTGCGCGCCGAGCGGGTGTTCGCGTCCGCGCTGCAGTCGCTGGTGCCGGAGCCGGCGGCCGATCTCGGCCGGGTCGACTACGGCTCGTCCCTGCGCGACGCCGCCGCCTTCGTGACGCTCGCGGCCGAAGGCGGCGGGGCGCGGCCCCCGATCGTGCAGGCGGTGCAACGCCTCGAGACCGCGCGCGCCAATGCCTCCTACACCTCGACCCAGGAGAACGTCTGGATGGTGCTGGCGGCGCGCGCGCTCGCCCGCGACACCGGCGGGCTCGCGCTCGAGGTGGCGGGCGAGACCCGGCGCGGGCCGCTCTATCGCACGGTCCGCGCCGGCGACCTGGCGGCCGGGCCGATGACGGTCACCAACCGCGGCGCCGAGACCGTGCAGGCGGTGGTCTCGATCGCGGGCGCGCCCGTGACGCCGGAGCCCGCCGCCGAGAAGGGCTTCAAGATCGAGCGCCAATACTACACGCTCGCCGGCGAGGCCGCGGATCCGCGCAAGGCGCGCCAGAACCAGCGCTTCGTCGTCGTGCTGAGGATGACCGAGGCGCAGCCCGTGTTCGGCCGCGTCATCGTCGCCGACTATCTCCCGGCCGGCTTCGAGATCGACAACCCGCGCCTCGTCTCCTCGGGCGAGACCGGCACGCTGTCCTGGATCGAGGACGCCCAGGAGCCGGTGCATTCCGAGTTCCGCGACGACCGATTCACCGCGGCCTTCGACCGCACCAAGGAGAGCCGGCCGGTCTTCACGGTCGCCTATGTGGTGCGCGCCGTCTCGCCCGGGCGCTACGTCGCGCCCCAGGCCTATGTCGAGGACATGTACCGCCCCGACCGCTTCGGCCGGAACGGCGTGGGCAGCATCGAGGTCGAGGCCGCGCGGTGAGCCGTGACGCCATGACGGGGAGGAGGCGGCGGCGCCGGCGCATCGTGCTCGCGTCGCTCGCCGTCACCACGATTGCCGCATCGATCGCGGCCGCCGCCTGGATCGCCTCCCTCGGCCCGCCGCCGACGGGGCAGGGGCTCGACCACTCGACCCTGGTCCTCGACCGCGACGACCGGCTGCTGCGCCCCTACGCCAACACGGACGGGCGCTGGCGCCTGCCGGCCACGGTCGAGAGCGTGGACCCGCGCTTCCTCGATCTGCTGTTCGCCTACGAGGACAAGCGTTTTCTCGCCCATTCCGGGGTCGATCCGCTCGCGCTGCTGCGCGCCGCCTGGCAGCTCGCAACGGAGGGCCGCATCGTCTCGGGCGGCTCGACGCTCACCATGCAGGTCGCGCGCCTGCTCGAGCCGCGCGCGCGCACGCTCGCCGCCAAGCTGCGCCAGATGGTGCGCGCCGTGCAGCTCGAGCGGCGGGTTTCCAAGCCCGAGATCCTGGCGCTCTATCTCGGCCTCGCGCCCTATGGCGGCAATCTCGAAGGCGTGCGCGCCGCCTCGCTCGCCTATTTCGGCAAGGAGCCGAAGCGCCTCAGCCTGGGCGAGGCGGCCCTGCTGGTGGCGCTGCCGCAGTCGCCCGAGGCGCGCCGGCCGGACCGCGCCAGCGACGCCGCGCGGCGCGCGCGCGACCGGGTGCTCGACATCGCGGCGCGCGGCCGGATCCCGGACGACGAGATCGCGCTCGCCAAGGCCGAGCCGGTGCCGGACGGCCGCGCCCCCATGCCGACGCTCGCGGCGCATGCGGCCGATCAGGCGGTCGCAGCGGCGCCGGCGCGCAAGGTCGTTCGCCTGACCCTCGAGGCGCCGCTGCAGAAGCGCCTGGAGGACCTCGCGCGCGAGCGGGCGCGCGCCCTCGGGCCCGATCTCTCGGTCGCGATCATGGTGGTCGAGAACGAGACCGGCAGGGTGCGTGCACGGGTCGCGGCCGCGGACTATTTCGACGTACGCCGGGCCGGCCAGGTCGACATGACCCAGGCGCTGCGCTCGCCCGGCTCGACCCTGAAGCCCTTCATCTTCGGCCTCGGCTTCGAGGACGGCCTCATCCATCCCGAGACCCTGATCGAGGACCGGCCGATCCGCTACGGCAGCTATGCGCCCGAGAACTTCGACCTGAGCTTCCAGGGCACCGTGAGCGTGCGCCGCGCGCTGCAGATGTCGCTCAACGTGCCGGCCGTCACCGTGCTCGACGCCGTGCATGCGAGCCGGCTCACCGCGCGGCTCGCCCAGGCGGGCGGCGCGCTGGTGCTGCCCGAGGGCGAGGTGCCGGGGCTCGCCATGGGGCTCGGCGGCGTCGG
>PQAH01000181.1 GCA_003105195.1 Bradyrhizobiaceae bacterium
AGGTCGCCGGCTCCGAAATCGTGCACCGCGACCACCGTGCCGAAGGGCGCGCCGTCGCGGGTCGTGGCCGCAAGGCCGATCAGGTCCGCATGATAGAACTCGTCGGCCGCGGGCGCCGGCAGGCGCGCGCGCGGCACGTAGAGCTTGCGGTTGGTGAGCGCCTCGGCGGCGTTGCGGTCGCGCACGCCGGCGAGCCGCGCGATCAGCACGTCCTTCGCGGGCCGCACCGCCTCGATGCGCAGCGAGCCCGAGCCGTCCTCGAGCTCGAGCTCGCCGTAGCGCGCCACGTCCATCGGATCAGCCGTGAACGACTTGAGCCGCACCTCGCCGCGAATGCCGTGGGCGGCTCCGATCTGCGCGATGCAGACGCGCTCGGCCATCGGCGGTCAGGCGGCTCAGCTCGCCGCCGCTTCGCCGCCGGCGGCCGCGGCGGCCGCCGCGGCGCGCTCCTGCGCCTTCTTCTTCGGCTTCGCCTTCTCGGGATTGCTGCGGGCCGGACGCTTCATGATGCCGGCCTCGTCGAGGAAGCGCAGCACGCGGTCGGACGGCTGCGCGCCCTTGGCGATCCAGGCCTTCACCTTCTCGAGGTCGAGCTTGAGGCGGTGCTCCTGCTGGTCCTTGGGCGTGAGCGGGCTGAAGAAGCCGAGCCGCTCGATGTAGCGGCCGTCGCGCGGCGCGCGGCTGTCGGCGACGACGATGTGATAGAACGGCCGCTTCTTGGTGCCGGCGCGGGCCATGCGGATCTTCAGGGACATCGGTCTTCCTCTGCGTTGGATCTTGGAATCTTCAGGATCTGGCGGTCATTTCTTCTTCCCCAGGCCCGGGAAGGGCGGAGGCTTGGCGCCGAGCCCGGGAAGCCCGCCGGGAAACTTCGCCGGCAATCCCGGCATGGTCGGCGGCAGACCCGGCGCGCCCGGCATCCCGGGCAGTCCGCCCGGCATCTGCTGCGCGAGCTTGGCGATCTCCTCGGGGCTCGGCATGCCGCCGCCGAGGCCCATCATGTTGGCGAGGCCGGCGAGCGGGCCGCGCTTGCCGCCCCCCATGGCTTTCATCACGTCCGCCATGGTCCGGTGCATCTTGAGCAGCTTGTTGACGTCCTCGACGCGGGTGCCGGAGCCGGCCGCGATGCGCTTCTTGCGGCTCGCCTTGAGGACGTCGGGATTGCGGCGCTCGCCCGGGGTCATGGAGTCGATGATCGCCATCTGCCGCTTGAGCACGCGGTCGTCGAGATTGGCCGCGGCGATCTGGTTCTTCATCTTGGCGATGCCCGGCATCATGCCGATGAGGCCGCTCATGCCGCCCATCTTGGCCATCTGCACGAGCTGGTCGCGCAGGTCGGCGAGGTCGAAGGCGCCCTTGCGCATCCTCTCGGCGACGCGGGCGGCCTTCTCGGCGTCGATGGTGGCGGCCGCCTTCTCGACCAGGGAGACGATGTCGCCCATGCCGAGAATGCGGTCGGCGATGCGCGAGGGATGGAAGTCCTCGAGGGCGTCGAGCTTCTCGCCGGTGCCGATCAGCTTGATCGGCTTGCCCGTGACGGCGCGCATCGAGAGCGCGGCGCCGCCGCGGCCGTCGCCGTCGACGCGGGTGAGCACGATGCCGGTCAGGCCCACGCGCTCGTCGAAGGCGCGCGCGAGATTGACCGCGTCCTGGCCGGTGAGCGCATCGGCGACGAGCAGCACCTCGTGCGGCTCGGCGGCACGCTTGACCTCGGCGGCCTCGGCCATCATGGCCTCGTCCAGGGTGATGCGGCCGGCGGTGTCGAGCAGCACCACGTCGTAGCCGCCGAGGCGGCCCGCTTCGAGGGCGCGGCGCGCGATCTGCGGCGCGGACTGGCCGGCGACGATCGGCAGCGTGTCGACCTGCACCTGGGTGCCGAGCACCGCGAGCTGCTCCATGGCGGCCGGGCGGCGCGTGTCGAGGGAGGCCATCAGCACCTTGCGCCGGCCCTGCTCGGTGAGGCGCCGGGCGAGCTTGGCCGTGGTGGTGGTCTTGCCCGAGCCCTGCAGGCCGACCATCATGATCGGGACCGGGGCCGGGGCATTGAGGTCGATCGGGTCGGCGGCGGCGCCGAGCGTCGCGACGAGCTCGTCGTGCACGATCTTCACGACCATCTGGCCGGGCGTCACCGACTTGAGCACCTCGACGCCGACCGCGCGGCTCTTCACGTGGTCGATGAAGCTCCTCGCCACGTCGAGCGCCACGTCGGCCTCGAGCAGCGCGCGCCGCACCTCGCGCATCGCGGCGTCGACGTCCGCCTCGCCGAGCGCGCCGCGGCGCGTCAGGCGGTCGAGGACGCTCGAGAGCTTTTCCGACAGGGTGTCGAACATCGGGATTTCCGGTTGCACGCCGAGGGGATGAGCCCAAGACGTGGTGAACGGCGCGACGCCCCGCAAGGCGCGCGGGCCCAAACACCGATGGCGCCCGAGGGCGCAGCGCGCTGTCGGGCGTTGACCTCCGGCCTCGCGGGACCGGTCGGCGGATGGGTCACGGCACTTGCGTGAACGGGCCGGACCCTAGGGGGCGGGGCCGCCCAAGTCAAGGAACGGGCCGGAAACGCGACTTTTGGCCCGATTGCGGGCCGACGCGGGAGCCGCCATATCCCCTGCATCGAGAGCGCGCACCCCCGATGCCCCTGTCCCGCCGCCGCCTGTTCGCCGGTACCACCGCCGTCCTCGCCGCCGCCGGCGGCCTGGTGACGGTGCGCGCCGCCCAGGCCCGGTACTATGACGGGCCGGTCAGCGACCATTTCGACGGAACCTATTTCTTCGATCCCCAGGGCGTGCCGCCGAAGAGCCCGGTCGACCTGTTGCGCTGGTGGTCGTCCAACGGCCGCGCCAAATGGCCCGCCTGGGTGGCGGGCACCGAGGACCGGCCGCCCCGGCGGGTCGACGACGGCTCCTGGCGCATCTCCTTCGTCGGGCATGCGAGCCTGCTGCTCCAGGTCGCGGGGCTCAACATCCTGCTCGATCCGGTGTGGTCGGAGCGCGTGTCGCCCGTGAGCTTCGCGGGGCCGAAGCGCGTGAACGACCCCGGCATCCGCTTCGACGCGCTGCCGCCGATCGACGCGGTGCTGGTCTCGCACTGCCACTACGACCATCTCGACGTCGCCACGCTGACGGCGCTCGCGATGCATCGGCCGCGCATCATCGCGCCGCTCGGCAACGACACCATCATGCAGGCGCACGATCCCGCGCTCGCCGCCGAGGTCCACGACTGGGACGAGCGGATCGTGCTCGGCCAGGGCGTCGCGGTCACGCTCGTGCCGATGCGGCACTGGTCGGCGCGCGGGCTGCTCGATCGCAACAAGGCGCTGTGGGCGGCGTTCATCATCGAGACGCCGGCCGGCCGCATCTATCACGTCGGCGATTCGGGCTACGGCGACGGCTGGCATTTCCGCCACGCGCGCGAGCGCTACGGGCCGTTCCGGCTGGCGATCCTGCCGATCGGCGCCTACGAACCGCGCTGGTTCATGAGCGCGCAGCACATGAACCCCGCGGAGGCCGTCCGGGCCCTTCTCGACTCGGGCGCCGACGCCGCGCTCGCGCACCACCACGGCACGTTCCAGCTCACCGACGAGGCGATCGACGCGCCGCTGACCGCGCTCGCCGAGGCGCGCGCCGCCGCGGGGATCCCGGCGGAACGCTTCCGCACGCTGCGGCCCGGCGAGGTGTGGGAGATCGATCGGTGATCCGTGGTGCCCGCCGGAATCCATAGCCGCGGTCGTCGCGAGGTCACCCAGCCCGGGAACATGGATCCCGGATAGCCGCTGCGCGGCTTGCGGGATGACGGCCCGCAGGGGGCCGTCACTTCAGCGGCACATAGACCTCGATCACCAGCTTGTCCTCGGCCGTGGTCACCGGGTCGGTGACGTACTGCTCGACGAAGAAGTCCTGTGCCTCGAGACCGCGCTCGTCGAGATGGTTGGTGATCGCCTCGTAGGTCGAATCCATCCCGTCATAGGTGCCGCGGTGCACGAATTTCAGCGCCTTGCCCTCCGGCGCCTTGCCGATCTCGAGATCGCCGGTCGGCTTCGTGGCCGGTTCCTCGGCGAGCGGCACGCCGGCCTGGAACTGGAAGCCGGTGTCGTCGGTCGCCGTGTAGACGGTCATCTGCAGGCCGTCGGGCTTGAGGCCCTGCTTCTGCACGAACTCCTGCACGGTCTTGAAGGCGTCGATCAGCGTCTCGAAGGCCGTGTCCCAGGTGGCGTGTCCCTTGAGATAGAGGAACGTGCGCGGGGCGAGGGTGACTTCCTGGCCGAAGGGATCACCGCCCTGGGCCGGGTGCGGGACCTGGGCCAGGGCCGGCCCCGCCAGCAGCCAGAGGGCGGCGAGGCCGATCCGGAACGTCAGGCGCAGGCGGGACATCGGCGTCTCCTCGGCGGTCCGGCCGATCCATACCACAGGGCCGCCGGCCGCGCTCCGTTCCGGCTGGCAAAAGGCCGGCCTTTTCGCCATATAGATGCGACCGAAGGAAGCCGCATGGGCGCACTCGCCGGCCACAGTTTCGTGAAGATGAACGGTCTCGGCAACGAGATCGTGGTGGTCGACATGCGCGCGAATCCGGCCGCCATCTCGCCCGCGGAGGCACGCGCGGTGGCGCGGCCGGAGGGCGCGCCCTACGACCAGATGATGGTGCTTTACCCGCCGCGCGCGGAGGGCATCGACGCCTCGCTGCGCATCTACAACAATGACGGCTCGGAGGCCGGCGCCTGCGGCAACGGCATGCGCTGCGTGGCGGAGCTCCTGTTCGCCGAGACCGGCAAGGACACGCTCACCTTCGAGACCCGAGCGGGACTGCTCAACTGCTGGAAGGGCGAGAGCCCGCGCGTCTCCACCGTGGACATGGGGCCGCCGCGCTTCGCCTGGAACGAGATCCCGCTCGCCGAGCCGTTCGCGGACACGCGCGCCATCGAGCTGCAGATCGGGCCGATCGACAAGCCGGTSCTGCACACGCCCTCGGTCGTGARCATGGGCAACCCGCACGCGATCTTCTGGGTCGAGGACGTCGCGGCCTACGACCTCGCCCGGATCGGTCCGCTGCTCGAGCACCATCCGATCTTTCCGGACCGCGCCAATATCTCGCTCTGCGCCGTGAAGTCGCGCCAGCACATCGTGGTGCGCACCTGGGAGCGSGGSGCMGGGCTYACGCGCGCCTGCGGCTCGGCCGCCTGCGCGGCCGCGGTCGCGGCGGCCCGGATCGGCCGGACCGGGCGCCGCGTCACGGTCACGCTGCCGGGCGGCGACCTCGTCATCGAGTGGCGCGAGACGGACGATCACGTGCTGATGACCGGCCCGGTGGAATTCGAGTACGAGGGCCGTTTCGATCCGGCGCTGTTCGCGACCGCGGACGCCGTGTGAGCCCGATGAGCGTCGACGTCGTCACCTTCGGCTGCCGGCTCAACACCTACGAATCCGAGGTGGTGCGGCGCGAGGCCGAGGCCGCGGGCGTCGGCGATACGGTCGTGGTCAACACCTGCGCGGTCACGGGCGAGGCGGTGCGCCAGGCGCGCCAGGCGATCCGCCGGCTCAAGCGCGAGCGGCCGGGGACGCGCATCGTGGTGACGGGCTGCGCGGCGCAGACCGAGCCCGCGAGCTTCGCGGCCATGCCCGAGGTCGACCGCGTGCTCGGCAATGCCGAGAAGATGCGGCGCGAGGCCTGGGCGGCCGCGCGCACGGCCTTCGACCGGGCCCCCTCCTTCGGCGTCGAGGCCGAGGAGAAGGTCGTGGTCGACGACATCATGGCCGTGAAGGAGACGGCGCTGCACCTGGTCGACGGCATCGAGGGCCGCGCGCGCGCCTTCGTGCAGGTGCAGAACGGCTGCGACCACCGCTGCACCTTCTGCATCATCCCCTACGGCCGCGGCAACTCGCGCTCGGTGCCGATGGGCGAGGTCGTCGCGCAGGTGCGCCGCTTGGTCGAGAACGGCTATCGCGAGGTGGTGCTCACCGGCGTCGACATCACGAGCTACGGGCAGGGCCTGCCGGGCGCGCCGCGGCTCGGGCTCCTGGTGAAGCAGATCCTGCGCCACGTGCCGGAGCTCGCGCGGCTGCGGCTCTCCTCGATCGACTCGGTGGAGGCGGACCGCGACCTCTACGACTGCGTCGCCGGGGAGCCCCGGCTGATGCCGCACCTGCACCTGTCGCTGCAGCACGGCGACGACCTGATCCTCAAGCGCATGAAGCGGCGCCATTCGCGCGGCGATGCGCTTCGTTTCGTCGCGCAGGTGCGGCGGCTGCGCCCCGACGTGGTGTTCGGCGGCGACATCATCGCCGGCTTCCCGACCGAGACCGAGGCGATGTTCCAGGGCTCGCTCGACCTGGTCGAGGCCTGCGGGCTCACTTTCCTGCACGTCTTCCCGTTCTCGCCGCGTCCCGGAACGCCGGCCGCGCGCATGCCGCAGGTGCCGCGCGAGGCCGTCAAGGCGCGCGCGCAGCGGCTGCGCGCGACCGGCGCGGCGGCATTCGCCCGACATCTTTCGGCCCAAGTGGGCGCCCGGCGCCACGTGCTGGTCGAGACCGGCGCGAGCGGCCGCACCGAGCATTTCACCCCGGTGCGGCTGCCGGCGCCGGTCGCGCCCGGCGAAATCCTCGAGCTCGCCATCGCGGCCCATGACGGCCGCCAGCTGATCGCGGCCTGATCGCACGGGAGTGTCCATGTCCGAGGCTCATCTCGTCACCAGCGAGGAGGCGCTGGCGGTGCTCTATGGCGCGCCGGTGGAGGCCTCGCTCGCCAAGGAGATCGACCACGTCAACCCGCACTACCGGGCCCTGGTCGAGGCGGCGCCGTTCTTCGCGCTCGCGACCAGCGGGCCCGAGGGGCTCGACTGCTCGCCGCGCGGCGACGCGCCGGGCTTCGTGCGCGTCGCCGACGCGAAGACCGTGCTGATCCCGGACCGGCGCGGCAACAACCGCATCGACAGTCTCAGGAACATCGTGCGCGACCCGCGCGTGGCGCTCCTGTTCCTGATCCCGGGGGTGGGCGAGACCCTGCGGATCAACGGTCGCGCCGAGATCTCGGTCGACCCGGAGCTGCTCGCGAGCTTCGCGGTCGACGGCAAGGCGCCGCGCAGCGTGATCGTGGTGCGGGTCGAGCGCGTCTATTTCCAGTGCGCGCGCGCGATCCTGCGGGCGAAGCTGTGGGACCCGGCGCGGCGGGTGGAGCGCGCGAGCCTGCCGAGCACCGGCACGATCCTGGCCGAGCTGAGCCAGGGCCGGGTGGGCGGCGAGAGCTACGACCGCGAGATGCCGGCGCGGTTGCAGGCGAACTTGTATTGACGGATCGCGTCAGAAGAAGCGTTCGAGGAACGCCGCCGCGTTCTCCGAGAGGCCGACGATCTTGTCCGTGGCCTGCCGGTAGAACTTGAAGTTCAGCTCGGTCTCGGGCCGGCCGTCGTTCCAGTCGGCGAACCTCTTGAGCTCGGCGCGCCCCAGCCGCCGCTTCGCGAGCGCGGTGCGCCGGATCGTGACGCTGACGCGCGGTGTCTGCCGCGCGATGCCGGGCTTCTTCGCGACCGCTTCGGCCGTGACGACCACGCCGCGGGCGACGAGGCCCTGGCCGCCCTCGTTCTCGCTCGCGAACACGAAGATCGTGTCGCCCGCCGCGATGTGCTTGCCGCCATACATCGTCTTCTGTGCCGCGAAGGCGAACGTTTCGGCACGGACGTCGTCCACCTGCGCTTTGATGGCGAATTTCACGCTGCTCGCCTCCGGCTCAAGCGGCGCTGTCCGCGGGAGCCGGGGAAGCTCCCGGGGCGCGATCGTCGGCCCCATCCGCGGGCGCCTCCTCGCCGCGCCAGCCGCAGGCGGCGAGGCGCGCCCGCATGTGCGGCGGCACCGGGGCCGCGACCCGCACGGGCGCGCGGTTCCTCTGGATCGGCACCACGATCTCGCGCGCGTGCAGGTGCAGGCCGGGGCCGCCGGCGCGCGGCGCGGTTCCGTAGATCGCGTCGCCGAGGATCGGGAAGCCGGAGGCCGCGCAATGCACGCGCAGCTGATGGGTGCGGCCCGTCACGGGCTCGAGGGCGAGCCAGGCGATCCTCTCGGCGCGGCCGAGCACGCGCCAGTTGGTGACCGACGGCAGGCCCTTCGGGTCGGGCTTCATCCACCAGCCGCGCTCGGGATTGAGGCGCCCCAGCGGCAGGTCGATCGTGCCGGCGTCCGCCGCGGGGCCGCCCTCCACCACGGCCCAATAGGTCTTGCCGATCCGGCCGTGCTTGAACAGCAGGCCGAGATGGGCGAGCGCCTTGCGGTGGCGGCCGAGCACCAGGCAGCCGGAGGTCTCGCGGTCGAGGCGATGCGCCAGCGCCGGCGCGCGTGGCAGCCCGAAGCGCAAGGCATCGAAAAAATCCTCCAGGCTGTCGCCGCCCTTCGGCCCGCGATGCACCGGCAGCCCGGCGGGCTTGTCGATCACCAGCATCAGCCCGTCGCGATAGAGCACGCGCGCCTGGATGTCGTCGGGAATCATGGGAACTCAGCCGCAAATCTCTCCGACCAACGAGCGGCTATCTTCCGCGCGCTGCGCCTTCCCGCTTCTTCCTTCCGCGCCGTGGAGGTGTGCGCTCTCGAAGATCTGGTCCTGCTGCCTCCGATAGCGACGCAACCGACTTCTGCATTCTCGGCGTGCCCTTCGTTCGCACCTTCTCGACGAAGCCTGCATCCGCTGTCACCAAGGTGCAATCCTGCTCCATCGCCAGTGCCAGATACATGCAATCGCAGGCCGGATGGTCGAGGTCGATGGCCATTCTTGTCGCCGCCTCCAGGAACGAACGGGTTCCGACCAATTCGATCTCGGCCGAAGAAAGAAGACGTGCCATCAGTCGCGCCTCCTGCGGCAGAACCTCTCCACGCTTCGTCTTCTTCCAGAGGACATTGGCGCATTCGGGAACGAGGAGATCGGGCGCGATGAGCTTCCCGTAGGCGCCACGCAAGGCGAGCGCCTGCGCAGTCCCTTCCTCCTCTACCAGCCATTTCATCGCAATGCTGGCGTCTATGACCGCGCGCGGAGCAGGGCCTGTCCGCCGCCGCCCCGATCCGATTCTGGCGGGAGCGGACCTCATCGTCGGGATCGCGCTTCGCGCAACAGCTTCTCGGAGGGGGTCTGCTTCCGCTTGGCAGTGAGGGCGCGAAGTTGGGCGGCGAGTCTGTCAAAGTCGATTTCGGCTTCGCTCAGCAGCGCTTGGCGCAGGATCTCTCGATGCTCGGCCTCGACCGAGCGGCCATGGCGCGCGGCCCGGCGTTTCAGCTCACAATCTCGTCGTCGAGGTTGCGCACATGGAGGTGGCCGGGCATGTGGGTTCCTGGCAAGAAGCGAACATCTGGTAGCAAAGATATCATGGTCGTAGGAGATTCCAATCCAGGATCGGCGGCGAGCCTCGGCGCACCCGGGCGGGCCTCCGATCGAGTCAGTGGCCCTGGAATTCGCCTTCGCCCAGAACGCGGGTCGTGCCCAAGGGGCCGCGGGGCGGGCGTTCGCAGGCCGCGGGCTGCCACTCGAACTTTTGCCGCATAGCGGTCTCTTCCGCTGTCATTCCGAAACCGCTATCACGGCCCGTCATGAATGACAGCACAGCAGACGCGCCGCGCCCGAGCTGGTGGCAGCGCCTCAAGGGCGGACTTTCGCGCACGTCGAGCCAGATCGGCACGGCGATCTCGGACCTCGTGTCCAAGCGCAAGCTCGACGCCGGGACGCTCGAGGAGCTGGAGGACGTGCTGATCCGGGCCGATCTCGGCGTCGCCACGGCGGCGCGCATCGCGGCGGCGGTGGGCGAGGGCCGTTACGACAAGGCGATCGCGCCCGAGGACGTGAAGGCGATCCTGGCGCGCGAGGTCGAGGCCGTGCTGGCGCCGGTGGCGCGGCCGCTCGACATCGACGCGGCCGTGAAGCCCTTCGTGATCCTGGTGGTCGGCGTCAACGGCTCGGGCAAGACCACGACCATCGGCAAGCTCGCGGCGAAGCTCGCGGGAGAGGGGCGGCGCGTGGTGCTCGCGGCCGGCGACACGTTCCGCGCGGCCGCGATCGAGCAGCTGAAGATCTGGGGCGCGCGCGCCGGCGCCGCCGTGGTGGCGCGCGATCCGGGCTCGGACGCGGCGAGCCTCGCCTACGAGGCGCTCGATCAGGCGCGGCGCGAGGGCGCCGAGGTTCTGATCGTCGACACGGCGGGGCGGCTGCAGAACAAGTCGGCGCTGATGGGCGAGCTCGAGAAGATCGTGCGGGTGATGAAGAAGCTCGACCCGGCGGCGCCGCACGCGGTGCTGCTGGTGCTCGACGCCACGGTCGGGCAGAACGCGCTTTCGCAGGTCGAGGAATTCTCCCGGACCGCGGGCGTGACCGGGCTCGTGATGACCAAGCTCGACGGCACGGCGCGCGGCGGGATCCTGGTCGCGATCGCGGCGAAGCACGTGCTGCCGGTCCACTTCATCGGCGTCGGCGAGGGCGTGGACGACCTGGAGCCGTTCGCCGCGAGAGACTTCGCCCGTGCGATCGCGGGCCTGGAGCCTTAGGATCGGTCCGTCGCAGCCACGCGAGCCCCCGAGATGAGCCAGAAACACGAGATGAATCCCCTCCTCAAGCTGGTGCTCGAGCTGGGGCCCCTGATGCTGTTCTTCTGGGCCAATGCGCGGCCGGCGCTGTTCGCGCCGCTGCTCGCGCCGCTGCTCGCGCCGGTGCTGCCCGGATCGCTGCTCGCGGGCGAGCAGGCCGGCATCTTCGCGGCCACGGCCGTGTTCATGGTGGCGGTGCTCACCTCGCTCGCGGTCTTCTTCTGGCTGACGCGACGCCTTCCCGTCATGCCGGTGGTGTCGGCGGTCGTCGTGGTCGTGTTCGGCGGCCTCACGCTGGCGCTGCAGAACGAGACCTTCATCAAGCTCAAGCCGACCATCATCTACGTGCTGTTCGGCGGCGCGCTCGTGGGCGGGCTCGCCTTCAACAAGCCGCTGCTCGCGGTCGTGTTCGATACCGTGTTCACGCTCACCGAGGAGGGCTGGCGCAAGCTCACCTTGCGCTGGGCGCTGTTCTTCCTGGCGCTCGCGGTGCTGAACGAGATCGTCTGGCGCACCCAGTCGACCGACACCTGGGTCAATTTCAAGGTGTTCGGCGTGCTGCCGCTCACCTTCCTGTTCGCGGCGCTGCAGTACCCGCTGCTGCGGCGCTACGACGCCAGCGGCGACCCGGCCGCGGAGAAGACCGAGCATTATTGATCGGGGTGCTGCCGGTGCAATACGCCGCTGCGCGGCTCTTGCACCCTGCGCGATGCGTCTCACTTCGCGGCCAGCGCCTGCTCGATGGCGGGCTTGACGGCGGTCTCGAGGTTCTGCGCGGTGATCGGGCCGACCAGCTTGTAGGCGATGCGGCCGTCGCGGCCGACGATGAAGGTCTCGGGCACACCGTAGACGCCCCAGTCGATTGAGCTGCGGCCGCTCGCGTCGGCGCCGGCGGCGACGAAGGGATTGCCGTAGCGGCCGAGGAAGCGGCGCGCGTTCTCGGGCTGGTCCTTGTAGTTGATGCCGACGATGCGGATGCGCGTGTCCTCGGCGAGCCGCATCAGGAGCGGCGCCTCGTCGTGGCAGGGCACGCACCAGGAGGCCCAGACGTTGACCAGCGTCACGGCGCCCTGGAAGTCCGCCGGCACCAGGCCGGGCAGCGGCTTGCCGTCGCGCTCGAGGCCCGGCACCGGCGGGAGCACGGTCGCGGGGGCCGGGCGGCCGATCAGCGCCGAGGGAATGCGCGAGCGGTCGCCGCCGAGGCTGACGAAGAACAGGGCCGCGAGCGCCAGGAACAAGGCGAGCGGCAGGAGCACCAGCAGGCGCCGGCGCGTCGCCGAGCGCTCGGGCTGTGCGACGCTGGTCATGCGGCCTCCGTCCGGCGCCGCTCGGAGCGGCGCGTGATGCCGCGCGCCTCGAGATCGGCGAGCAGGCGGCGCTGCGTGCGGTGGTCGGCGAGCACCCAGAGAATCAGCGCCACGATCACGAGCGCGGCCACCGCATAGGCCGCGACGATGAAGGCCGCATGAGGACCCAGCGCGGTCACGCGGCACCCGCCTGCATCAGCCGCAGCGTGCGCACGCGCCGGCGCATGATCTCGTTGCGCATGGCCGAGACATGCAGCGTCACGAACAGCAGCGCGAAGGCGAGCGCCATCACGAGGAGCGGCGTCATGATCGAGGAATGCAGCGCCGGCCCATCCAGGCGCAGCACCGAGGCCGGCTGGTGCAGCGTGTTCCACCAGTCGACCGAGAACTTGATGATCGGCAGGTTGACGGCGCCGACCAGGGTCAGGATCGCGGCGGCGCGGCCGGCGCGCGCCGGATCCTCCACGGTGCGCCAGAGGGCGAGCACGCCGAGATACATCAGGAACAGCACCAGCACCGAGGTGAGCCGCGCGTCCCAGACCCAGTAGGTGCCCCACATCGGCCGGCCCCAGAGCGCGCCGGTGACGAGGCACACGAAGGTGAGCGCCGCGCCGATCGGTGCCGCGGTCTTGGCCGCGACATCGGCGAGCGGGTGGCGCCACACCAGCGTGCCGAGCGCCGACAGGCTCATGAGCGCCCAGATCCCCATGCCGAGCCAGGCCGCGGGCACGTGCACGAACATGATCTTCACGGTGGCGCCCTGCTGGTAGTCGTCGGGCGCGACGAACCAGGCGAGATAGAGCCCGGCCGCGAAGGCGAGGGCGGTCGCGACCGCGAGCCCCGGCAGCAGGCGCTGCGTCAGGGCGAGAAAGCGGGTCGGGTTGGCGAGGTCGATCAGCGGCATCCGAAGCGTTCTAGTTGAGGGGGCCCCTGCGCCGCAATGCGGCCGGATGACGGACCTTATCACTCCGCCGCGAGCCGGCCTTGACCTGCCTCAGTCGAGGCCCTGGCGCAGCGCCGCGGCCGCCGCCAGGGGACCGACCACGAGGCTCATCAGGGTCAGCGCGCACAGCACCAGGAACGGGGTTCCGAAGGGAACCGGGCCGACGATCGCGGCGTTCGAGGCCGAAACCCCGAAGATCAGCACCGGAATGGTCAGCGGCAGCACCAGGACGGGCAGCAGCAGCCCGCCCCGGCGCAGCACCACCGCCAGCGCAGCCCCGATCAGCCCGATCAGGGTGAGCGCCGGGGTGCCGACCGCAAGGGTCAGGGCCACGGCGCCGACGGCTGTGAGGTCGAGGTTGAGGAACAGCCCGAGCACGGGGGTCGCGACCACCAGCGGCAGGCCGGTGGTGATCCAGTGCGCCAGCGCCTTGGCGAGCACCGCGAGCTCGAGCGGCGTGCGGCCCATCAGGATCAGGTCGAGGGAACCGTCCTCGTGGTCGGCGGCGAACAGCCGGTCGAGGGCCAGCAGGGACGCGAGCAGCGCGCCGAGCCAGAGGATCGCCGGGCCGATGCGCTGCAGCAGCGCGAGGTCCGGGCCGAGCGCGAAGGGGATCATGGTCACGACGATGAGGAAGAACAGCACGCCCATCAGCGCGCCGCCGCCGACGCGGAGCGAGAGCCGCATGTCGCGCAGGAGGAGCGCCCCCAGGGGTCCCATCAGGCGGTCTCCGGAGATGCCTGGCCGAGGCGCAGCTCGCGCGTCCCCGCGAGGCCGAGCGGCCCGTGGGTCGCCGCGATGATCAGGCCGCCGGCCGCCAGATGATCGGCCATGATCGCGGCCAGCCGGTCCTGGGCGGCGGCATCGAGGGCCGAGGTCGGCTCGTCCAGGAGCCAGAGCGGCCGCGCGACCGCCCTGAGGCGCGCCACCGACAGCCGGCGGCGCTGGCCGGCCGACAGGAAGGCGGCCGGCAGGTCGGCGAGGCTGCCGAGGCCGACCGCCGCCAGGGCCTCACCGAGGGCGGCTTCGTCGGCCCCGGCGAATCGCACCCAGAAGCGCAGGTTCTCCTCCACGGTCAGGGCCGGCTTGAAGGCGTCCTGGTGGGCCAGATAGTGGGCCTGCTCGGGGATCGAGAGCTCCGGGTCGCCCCCCTCGAGCGCGAGCGCGCCCGCGGAGGGGCGCACCAGGCCCGCGATCAGGCGCAGCAGCGAGGACTTGCCGGCCCCGTTCGGCCCCGTGAGCGCGAGCAGCTCCCCGCCCGCGAGCTCGAAGCTAAGCTCCGAGAATACCTCGCGGAAACCCCGCACAACGGCGAGTCCGGAGGCCGTGAGGCGCAGCCTCATGGGCGGTCTCCGCGGCGTGCGGTGCGAGCCGGGGCGGCACGCACAGGATTTGTACAGGATGCGGGCCGGCAGTCCGGCGCGCCGTATAGAAGCCCTCGAAAAAAGGCCCTATAAGCCGGTGCGTTAGGCGGTGCCGGCCGGCGGGCCGGCGCCGCCGCTGGCACAACGGACCCGACGGGTCGGCGCAAGGCGCGCCGCCGGGGCGTCCGAGGGGGATGAAAGGCCGTCATGACCGCGCTCGACAGCTTCAAGTGCTGCAAGACCCTGAAAGTCGGGACCAGGACCTACGTCTATTACAGTCTGCCCGAGGCCGAGAAGCACGGCTTGCGCGGAATCTCGCGCCTTCCCTTCTCGCTCAAGGTGCTGCTCGAGAACGTGCTGCGCCACGAGGACGGCCATACCGTCACCAAGGAGGACATCCAGGGCTTCGCCCAGTGGCTGAAGACCAAGACCTCGGAGCGCGAGGTGGCGTTCCGGCCCGCGCGCGTGCTGATGCAGGACTTCACGGGCGTGCCCGCCGTGGTCGATCTCGCGGCCATGCGCGACGCCATGAAGAATCTCGGCGGCGACCCGAAGCGGATCAATCCGCTGGTGCCGGTCGACCTCGTGATCGACCACTCGGTGATCGTGAATTATTTCGGCACCAACTCCGCCTTCAAGCTCAATGTCGAGGAGGAGTACAAGCAGAACCAGGAGCGCTACGAGTTCCTGAAGTGGGCGCAGAAGGCGTTCGAGAATTTCCGCGTGGTGCCACCCGGCACCGGCATCTGCCACCAGGTCAACCTGGAATATCTCGCGCGCGCGGTGTGGAGCCAGAAGGGCAAGGCGAAGGTCGACGGCAAGGTGGTGAACGCCGAGATCGCCTACCCGGACACGCTGGTCGGCACCGATTCGCACACCACCATGGTCAACGGCCTCGCGGTGCTGGGTTGGGGCGTGGGCGGCATCGAGGCCGAGGCCGCGATGCTGGGGCAGCCCTACTCGATGCTGCTGCCCGAGGTGATCGGCTTCAAGCTCACGGGCAAGCTGAAGGAAGGCGTGACCGCGACCGACCTCGTGCTCACGGTCACGCAGATGCTGCGCAAGCGCGGCGTGGTCGGCAAGTTCGTCGAGTTCTTCGGGCCCGGCCTCGACAACCTCACGCTCGAGGATCGCGCCACCATCGGCAACATGGCGCCCGAATACGGCGCCACCTGCGGCTTCTTCCCGATCGACGACGAGACGATCCGCTATCTCACCAATACGGGCCGCAAGGCCGAGCAGGTCGCGCTGGTGAAGGCCTATGCCAAGGCGCAGGGCCTGTTGCGCACCAAGACCACGCCCGATCCGGCCTTCACGGACGTGCTCAAGCTCGAGCTCGGCGCCGTCCAGCCCTCGCTCGCCGGGCCGAAGCGGCCGCAGGACCGGGTCCCGCTGAAGGAGGTGAAGGAAGGCTTCGCGGTCTCCATGGACAAGGAGTTCGGCAAGGCCGACGAGATGGCGAAGCGCGTGCCGGTGGAGGGCCGCAAGCACGACCTCGGCCACGGCGACGTCGTGATCGCGGCGATCACGTCCTGCACCAACACGTCGAATCCGAGCGTCATGGTGGCGGCCGGGCTGCTCGCCAAGAAGGCGGTCGAGAAGGGGCTGACCGTGAAGCCGTGGGTGAAGACCTCGCTCGCGCCCGGATCGCAGATCGTCGCCGACTACTACGACAAGTCCGGGCTGCAGAAATATCTCGACCGGCTCGGCTTCAACCTGGTCGGCTTCGGCTGCACGACCTGCATCGGCAATTCGGGCCCGCTGCCGGCGGAGATCTCCAAAGCCGTCAACGAGCACAACCTGGTCGCGGCCGCGGTGCTGTCGGGCAACCGCAACTTCGAGGGCCGCGTCAACGCCGACGTGCGCGCCAACTACCTCGCCTCGCCGCCGCTGGTGGTCGCCTATGCGATCGCCGGGTCGATGCAGGTCGATCTGTTGAAGACCCCGCTCGGCATCGACGCCAAGGGCAAGAAGGTGTTCCTCAAGGACATCTGGCCGACCACCCGCGAGGTCAATGCGGTGATCCGCAAGGTCATCACCAAGAACCTGTTCGCCCGCAAGTACGCGGACGTGTTCAAGGGCGACACGCGCTGGCGCAAGATCACGGTCAAGGGCGGCATGACCTACAACTGGGATGCCAAGTCCACCTACGTGCAGAACCCGCCCTATTTCGTCGGCATGAGCCGGATGCCGGGCCACCTGACCGACATCGTCGACGCGCGCGTGCTCGGCCTGTTCCTGGATTCGATCACCACCGACCACATCTCRCCCGCCGGCTCGATCAAGGTGAGCTCCCCGGCCGGCCAGTACCTGGTCGACCACAAGGTGAAACCGATCGACTTCAACCAGTACGGCACGCGGCGCGGCAATCACGAGGTGATGATGCGCGGCACCTTCGCCAATATCCGCATCAAGAACCAGATGGTGCCGGGCGTGGAAGGCGGCGTGACGGTCCACTACCCGTCGCGCCAGCAGCTGCCGGTCTACGACGCGGCCATGCGCTACAAGAGCGAGAAGGTGCCGTTGATCGTGTTCGCGGGACGCGAATACGGCACCGGCTCGTCGCGCGACTGGGCCGCCAAGGGTACGGTCCTGCTCGGCATCCGCGCGGTGGTGGCCCAGTCCTTCGAGCGCATCCACCGCTCGAACCTGATCGGCATGGGCGTGCTGCCGCTGGTGTTCGAGGAGGGCACGTCGTGGCAGACGCTCGGGCTGAAGGGCGACGAGACCGTCACGATCCGCGGCATCGGCGGCGAGCTGAAGCCGCGCCAGCGCATGGTGGCCGAGATCGTCGGCGCCGACGGCACGCTGAAGCGGGTGCCGCTGATCTGCCGCATCGATACCCTGGACGAGCTCGAGTACTTCAAGAACGGCGGAATCCTGCACTACGTGCTGCGCCAGCTCGCCGCCTGAGCGCGCGCGATCGCGCCGGCGCGCCGCGGTCGCGGCCGTTCGGGGGGATTGCGTCCGCGCGGCCGGCCCGGCGCGCGTTTCATCGTACGGGATTGTCCCGCGCGCGCGGTCACCGCGAATTGAGTGGCCCTTGAAGGGACGCGATACTAAGTCTCTCATGTCCCGGCACGCCGTTATCCATCCGCATGGATGGCGATTGACGCAGCCATGCCTCCTGCGCGATCGGGACACGCCGGACAGGTTGCGCGTGCGAGCCTGCGTGAAGAGAGACTCTGGAGATCCGCATGAGACGCCTTGGTGTCGTACTGCCGATGGCGCTCGCGATCCTCGCGTCCGCTCCCGCGGTCCCGATCGCCGGCCCGGTCGAGCCGCGCGGCGTGGTCGAGCTGTTCACCAGCCAGGGCTGCTCGTCCTGCCCGTCGGCGGACAAGCTCGCGGCCGAGCTCGCGCGCGACCCCTCGCTGATCGTGATGACGCTGCCGATCGACTACTGGGACTATCTCGGCTGGAAGGACACGCTCGCCAAGCCGCGCCACACGGCGCGCCAGCGCGGCTACGCCCATGCGCGCGGCGACCGCGAGGTCTACACGCCGCAAGTGGTGGTCAACGGCAAGATGCACGTGCTCGGCAGCGACCGGGGCGCGATCGAGCGGGCGCTCGCAGCGACGCGCGCGGAGGACAAGGCGATCCTCTCGGTGCCGGTGCAGCTCACGATCGCGCGCGACCGGCTCAGCGTGATGCTGCCGGCACGAGGCGAGGGAATCGGCAACAGCGAAGTGTGGCTGTGCGTGCTGTCGCGCGCGGTGCCCGTGAAGATCGGGCGCGGCGAGAACCGCGGCCGCACCGTGACCTATGCGAACGTGATCCGCCGCTGGGTGAAGCTCGGCGACTGGAGCGGCGCGGCGCGCAGCTTCACGGTCCCGTCGGCGGAGTTCGCGGACGACGGCGCCGACGGCGTCGCGATCCTAGTGCAGGCCGGCAGCATCGAGCAACCCGGCCCCATGCTGGGCGCCGCGGTCGCATCGCTGCATTGAGGCCCGCGGCGCGCAAGCCGGGTCTCCCATCGGGCGCGAATAAAAAAGGGCCGGCGCGGAGCCGGCCCGAAAGAGCGTTGGGGGATTGAACCGTACGCGGAACTCGGGCCCGGCCTGTCCAAACCCCGGGGGGCTGGGGGGCTGAGGAATCCGGTGCTCGGACGCGACCGGGCCCAGAGGCAACAGTATTTCCATTTCCATTATAGGGCGGCGGGCGCTGGGCCGAAATAGGGCGTCTTTGTGATTCCGCTAACTTCGGCGTGAGCCGCGGCGGAACCGCCCGGGAAGCCAGCGGAATCCCACGAATTCGGACATATGCGGCCGGCGGTGCCCCGCGTCGGGGTCGGCTCTTGCCGGGGCAAGGCTGCGGCGCGATCATGATCGACGTTTCGGCAGCCGGGCTCGCGCCGTCGCGACGCCGCGGGCTGCCCTCGAACCAGGGAGGCGCCGCATGACGTTCGGGCCCGGCGAAACGGATCCCAGCGAGCTCCGCGGGGGCGACGCGACCGGCAGCGTCGCGGCCGTCGCCCCCGGCAACCGGGTCACCTTCGACCGGCGCGAGCTCGACCGAATCCTCAATCTCTATGGGCGCATGGTCGCGGCCGGCGAATGGCGCGACTACGCGATCGATTTCCTCAAGGATCGCGCCGTATTCTCGGTCTTCCGCCGCGCCTCGGAAGTCCCGATCTACCGCATCGAGAAGAACCCGCGCCTGGCGCGGCGGCAAGGGGCCTACAGCGTGGTCTCGGCGAGCGGCCTGATCATGCGGCGCGGCCACGAGCTCGACCGCGTGCTGCGGGTGCTGGACACGTCGCTGCGGCTGGTCGCGGTCTAGGCCTTCGCCGCTTCGTTCATGCGGGCTACCCCGCCGGGCCGTCGGGCGCGGCGCCGGCGCCCCGTCCGAGGGCGCGCTGCATCAGCACCGAATCGAGCCAGCGGCCGAACTTGAAGCCGACCGCCTCGAAGGTGCCGACGTGCCGGAAGCCCGCGGCACGATGCAGCGCGATCGAGGGTTCCTGCGCCGAATCGCCGATCACCGCGATCATCTGGCGGAAGCCGCGCGCCTCGGCCTCGGCCAGCAGCCGCGCGAGCAGGACGCGGCCGACGCCGCGGCGCTGCGCCTGCGGGGCCACATAGACCGAATCCTCGACGCTCCAGCGATAGGCGGGCCGCGGCCGGTAGGGGCCCGCATAGGCATAGCCGAGCAGGGCGCCGGCCTCTTCGCACACCAGATAAGGGTAGCCGCCGTCCACGAGCGCGCGCAGCCGTCGCATCATCTCGGCATCGTCGGGCGGCTCGAGCTCGAAGGAGGCGGTGCCGTGACGGACCGCATGGGCATAGACGCGGGCGATCGCGGGAACGTCGCCCGGCGCGGCGGGCCGGATCATCGGGTCGCTCATCGGCAATCCACGGGAAGGCGGGCCGGCCCGCTCATTTCCCAGGGACGGCAGGCGGCCGTCAAGACGGAACGGCGCGCGGGCCCTCCATGGCAGACAAAAAAAGGCCCCGGCTCGCGCCGGGGCCCGAAGCCCGCGTGGATCGTTGCGAGGCCTTACTCTTCGCGCTGCCCGAACAGGTGCAGCAGGAAGGTGAACATGTTGATGAAGTTCAGGTAGAGCGAGAGTGCGCCCGAGATCGCCGACTTCTCGGCGATGTCGCCCTGCAGGGCGCCGTAGATGTACTCGTTCTTCAGGCGCTGCGTGTCCCAGGCGGTGAGGCCGGCGAACACCAGAACGCCGATCACCGAGATCACGAACTGCATCGCCGAGCTCTGCAGGAACAGGTTGACGAGCATCGCGATGATCAGGCCGAACAGGCCCATGATCAGGAACGAGCCCATGCCGGAGAGCTCGCGCTGGGTCGTGTAGCCCCACAGGCTCAAGGCGCCGAAGGATGCCGCCGTGATGAAGAACACCCGGACGACCGAGGTGTGGGTGTAGACCAGGAACACGGAGCCGAGCGAGAGGCCGATCAGCGCCGCGAACAGCCAGAAGGTCGCGTGCGCCGCGCTCACGCTCATGCGCTCGAGCCGGAACGAGAAGAAGAAGACCAAGGCGAGCGGCGCCAGGATCACGGCCCATTTGAGCGGGCTGACGAACAGCGCGACGCCGATCGGGGTCAGGAAGACGCCCTGCCGGATCTGCGCCGCGACCTCCGCGCCGCCACGCGTAAGACGGCCGGCGGCGGCCGGGTCACCGGTCACCGACGCCATGTAGACGCCGAGCGCGGCGAAGCCCGTGATGGCGAGCCCCAACACCATGTAATTGTAGATGCGCAGCATGTAGGCCCGCAGGCCCTGGTCGACCACCGCCGCCTCGGCGCGGGTCATCGGTCGGCCGAGCTGCGCGGCGGCCACGTTGCGATCAAAGTCCGACATTGTCGAAACCTCGCGTTGTACTCCCTGCCCAGGTCCGGGCGTCACCCAGCACCGCAGGTCGGCTTCAATATGGGAATAATGCAGATCGCGACAAGATGATTTTCCGCCGCAGCCCAGGTCGCCGCCAACGCGGCACGCGGCGGATTGTCGCAAATCCGCATGGTTAATCGGGCCCGAAGGATCACAAGTGACGCAGCACGCGGGCGGGCTTCTGCCCCAGCACCGTGAAGGTGCCGACGAGGCCGAAGGCGATCGTCAGGACCAGCGCGGCGAGCGCCGCCAGAGCGGCCGGCCCGGGCAGCCAGACGAAGTTCAGCTGCATCACCTCGGTCATCACCAGCCAGGCGGCCACCGACCCGGCCGCCACCCCGAACACCGCCGTCGCGAGGCCGAGCGTCAGGTATTCGAGCGCATAGGCCGCGACCAGCCGGCGCCGGGTGGCGCCGAGCATCTTCAGGACCACGGCGTCGTAGACCCGGTGGCGGTGGCCGGTCGCGAGCGCGCCGGCGAGCACCAGCACGGCCGCGACCAGCGTGACGGCGCTGGCGCCGCGGATCGCCTGCGCCAGGTCGAGCACCACCTTGGCGACGCTCTCCAGCGCCTCGCGCACGCGCACCGCGGTGACGGTGGGAAACGCCGCCGCGACCGCCTTGAACAGCGCGTCCTCGGCCTCGGGCGCGGCCGCGTCCGGCCAGGTCAGGGTCGCGATATGGGTGTGCGGGGCGCCGCGGAAGGTGCCGGGCGAGAATACCAGCACGAAATTGATGCCGAGCGACTGCCACTCGACGGCGCGCAGATTCGCGACGGTCGCCGTGATGTTGCGCCCGAGCACGTTGACGGTCACGGTGTCGCCGATGGCGAGGCCGAGGCCTTCGGCGATCCTGTTCTCGAAGGAGACCAGTGGTGGTCCCGCGTAGTCCGGTCGCCACCAGCTGCCGGCCACCACGCGCGAGCCGGGCGGCACCTCGTCCGCATAGGTGATGCCGCGGTCGCTCTGCAGCACCCAGGCCGCGTGGGGCGCCGCCGCGATGTCCTCGGCCTTGACGCCGCGCGCTGCGACGATGCGCCCGCGCAGCATGGGCACGCGCTCGTAGCGCGCCTCGGGCACGCGGCCCTTGACGAAGGCGTCGAAGCGTTCGGCGTCGACGCCCTGGATGTCGATGAAGAAGAACGACGGCGCCTTCTCGGGGAGCGCGCCGACGAACTGGCGGCGCAGGTTGCCGTCGATCTGGGTGAGCGTGACCAGGAGCGCGAGGCCGAGGCCGAGCGAGAGCACCACGGTCGGGGTGAGTGCGCCGGGCCGGTGGATGTTGGCGAGCACCAGCCGCAGCAGCGCCGAGCGCGGCCGCGGCGCGCGCCGCGCGAGCCCCATCAGCAGCGCGGCGACCAGGCGGAGCGCGACGAACACGCCGGCGGCGGCGGCGACGAAGACGGTGGCGATCCAGCGGTCATAGGCCATCAGGATCGCGAGCGCGGCGAGCAGGCCGACCGCGGCCCCGGTCAGCGCGACGTAGCGCTTGCGCGGCCAGCGCCGCTCGGGCGCGACCGCGTCGCGGAACAGCGCCGAGACCGGCACGTCATGGGCGCGGCCGAGCGGCCAGAGCGTGAAGGCCGTGGCGGTGAGCAGGCCGTAGGCGGCGGCCAGCGCGAGCCCGCCGGCGCTCACCGTCGGCGCGATCGGCAGCGGCAGCACGCCGACGAGCGCCCCGGCGACCGCGAAGGGCAGGGCGGCGCCGAGCGCGAGCCCGAGCGAGATGCCGAGACCGGCGAGCAGCAGCACCTCGGCGAGGTAGATCGCGAAAACGCGGGTGCCGGTCGCGCCGAGCGACTTCAGGGTCGCGATCACGTCGCGTTGCCGATCGAGATAATGCTTGACCGCGTTGGCGACGCCGACGCCGCCCACCAGCAGCGCGGTGAGGCCGACGAGCGTCAGGTACTGCATGAAGCGCTCGATGTTGCGGCCGAGCTGGGGCGAGGCATTGGCGCGGCTGCGCACCTCCCAGCCGGCATCCGGGAAGCGCGCGGCCGCCTCGTCGGCCACCGCCCGGGTCGGGCGGTCCGCGGCGTCGGTCACGGGCAGGCGCAGCCGGTAGTGCCAGCGCACGAGGCTGCCGGGCTGGATCAGCCCGGTCGCGCGCAGCGCGGCCTCGCTGACCAGGAGCCGCGGGCCGAAGCCGATGCCGCCGGCGAGCTTGTCGGGCTCGGTGCGCAGGCGCGCGCGCAGCTCGAAGGTGGCGGCGCCGACGGTCACGCGGTCGCCGGGCGAAAGGTCGAGGCGCGCGAACAGCGCGGGGTCGGCGGCGGCGCCGAACACGCCGTCGCGCTCCGCCGTCGCGGCGGCGAGCCCGCCCGCGGGCTCGAGCGCGAGGGTGCCGTAGAGCGGATAGGCGCGGTCGACCGCCTTGATCTCGACCAGCGCGGTCTCGCCCCCTTCGGCGCGCGCGAGCGCCCGCATGGTGGCGGCCGCCGAGACACGGCCCTTGCCGTCGAGGAAAGCGCGCTCGGCCGGGCTCGCCTCGCGCTGGATCAGCGAGAAGGCGAGGTCGCCGCCGAGGATCACGCGCCCCTCGCGGGCGAGGCCGTCGGCGAGGCTGCGCGAGAAGGAGTTGATGCCGGCGATCGCGGCGACGCCCAGCGTGATGCAGGCGATGAAGACCGTGAAGCCGGCGAGCCCGCCGCGCAATTCGCGCCAGGCGAGACGCAGGACGAGCCCACGGCCCGGGCGCGACGGAACGAAGGCGCTCATGCGGGGGCCCGCTCGGCGGCGGGCTCGACGCGACCCGAGCGCAGGCGGATGACGCGGTCGCAGCGGCGCGCCAGGGCGGCGTCGTGGGTGACGAGCACCAGCGTGGTGCCGCGCTCGGCATGGCCCGCGAACATCAGCTCGACGATCTCGCGGCCGGTCGCCTCGTCGAGATTGCCGGTCGGCTCGTCGGCGACCAGGATCGCGGGATGCGGTGCGAGCGCGCGGGCGAGCGCCACGCGCTGCTGCTCGCCGCCCGAGAGCTCGGCCGGATAGTGGTGGACGCGGTCGGCGAGGCCGACGCTTGCGAGCTCCCGCTCGGCGCGCGCGAAGGCGTCGTCGAGGCCGGCGAGCTCGAGCGGCACCGCGACGTTCTCGAGCGCCGTCATGGTCGGGATCAGGTGGAAGGACTGGAACACGATGCCGACATGGCGGCCGCGAAAGCGGGCGAGCGCATCCTCGTCGAGCGCGGCGAAATCGGCGCCCGCCACCCGCACGCGGCCGGAGTCGGGCCGCTCCAGCCCCGCCATCACCATCAGCAGCGTCGATTTGCCCGAGCCCGAGGGGCCGACCAGGCCGATCGCCTCGCCTTGGCCTATATTGAGGTCGATGTCCTTGAGGATGTGAACCCTGGTCGCGCCGCGCCCGAGCGAGAGATTGACGCCGGAGAGCGAAATCGTGGGGGCCGGCGCGGGCCCCGTCGAGGTGTCGTTCATGTGGATTTTCCGCTCCCGCGCTCGCCGTTCCGATCCCCGGTCTCCGCCGTCATATGGGAAGCCGGGCGGGCGGGTCCAAGCGGCGTCCTGGCGCCCGGCCGCGCGGCATGCCGGGGCGGCTTTGGCGCTGTACGCGGCGCTCGCCCTGTTTCCTTCGTGGGCCGCGGAGCCGGTGCGGATCGTGGCGCTCGGCGACTCGCTCACCGCCGGCTACGGCCTTCCGGCCGAGGCGGCGTTCCCGGCCCGGCTCGCGCGGGCGCTCGCGGCCAAGGGGCATGCCGTGACGGTCGAGAATGCCGGCGTGTCGGGCGACACGGCCTCGGGCGGGCTCGCCCGGCTCGACTGGTCGGTGCCCGAGGGCACCGACGCCGTGATCGTCGAGCTCGGCGCCAACGACGCGCTGCGCGGCATCGACCCGCGGGCGACGCGCGGGGCGCTCGACGAGATCGTGCGGCGCCTGAAGGCGCGCGGCATCGCGGTGCTGCTTGCCGGGATGCGTGCGCCGCCCAACATGGGCGAGGACTATGCGCGCGCCTTCGACGCGATCTATCCGGAGCTCGCCGCCGCGCATCGGATCCCGCTCTATCCGTTCTTTCTCGATGGAGTCGCAGCCGACCGGACGCTCAACCAGGGCGATGGGATCCACCCGACCGCCGCCGGCGTCGAGGCGATCGTCGCAGGCATCCTGCCGAAGGTGGAGGAGCTCATCGCGCAGGCGCAGGCGCAGGCGAAACGAGGAACCTGAGGGACCGGCCGGTCTTGCGCGGGTCATGCGAATCTCCACATGCTCGCAAGAAAATCGCTTCCCTGGGCGGCGTCGAGGTCGCGGCCCACGGCCTGGAGTGCGCCGATGCCTCGCTTGTTCGCCGGCCTCGAGATCCCGCAGCAGGTGGCGCAGTCGCTGGCGATGATGCGGGGCGGCCTGCCGGGCGCGCGCTGGATCGAGCCCGAGAACTACCACATCACGCTGCGTTTCATCGGCGACATCGACGACCGGCTGGCGCACGACATCGACTCGCTGCTCGATCAGGTCAAGCGCCGGCCGTTCGAGGTGCGGTTCGGCGAATTGGCCTCCTTCGGCGGGCGCAAGCCGCGCGCCGTGATCGCGACGGTGGAGCCGGTCGCCTCGATGGTCGAGCTGCAGGCGGATCTCGAGCGGCTGATGCAGCGGCTCGGCTTCGAGCCCGAGGGTCGCAAGTTCACGCCGCACGTCACGCTGGCGCGGCTGCGCGATTCCTCGAGCCGGCAGGTCGCCGAGTATCTCTCGGCGCGCGGGCCGGTCGCGATCGCGCCGTTCCGGGTCTCGCGTTTCGTGCTGTTCTCGTCCAAGGCCTCGGTCGGCGGCGGTCCCTACGTGGTCGAGGCCGCCTATCCGCTGGCGGCGTGACGACTCGCGAGGCCGGCAGTATGGGTTGGAGGAATTCCCGATTCTACAGCGACACTCCGTCATGCCCGGCTTTATGCCGGGCATCCACGTCTTGCGGGGCTTCAGCAAGGAAAAGCGTGGATGGCCGGGACAAGCCCGGCCATGACGTGGAGTGTGGGCCGGCGCGAACCAGCCGATGGCGCGCCGCTCACCACTCGTTCTGCACGACGTCCAGGCCGGCCTCGGTGAGGGCCGCGGCGCGCGCCTTCATCCAGCCGCGCGCGAACTCCTTGTCGTCGGCGGGCCCGCCCGCCTTGTAGGCGGCCCAGGCCTTGGCGAGCACGTCCTGGCGCTTGACGAGCGCGTCATTGTGCTTCTGGTGCTCGGCGGTCCACACCCCGCGCTCCTTGAAGTAGCGGATCGCGCCCTCGTGCATGGGAATCGCCCAGGCGAAGATCTGCCGCTTGATGTCCCAGCCGTTGTTGCCGGGCGCGCCACCCTTGTAGTCGTCGAACAGCTCCACCATGGCGCGGGTCATGTTGTAGGCGAGGTCCGCGTCGGTCGACGCCAGGGTCATCAGCACCGGATAGGGATAGGTCGCGGCCTCGGCCTTCTTCTCGGGCGAGAGCTCGGCGCCCTCGGTGCCGAACGCCGGCACGAAGAACGGCGCGATCCTGTTGACGCGTGCCCAGCCTTCCTTGTCGCTGTGGGCGAACTTCGGATAGCGCAGCCCGCGCGGCGAGGAGGCGATCTTGTAGGCGTTGCCCGAGATGGTCGACGAGAAGGCGGCGTCCACCTGGTTGTTGATGATGCCGTCCATGGCCTGGCCGAAGCCGCCGAACTCGACCTTCTTCACGTCGTTCCAGGTCAGGTTCGCGAAGGCGAGCAGCGCCGTGATGTTCTGATTGAGCGAGGGCGCGCCGACCACCCAGGCGACGCGCTTGCCCTTGAGGTCGGCGGCGGTCTCGATCCCGGCGTCCTTGGCAGAGACGATGGTCAGCAGCGCGTCGGAATTGTTGAGCAGCAGCGAGCGCACGGGCTGCGGACCCCAGTCGCGCGCGCCGAACTCGTAGACGCCCTCCTGCGCCAGATAGCTGCCGCCGACGCCGTTGGCCGAGAACGGCACCTTGCCGTCGCGCAGCGGAACCGTGCGCGAGATGTCGTTCTTGCCCGGCAGCACGCGCAGATTGACCTGCAGCTTGTTCTTCAGGGCGTTGCCGATGGCGACCGCCTGGTTGTAGCCGCCGGAGCCGACATCGTAGGCGGTCCAGGTGAGCGTCTCGGGCAGCTTGATGGATTGCGCGGCGGCCGGCGCGGCGCAGGCCACGGCGGTCGCCAATACGATTGCGGGCAGTTTCATGCCGATATCCTCCCGGTTCTGGTCTTGCCGATGACGGCGATGAGCAGGGCGATGCCCAGCGCAAGGGTGGTCGCGCCGGCCGCGAGGCTGGCCGCGAAGGTCGAGCCGACGAGCGTCGGTATCGCGAGCATGAGGCCGCCCGCGATCACGAGCGCGCGCACCGCATGGCCACCCGCATGCGCCGGGATGCGGCCGATGCCGGGCACGTAGCCCTGCAGCGCGGCAGCGGCGGCCGGAATGCCGACGAAGGCGGCGGCGATCGAGACGATCACGGTGGCGGCGTCGCCGCGAAACAGCAGCGCGGGATTGAGCACGAAGCAGAACGGCACGACATAGAGCGGGGCGCCCATGCGGACCGACTGCAGGCCGATGCGCATCGCCGAGGTGCCGGCGAGCGGCGCCGCCGCGAAGGTCGCGAGCGCGACCGGCGGCGTGATGAACGAGACCATGCCCCAGTACATGATGAACAGGTGCACGGCGAGCGGGTCGAGGCCGGCCTTCACGAGGGGAGGCGCGAGCACGATGGCGAGGAAGATGTAGCAGGCCGTGACCGTCATCCCCATGCCGAACACGAAGCTGGTCAGCGCGCCCATCACGAGCAGCACCAGCGGCGCGCCGCCGGCCGCGTAGACGAGGTCGTTGGCGAGCGTGCCGGCGAGCCCGGTGACCGACATGGCGCCGATGATCAGGCCGACCGCGAGCAGGATCGCGGTCAGGTCGGCGAGCGCGCGGGCGACGCCGATCGCGAGCTCGGCGAGCCGGCGCCAGCCGAGCCGATGGCCGGGCAGCGCCTGGTTGATCGCGAGCAGCAGCGCGCTCGCGTAAAACGGCGCCATCGCCTCGTTCTGCAGCACCACCAGCAGGAAGATCAGCAGTCCGAAGACCGGGAGATAGAACCAGCCCTCGCGCATCACGGCGCCGAGGCGCGGAACCTCGCTGGCGCGCAGGCCCGTGAGGCCGAGGCGCGCCGCATAGCCGTCGATCTGCACCACCAGCGCGACGTAGAACAGCAGCGCCGGGACGGTGGCGGCGAGCGCGATCTCGCCATAGGACCTGCCGAGGAACGACGCCATCACGAAGGCGGTCGATCCCATCACGGGCGGCATCAGGACGGCGCCGGTCGAGGCCACCGATTCCACCGCGCCCGCGTAGTCGGCGCGGAAGCCGGTGCGCTTCATCGCGGGAATCGTCACCACGCCCGAGGAGATGACGTTGGAGATCACGCTGCCCGAGATCGAGCCCTGGAGCGCGCTCGAGATGATGCCGACCTGGGCGGCGCCGCCGCGCACGCGCCCGACCAGCGCGAAGGCGACGTCGTTGAAGAAGCGGCCGCCGCCGGTGTGGTTGAGCGCGACGCCGAACACGATGAAGCCGACCACGATCTCGGCGAAGGCGCGCATCGGAATGCCGAAGGCGGATTCGCTGCTGATGAGGTGGAACGCGAAGGTGTCGGCGAGAGTCTGCGAAGAGCCCTTCAGCGGATTCGGGATCAGCTCGGCGACCACCGGATAGAGCGAGATCGCGCCGATGATCAGCGTCATGGCCCAGCCGCTGGAACGGCGCAGCGCCTCGAGGATGAGGAGCCAGAGCACGAAGGCGAGCAGCTTGGCGACCTGCGGCGCGTTGTACTCCCAGCCTTCCGAGAGGCTGCGCTCGGCCTGCAGGGCGAACCAGCAGAGCAGGCCACAGGCGAGCGCGGCGATGAGCCAGTCGTAGAGCGGGATGCCGCGGGCGCCCGCGTGCGCCGGGAAGGCGAGGAAGATCAGCGGGAACAGCGAGGTCGCGAGCAGGAACAAGTAGCGGTTCTCGATGAAGACGACCCCGACGAAGAGGTGGAGGTTGAGGAGCTGGTTGAGCGCGAGCGTCACGGCGACCAGCGCCGCGACGACGAACACCGCGCGCGCCGCGCCGGTGAGCGCGCGGCCCGCGAGCTCGTCGGGCATCCGCGCCTGCGCGCCCGCATGAAGCTGCGTCGCCTGCTCCCGTGCCGCCGCCTCGCTCACGTTCCCCTCTGCGCATCGCATGACGCGTCGGCGCCGGTTCTTGTCGCGGTTCGCCTGGCGAAACGCGCTTGTTCTGCCGATCCGGCATCTTGTTCGGCGCGCCGAGGCGAGACAAGGGGGAACACCCGACGCCTTGCGATCGCCACATCGGTGCCCCATGTTCCAGGGCACTGACGATGGGGGAGGTTCCGATGTTCCGCCGCAATCCCGCATGGCAGCACGCCGGCCCCGGCGTCGAGGCGCCGCACGAGGAGGCGCGCCTGCGGCGCGACTTCTGGGCGAAGCTCAAGCGGGTCGCAGCGCAGCTGCCTTTCGCCGAGGATCTGGTCGCCGCCTACTACTGCGCCTTCGACCGCGAGACGCCCGGCCATGTGAAGGTCGCGCTGATCGGCGCGCTCGCCTATTTCGTCCTGCCCTTCGACGCGGTGGCGGACATCATGCCGATGCTCGGCTTCGCCGACGACGCCGCGGTGCTCGCGACCGCGCTCCGGCTGGTGGCGACGCATGTCCGGGACACGCATCGCGAAGCCGCGCGCAACGCGCTCGACCGGGTGCGCGAGACGGCGTGAGCCGGCCGGCTCCCGCTTTCGGGATCAGGGCCTCAAGACGACCTTACCCATCACCTTGCGGTCGGAGAGCGACTTGATCGCGTCGGCGGTGCGCGCCAGCGGATAGGCCGCGTGCACGTGGGCCGAGAGCTTGCCTTCGGCGGCCCATCGGACGATCGCCTGCATGTTGGCGCGGTGGCCGGCCTTGTCGCGCTCGATCCAGGCGCCCCAGAACACGCCGACCACGTCGCAGCCCTTCAGGAGCACGAGGTTGAGCGGCAGCCGGGGGATCTCGCCGGCCGCGAAGCCGATCACCAGGAAGCGTCCCTGCCAGGCGATCGAGCGCAGCGCCGGCTCCGTGTAGGGGCCGCCCACCGGATCGTAGATCACGTCGGCGCCGCGACCCTCGGTGAGACGCTTGAGCGCGTCCTTGAGGTCCTCCTCGGCATAGTTCACGGTCGCGTCGGCGCCGTGCTCGCGCGCGAAGGCGAGCTTCTCGGCCGAGGACGCGCAGGCGATCACCCGCGCCCCCATCTGCTTGCCGAGCTCGATCGCCGCGAGGCCGGTCCCGCCCGAGGCGCCGAGCACGACCAGGGTCTCGCCCGGGCGCAGCCGGGCGCGGTCCTGCAGCGCATGCAGCGTGGTGCCGTAGATCACCGTGAGGCCGGCGGCGCGCTCGAGCGCGAGCCCCGGCGGCAGCTTGACGAGGCGGTCGGCCGCGATCGCGACCTTCTCGCGCGCGGCGCCGAAGGCCGCATGGCCCAGCACCGGGTCGCCGGGCGCAAGACCCGTCACGCCGGCGCCGACCGCCTCGACGGTGCCCGCGAACTCGGCGGCGGGCGAGAACGGGAAGGGCGGCTTGACCTGGTACTTGCCGGCGATGATCAGCGTGTCGAAGAAGTTGAGCGCGGCGGCCGCGACCTTGACGACGACCTCGCCGGTGGCGGGAACCGGATCGGGGAGATCCTTGAGCTCGAGATCGTCGGGGCCGCCGAAGCGGGTACAGAGAACGGCTTTCATTTGCTCCGGTCCGAAGGTGGGCGGAGACTCGTAGCATATCTTGCCGGCGGTCGGGTCGTCGCCGCAGGTTCTTGGCCGGCGCATGGTCTCGGCCGGCGAGCCGGTTCCGGCTTCGCCGGAAGATGCGCTCAGTGCGTGTCCTCGGGCTTGTCGTCGGCGAGGAGCCGGCGCAGGTGGCTGAAGGCGAGCCGGATGCGCGACTTGACGGTGCCGAGCGGCAGGGAGGTGCGCTCGGCGATCGCCGTGTGCGGCAGCCCCTCGAAGAAGGAGAGCCGCACCAGCTCCTGCTGCTCGGCGGGAAGCGCCGAAAGCGCGGCGCGCAGCCGCTCCTCGCGGTCCGCCAGGTCCATGGAATCGTCGGCCGCCATGGCGGGATCGGGAACCGAGAGCGCCGCGTCGGGGATGCCGCGCAGGCGGTCGCGCCGCAGCGAGTCGACCCAGCGGTTGCGCGCGACGCGGAAGACCCAGGTCGAGACCGAGGAGCGGGAGGGGTCGAACAGGTGCGCCTTGTGCCACAAGGCGGCCATGACGTCCTGCACCAGCTCCTCGGCCGCGGCGGCATCGAGGCCGAGACGCTGGAAGTAGCCGTTGAGACGCGGGGCGAAATGGTCGAACAGCCGTGCGAAGGCGTCGCGGTCGCGATCGCGCGCGACCGCAGCCATGAGATCCGCATGCTCCTGCGCGGATGCCACCAGGTCTGTCTCCGCGGCTCGCCGATCGTTCCGCCAACGGGGAGCGAGGCCGCCATCCCGGCCAAAAATGTGCTTTGCGGGATTTCGGCCAGGGCGTCTATTGTGGAATTGCCGGATGCGGCCCCCTGTTCCCGGGGGAGACCGGACTGCCTTCTTGGTGCCGATTTCGGTTCTTACCCAGCCGCGACGGGGGCGCGCCCATTTCAAACGAGGCGAGGTTTCATGATCCCGACTGGCCATTTCGGACAAGCGGCAGCCTGCGCGATCATGGCGGTGCTGGCCTTCTCGTCGACCGGTGCCGCACAGGCGCAGCGGACCGCGCAGGCGCAGGCGGCGCTCGGCGGCGAGCAGCCGTCGCTGCTCGGACAATTCGGCGACTGGGGCGCCTATGCGGCCGCGGCCGGCGGACGCAAGGTGTGCTACGCCCTGTCGAAGCCGGCCTCGCAGCAGACCAATCCGCCGAACCGGCCGCGCGATCCCGCCTATTTCATGGTTTCCACGCGTCCGGCCGAGAACGTGCGCGACGAGGTGTTCATCATGATCGGCTACCCGTTCAAGCCGGGATCCGAAGCGAGCGTGGAGATCGGCTCGGCGAAATACGCCATGTACACCCAGAACGACGGCGCCTGGGTCAAGAATGCGGCCGAGGAGCCGCGCATGGTCGACGCCTTGCGCAAGGGTGCCGACGCGGTGGTGGTCGGCACCTCGAGCCGCGGCACCGTGAGCACGGACCGCTATTCCCTGAAGGGGCTCACCCAGGCGCTCGATCGCGCGGCGCAGGAGTGCCGCTAGCCCGGGACGGGCCGGGACCGGGGCGCTTCCGTTCGCGTGATCCGCGCCCCATCTATGCTATGAGCGACCCGGAACTTCCCGGATCCGACCCCCTGAAAGCCGCATGACCGAGCTCTCCGTGCCCCTTGCGCCGCCGCGCGCCGCCAGCCTCGAGAAGACGCCGCTCGAGCGCTACGTCGCGCCCGCGCGGCCCTCGCTGGTCGGCCTGTCCCGGGAGGAGCTGGCCGTGCTGCTCGGCGGCATCGGCGTGCCCGAGCGCCAGCGCAGGATGCGCGTGCAGCAGCTCTGGCACTGGCTCTATGTGCGCGGCGCGCAGGCGTTCGAGGAGATGAGCAACGTCTCCAGGGACCTGCGCGTGCGGCTCGCGGAGCACTTCACGCTCGCCCGGCCCGAGGTCGTGGCCGAGCAGGTCTCGGCGGACGGCACGGGCAAATGGCTGCTGCGGCTTCCCGGCGAGCAGGCGGGCGAGCGGCCGCACGAGATCGAATGCGTCTACATCCCGGAAGCCGATCGGGCGACGCTGTGCCTGTCGAGCCAGGTCGGCTGCACGCTCACCTGCACGTTCTGCCATACGGGCACGCAGCGGCTGGTGCGCAACCTCACGGCCGGCGAGATCGTCGGGCAGGTGCTGGCGGCGCGCGACCGGCTCGGCGACTGGCCGGGCCGCACGCCGCCGGCGGGCGCCCTCGTGCCGACCGACGGCGGACGCTTCGTCACCAATATCGTCCTGATGGGCATGGGCGAGCCGCTCTACAATCACGAGGCGGTGCGCGATGCCCTGCTGCTGATCGCCGATCCGGACGGGCTGTGCCTGTCGAAGCGCAGGATCACGCTGTCGACCTCCGGCGTGGTGCCGAACATCGCCCGCATGGGCGCCGAGACCGGCGTCATGCTGGCGGTGTCGCTGCACGCCGTGAACGACGCCTTGCGCAACGAGCTCGTGCCGCTGAACCGCAAGTATCCGATCGCCGAGCTGCTCGAGGCCTGCCGCAACTATCCGGGCCTGAGCAATGCGCGCCGCATCACCTTCGAATACGTGATGCTCAAGGGCGTCAACGACTCGCTCGCCGACGCCCGGGCGCTGGTGCGCCTGCTCAAGGGCATTCCGGCGAAGATCAACCTGATCCCGTTCAATCCCTGGCCGGGCACCCGCTACGAATGCTCGGACTGGGAGCAGATCGAGAAGTTCTCCGAGGTGATCTTCAACGCGGGCTATGCGTCGCCGGTGCGCACGCCGCGCGGGCGCGACATCCTCGCGGCCTGCGGCCAGCTCAAGAGCGAGACGCAGAAGCTCTCGGCGCGCGAGCGCCTGGCGCTGCGCGCCATGGCGATGACGGAGTGACCGGGCGCGGAGGTGTCATGAGCCTCTTCTCCCGCGCGCCCGCGATCGCCGCGGGCTACCTGGCCGCGGTCGGCGTGGCGAGCGCCATCGTCGTCGGCCCGTTCTGGATCGCGAATCCCGCCGGTGCCGGCCGGTGGATGTTCCTCGGAATCGCCTTCGTCGTCACGGCCGCGATCACGCTGGTGCCGGCGCTCGTCGCCGTGATCCATGCCGAGCGGCGGGGCCGGCGCGACCTCGCCTTCCATCTCGTCTGCGGGCTCGCGGCCGGCGGCCTCGGCTTCGTGGCCATGCTGGTGTTCTTCGTCGCGATCGGCGGCAAGTTCGTCGGCGACGGCGGCTTCTTCCGGGGGGCGGCGCTCGTGATGGCGGCGGCGGGCTCTGCGGCCGGCGCGACCTACTGGGCGATCGCGGGCCGCCGGGCCGGCGCCTGGCACACGCCGCCGGAGGCCTGATCCGTGGACGTGGCGCTGCGCCTGATCCTGCGGTTCATCCTGGTGCCGCTCGGCTACCTCGCGGCGGTGCTCGCGGGCGCGGGCGTGATCCTGTTCGGGGTCTGGCGCCTGGGCGAGATCGCGGCAGACCTGCCGCAAGCCGCCGGCCTCGGGCTCTTTGCCTTCTCGGTCGTCCTGCTGATCGGCGTGATGTGGCTGCCGCTGACCATCGGCATCCTGATCTCGGAGGCCTTCGCGATCCGTTCGTGGATCTTCCATGCGCTCAACGGCGCGGCCTCGGCCTGGATCGGTTTCCAGCTGTCGGGCCGGTTCGAGGTGACCGGCCTGCCGGTGCAGGACGCGTTGCCCGTGCTGGCGGCCGGGCTCGCCGCCGGCTTCGCCTACTGGCTGGTGGCGGGCGCGAGCGCGGGCTTCTGGAAGCCGGTGTTCGGCAGCGCGGCCGGCGGGTCGTAGCCGCGCCCCTCAGCCGCTGCGCGCGAAGACGAGCCGGACCGCAAAGGCGCCCATGACGCCGGCAAAGACATAGTCGAAGGCGCGCATGGCGCGGCGCGAAGAACGCAGCGCCGCGGTGAAGCGCTCGGCCGCGAGGATCATGAGCGCGCACATCGGCAGGCCGAGGGCGATGTAGTAGACGCCGAGGAAAGTGAGCTTGGCGCCCGCATGCGGATCCGCGACCGAGACGAACTGCGGCAGGAAGGTCACGAAGAACATGACGATCTTCGGATTGAGGAGATTGACGCCGATCGCGGTGAAGAACACGCGCGAGAGCGGGCGCGGCGCGCCGGTTTCGCGCGCGAGATCGAGCGCGGTGCCGTGGCGCAGCGCCTGCACGGCGAGCCAGAGCAGGTAGGCGACCCCCGCGACCTTGAGCACGTTGAACGCCGTGGCCGAGGCGGCGAGCAGGGCCGAGAGGCCGAGCGCTGCGAGCATCGTATGCACGATCAGGCCCGTGCAGGCGCCGAGCATGGAGGCGAAGCCGCGCGCGCGGCCGCCCGCCAGCGTCTGCCCGAGGAACAGCGTCATGTCGGGCCCGGGCGTGACGATCAGCAGCAGCGAGGCGAGCGTGTAGGCGACCAGGACGTCGAGGCCGGGAAGGAAGGTCATGCGCGGCCCCGCGCCGCCCAGGCGAGGGCCTGCTCGAGGCGGTCGTTGCCCCAGAACAGTTCGCCCTTCTCGGTGACGAAGCTCGGCGCGCCGAAGACCCCGGCGTTCTGCGCCGCCTCGGTCGCGGCGCGCAATGCCCCCTTGATCTCGTCGGACTGGGCGCGCGCGAGCGTCGCCTGCGGGTCGAGGCCGAGGCCCGCGAGCACGTCGCCGACCACGGCCGGATCGTCGATGCGCCGGCGCTCCGCGAACTCGGCCCGGTAGAGCGCGGGCGCGAACCGCGCGATCCAGCCTTCGGCGACGCCGACCATGCCGACCCGGCCGGCCAGCAGGCTGTGCTGCGGGAACGGGTCCGGCAGTCGGAAGGCGAGATCGAGGTCGGCGCACAGGCGCTCGATGTCGCGCACCATGTAGCGGCCCTTGACGGGGAACAGGTTGAACGGCGAGGTCTCGAGGCCCTGCGCCTTGAAGATCGGACCGAGCAGGAACGGGCGCCAGCGCAGCGTGACGCCCGCCGCCTCGGCGAGGGCGCCGATGCGGACCGCGGCCGGATACGAGTAGGTCGAGGCGAAATCGAAGTAGAAGTCGAGGACGGCCATGGCGGGATGTCGTGGTTGGCGATCCGCCATCCATGGCACGAGCCGCGCCGCGACATCAATGCCCCGCACGAACCGGCGACCCGGTTTCCACTTCGCCGGAACATGCGCTAGACCGGCGCCATGAACCGCACGGGGCTCATGATCGCGCTCGGCGTCGCCGTCGTCGTCGGCGTCGTGTTCGGGCTGCATCCGCGGCTCGACCTCGCGATCTCGGATTTCTTCTTCGACAAGGTCCACAAGGACTTCACGATGGGCCATCCGCCCGGCATCGCTTATGCGCGCGACGGTGCGCGCACCATCGAGGCCTTGCTGGTGGCGCCGGCCGTGGTCGCGATCTTGCTCAAGCTCCTCCGGCCGCGCCGGCGCATGCTGATCCCGGGGCGCGCCGCGATCTTCCTGGTCACCACGCTGGCGCTCGCGCCCGGCATCGTCGCCAACGTGATCCTCAAGGACATGTGGGGCCGGCCGCGGCCGATCGACGTCACCGTGTTCAACGGCGCCGATCCCTTCGTGCCGTGGTGGGACCCGCGCGGGGTGTGCCCGAAGAACTGCTCGTTCGTGTCCGGCGAGGCCTCGGCGGCGTTCTGGACGCTGGCGCCGGCCGCGCTCGCGCCGGCGCCGTGGCGCCCGCTCGCCTATGCGGGGGCGCTCGCCTTCGGCGCGACCATGGGCCTGGTGCGCATGGCGGGCGGGGGGCACTTCTTCTCCGACACGGCCTTCGCGGGCGTGTTCACGTTCCTGATCGTATGGACGGTGCACGGCCTGATCTTCCGCTGGCGCGCGACGCGCTGGTCCGACGCGGGCGTCGAGCGTGCCTTCGAACGGATCGCGGGCCCGCCGCACGAGGCCGTGATGCGGCTGCTCGGGCGCCGGCCGGCCGCGGCGCGGCCCGGCGCGGGAACCGAGGAGCGGCCCCGGTCGTGACCGCGCCGGCATCGCCGATGAACCGAGCCGTGCGCCGCGCGACAAAGTCGCGATACAGTTCCTGCCGGATACCCGACGCCATGCGCCCCCTGATCGGCCTCACCCTGCTCCTGCTCCTCGCGAGCCCGGCCACCGCTGCGCGCGAACGCTTCAAGCAGCTGCGCGACTGGTACGTCTCCTGCGACAATCTGCGGGCCTGCACGGCGTTCGGCTTCGGCGCCGAAAGCGACGACCGCGCGCATCTGCGGATCGCGCGCGGCGCGGAGGCCGACGCCGTGCCCGAGGTGACGGTGACGCTGATGCGCGACGGGCTGGACGCCGGCGCCCGGCTCAAGCTCTCGTTCGGCGACCCGGCGCTCGGCGGCCTCCCGCCCGAGCCCGTGGCGGTGCGGCTCGTCGACGAGGATACGGCGGTCGTCCGCATTCCCTGGAGCGAGGCCCTGGCCGCCGCGCTGCGCAAGGGCGAGATGCTGCGGGTCGAGGAGGTCGGCGGCGCGCCCGGCGGGGACGGCGTGCCGAAGATCTCGCTGGCGGGCGCGGTCGCCTCGCTCCTGTTCATGGACGAGCAGCAGAAGCGGGTCGGCACCGTGACGGCGCTCGCCGCGAAGGGCGCGAAGCCCGCATCGGCGGTCCCGGCGCCGCCCGCGATGCCGGTGGTGCGCGTCGCCAAGCCCGTGACGGGCGGTGCGCCACTGCCCAAGACTCCGCCCGCAGCCGTGCTCGCCGCCGCCCGGAAGGCGGCCGCCGATATCGACGGGGTGAGCAGGCCCGAGCCGTTCGCGGTGCGCCTCTCGGCGACGCAGACCCTGTGGGGCGTCGCGATCGAGGTCCCGGCCTACAATATCCGCTACGCCTTGTACCTGGCGGAGGGCGGGCGCGTGCGCCCCGCGGTGTTGCACGATCCGCAAGGCACGCGCGACGCGGCCAACGAAGCGACGCTGCCGGAATTCGATTCGGCGACCAACACGCTGAGGACATTCTACCGCGGGCGCGGCATCGGCGATTGCGGCGCCATCTCGGAATGGGGCTGGGACGGCAGCAGGTTTCGCCTGATCAGCGAGATCCTGATGGCCGAATGCCGCGGCGTGCGGCCGGAGCACTGGCCGACGAGCTACCGCGCACGCCGCGAGTAGTCACACCGGCAGGAAGCGCGCGAACGACTCGTCGATGGTCCGGGCGAGGTGCGCGCGGTAGCCCGGGTAGCAGGCATGTCCCGCCGCAATGCGGCCGAACTGCACGTCGGCGACGGTGCGCAGCGGCAACAGCGCGATCGGCGCCGCGACCGGGATCAGCTGTGCGCCCAGTCCGACCTGCAGGGTCGTGAGGATGCCGTACATCTCGCCCGTGATGCTCGGGCGCCCCGCGATGATCAGCCGGTACTGCCCGTGCCGGTTGGTGACGAGGTAGATGTGGCCCGACTGGTTCGGCACCGAGACGGTCCCGAACTGCGTGAAGGCGGCGTCGAGCCGCTCCGCCTCGCGGAAGGCGAGGCACGTGGCGGCGTCGTCCCAGGAGATCTCGGTGCGATAGGCGTAGATCGCGTCCCTGTCTCCGAAGGAGGGCCGCAGGGTCAGATAGGTGCCCTCGATCCACGACACGGCGGGGCGCGCATAGGAGCCGAGCTCGGGCGGGGCGATGCCGATCGCCGGCGCCGCAGCCGGCGCGGAATTCACGTGGCGGAGCGGGACGCCGAGGGCCTCCTCGAGGCGGATCGTGGTCGCGAGCGTGAACGGGCGGCGGCCGGACAGCGCCTTCTCCAGCGTCGAGATGCTGATCCGCGCCTGGTCGGCGAGCCGCTGGCGCGAGATGCGCCGGCGCGCCAGCTCCTCGCGAATGAGGCCCGCGACCGAGTGGCTCTGCGCATCCGAGAGCTGCTTTTCGGGGTCCGTCATGGGCGTCCGTCTCGACCCGTACAGATCCTCACATATCCGCATCGAGCCTCCTTCGGCAAGACGCATCCGGCGGAAGCCTGCCGAACAACGCCGAACATGACGCTCACGGTGCGCAGCGCTCCCGGCGAATAAAAGGCGCGGGGTCGAAGGGCGAAACCGGAGTGTCCCATGCGCGCCATCGACATCGCCGAAACGGGCGATGAGGCTGTCTGCGGTCCACGCAAAAACCTGCGCCGCGCGGCGGCCCATGCGAGCCGTCTCGTCTCCTTGACCGCCGTCGCGCTCGCGGCGCTGCTGGCGCCGGCGCCGGCGGCCCACGCGCAGGACGCTGCGGCCCTGGTCACGCCCGGCGACGTGAAGTCGGGCGCGCTGCTCCTCAAGAGCAACCAGGAGGGCCGCTACGTGGAAGCGCCGCGGCTCGGCACCGACATCGAGATCGCGGTCAGCGGTCCGACGGTGCGCGCGCGCATCACGCAGATCTTCCACAACCCGACCGAGGGATGGGTCGAGGCCGTCTACGTCTACCCGATGTCGGAGGGCGGTGCGGTCGACACCCTGAAGATGGTGATCGGCGACCGCATCGTGATCGGCGAGATCAAGGAGCGGCGCGAGGCGAAGCGGATCTACGAGCGGGCCAAGGCGGAAGGCCGCAAGGCGACCCTGCTGGAGCAGGAACGGCCCAACCTCTTCATCAACTCGGTCGCCAATATCGGTCCGGGCGAGAGCGTGCTGGTGCAGATCGAGTACCAGGAGCCGGTGCGCCCGTCGGGCGACGTGTTCTCGCTGCGCGTGCCCCTGGTGGTGGGGCCGCGCTACAATCCCAAGCCCGTGGTGCAGACCGTCGACTTCGATCCGCAGGGGCGCGGCTGGGCGCAGGTCGCGGACCCGGTGCCGGACCGCGACCGCATCGAGCCGCCGGTGCGCGACCCCGCCGTCCACGATCCCGTCAACCCGGTCTCGATCTTCGTGCGCCTGCAGGCCGGATTCCGGCTCGGCGCGGTCGAGAGCCACCATCACGCGGTGCGCGTCGAGGAGAGCCAGGACGACGCGCGCCTGATCCGGCTCGCCGGCAATGCGGTGCCGGCGGACCGCGACTTCGAGCTGACCTGGCGCCCGGCGACGAGCGAGGCGCCCGCGGTCGGCCTGTTCCGCGAGCGCGTGGGCGAAGCCGACTACCTGGTCGCCTTCGTGACGCCGCCCGCGCTCGCCCAGGCGGAGGAGGCGCGGCCGCGCGAGATCGTGTTCGTGATCGACAATTCGGGCTCCATGGGCGGCACCTCGATCGCCCAGGCCAAGGCGAGCCTCGTCTACGCGCTCGACCGGCTGCGGCCCACGGACCGCTTCAACGTGATCCGCTTCGACGACAGCATGGACGTGCTGTTCCCGGACACGGTCGCGGGCGCCGCCGTCCACGTGGCGCGCGCCAAGGGCTTCGTGCTGGCGCTCGAGGCGCGCGGCGGAACCGAGATGCTGCCGCCGCTCCGGGCCGCGCTCGCGGACCCGCGCCCGGACGACGCCGGCACGCTGCGCCAGGTCGTGTTCCTGACCGACGGCGCCATCGGCAACGAGCAGCAGCTGTTCGACACCCTCACGGCCATGCGCGGGCGCTCGCGCGTGTTCATGGTGGGCATCGGCTCGGCGCCGAACTCCTTCCTGATGACGCGGGCGGCCGAGCTCGGCCGCGGCACCTTCACGCATATCGGCTCCGCCGCGCAGGTCGACACGCGCATGCGCGCGCTGTTCGAGAAGCTCGAGAGCCCGGCGGTCACCAACCTCTCGGCTGCGGTCTCGGGCGCGCGCGCCGACGTCACGCCCGGCACGCTGCCCGACCTCTATCGCGGCGAGCCGCTGGTGATCGCGGCGAAGCTCGGCGACCTCGCGGGGACGCTGGAGGTGAAAGGCACGGTGGGCGATCGTCCCTGGACCGTGCGGCTGCCGCTCGCGCAGGCCGCGGAGGGCCGCGGCCTCTCCAAGCTCTGGGCGCGCCGCAGAATCGCCGATGCCGAGGTGCTGCGCACCCTGCGGCGCCTTGCGCCCGAGGAGGCCGACCGGACGATCCTCGCCCTCGCCCTCGAGCATCACCTGGTCACGCGGCTCACCAGCCTGGTCGCGGTGGACCGGACGCCGAGCCGGCCCGAGGGTGCGCGCCTGACCCGCGCCGACTTGCCGCTCAACCTGCCGGCCGGCTGGGAGTTCGACAAGGTGTTCGGCCGCGAGCGCGCGCCGCTGCCCGGGCCCGACGCCACCGAGACGCGGCGCACCGAGGCGCTCGATGCGATCCGGGTCGCGAGCGCGACGCAGGTCGCGGCAAAGCCGCGACCGATCGCGAGGGCCCAGGGCGCCGTGCAGCTGCCGAAGACCGCGACCGACGCGGAGTTGCGGCTGTGGCTCGGCCTCGCACTGATGCTCGCGAGCCTCGCGCTGCTGGCCTGGCGCCGGCGGGCGCGCGCGGCCTGAAGTTCCACCCCCGGCTCGCGGCCAACCGGGCCGGGGGAGGGAAGGAGCCACAAGTCCCCGCCAACCTCGCGGCTCCTTCCCGGCGCGCACGCAGCTTCTCCTCACGGGCTGCGTGCGCGCAGTTTCGTCGCGGCGGGAAGGTCGCTTCCATGCCTCGTTGCCGGACACGTTTCGCCCTTGCGGCGCTGATCGGCCTCACGGGCCTGGTGCTGGTCGGGCAGGGTCTCTGGATCCACGCCAAGGCGCTGCTCGCGCAGGTTCTCCTCGCGCGGGCCTTCGCGGAGACGATCGCGAGCGGTGCGCCCGTGAAGCCGTGGCGCTGGGCCGACACCTGGCCGGTCGCGCGCATCGCGGTGCCGCGCCTCGGCCGGGAGGCGATCGCGCTCGCCGGCGCGAGCGGACAGGCGCTCGCCTTCGGCCCCGGCCACCTGCCGCAGACCCCCGAGGCGGGCGACCCGGGCACCGCGGTCTATGCGGCGCATCGCGACACGCATTTCGCGTTCCTGGCGGAGGTCGCGATCGGCGACGAGATCCGCGTCACCCGGCGCGACGGGCGCGTCGTGCGCTTCCGCGTGACCCACACCTCGATCGTGCGCCACGACGCCGCCGCGCTCGATCCCCACGCGCCGGGCCGCCGGCTGGTGCTCGCCACCTGCTGGCCGCTCGACGCCAGGACCGACGGCCCGCTGCGCTACCTGGTGCATGCCGAGACGGTGGAGGATCAGAAGATGCCAGCCCCGGACCCGTCACACTGAGGCGCGAGCATCACGTCGCTTGCCGTTTGATGCGACCGCCTCAGGGTGACGGCGAGAGGTTCGATAGGGATCGCGCGAAAACGAAACGGGGCCCGTGCGGGCCCCGTTCGAATTCGACGTAGCGACCGTCGATCAGCGCGTGAGCACGATGAAGTCGGTGCCCTTGCCGGTCTCGGGGCCGAGGCCCTGGTCGGAGACGATCAGGGAGGCGCCGGCGGAGAGGAGCGCCGCGATGCGCTCGCGCGCGTCCTGCGGGATGGCGATGCGGTCGAGGGCGGCGCCGGCGGGCGGCACCGGCTCGGCGGAGCGCGACGAGGACGGCATCGAGACGACGTTCCAGCGCACCTGCTCGCCGTCCACCGCCAGCGCCGTGAAGACATGGGTGCCGAGCGGCTCGGCCGGACGGTCGATCGTGACCGGCGCGTCGAACACCGGCGTGAAGCCCTTGCGCACGTACAGCTTGCCGTCCTTGCGGCTGACGAACACCGAGACCGGGCCGGGCTTGAGGTTGGACGGCGCCGCCGTCGCGGGCGCCTCGGTGGCGGGTGCATCGGTCGCCGTCATCGCGATCGTCTGCAGGCCGGTGAGCTGCGCCATCTTGAGCGGGGTATCGAGGGTGCGCAGCGAGTCCGGGGAGAGCAGCGCCGGGTCGAGACGCGAGATCAGCGGCGCGGCCGGCTTCGCGGGCGCGAACAGGCGCGGATGCGAGATCTCGACCGGGGTCGCCTCGCCACGCACGATGATCACGCGCGCGCCGAGCCGGGTGACGCCCCAGAGCTGGCTCACGAAGGCTTCCGGCAGGCGGATGCAGCCGTGCGAGGCCGGATAGTTCGGCACGATGCCCTGGTGCAGGGCGAGCCCCGACCAGGTGATGCGATGCATGAAGTGCATCGGCGCGCTGTCGTAGAGGTTCGACCAGTGCCAGCGGTCCTTCTCGATCACGCTGAACACGCCGGTCGGGGTCGGATTGGCGCGGGTGCCGGTCGAGACCCGCGAGCGCGCCACCGCCTCGCCGTTCGCCCAGAGCACGAGCTCCTGCTTGTCGAGAGAAACGATCAGCGTGAGCGGGCCCTGCGCCTTGGCGCGGAACTCGGGGGACACCTTGGGCTCGCGCGGCCCTGGGCGATGCTTCGGACGCGAGACCCGCGCGGGCCGGTCGAGATCGAACATCGGCCGCGAATAGTCCTGCTGCGGGTAGTAGGTGGGCCGGCTGTCGCGCTGCCAGCCGAACAGGAAGGCGTCGGCCGGCGTCGCGCTGCCCGCGACCATGCCGAAGCCGAGGCCCGCCGTCACGGCGGCGCCGAAAATCCCGTTGCGAAGATCGATGAGCCCCTTGGGCGCGAGATACGCAGTCACGACATCCCCCTGTCTCGATGCGGCGCGAGCTATCCGCTCGAAACGCCGAATACCGCCCTAACGTCGGGCCACATCCGGTACGCAGGGTTAGTCGTCCGTTGCCGGGAAAGGTTCGAACGCAGCGGCGCTCGCAACCGGTGCGGAACCGGGACCCATGGCGCAAAGTTCATTAACCATCGACCGGAGCCGCCCATGGACCGCATCTACGAGGACGTCGAGATCATCCCGCCCCGCGCCGGCGGCCGGCGCGAGGCGCTGGAGCGGCTCGATCGCCTTTCGCGCCTGCTCGACACCGCGATCGCGGTACCGGGCACCTCGATCCGGCTCGGGGCCGATGCCGCGATCGGCCTGGTGCCGGGCATCGGCGACCTCGTCACCACCCTGATCTCGGCCTACATCATCCGCGAGGCGCATCGGCTCGGCGCCCCGCGCCACCTGATCCTGCGCATGGTCGGCAATGTGGCGCTGGACGGGCTCATCGGCACGATCCCGCTTGCCGGCGATGTCTTCGACGTGCTCTGGCGCGCCAACCGGCGCAATGTGCGGCTCCTGCGCGACCACCTTGCGCGCGAAGGCGTGACCTCGCGGCTTGCGTGAGGGGCGGTTCCGCCTATAGTCCGCGCCGCTCGGGGGGCGGGGACCGTCGACCCCGGCGATCCTTCAACGCGGACCACCACATGCCCAGAGGCGACGTGAGGAAGGTGGTGCTCGCCTATTCGGGCGGGCTCGACACCTCGATCATCCTGAAATGGCTGCAGACAACCTATCGCTGCGAGGTCGTGACCTTCACGGCCGATCTCGGGCAGGGCGAGGAGCTCGAGCCGGCGCGGCAGAAGGCGCTGCTGCTCGGCATCCGGCCGGAGAACATCTTCGTCGAGGACCTGCGCGAGGAGTTCGTGCGCGACTACGTGTTCCCGATGTTCCGCGCCAACGCGGTCTACGAGGGACAGTACCTGCTCGGCACCTCGATCGCGCGGCCGCTGATCGCCAAGAAGCAGATCGAGATCGCCGAGAAGGTCGGCGCAGATGCCGTGGCGCACGGGGCTACGGGGAAAGGCAACGACCAGGTGCGCTTCGAGCTCGGCTACTACGCGCTCAAGCCCGACGTCACCGTGATCGCGCCCTGGCGCGAATGGGACCTCACCTCGCGCACCCGGCTGATCGAGTTCGCCGAGCAGCACCAGATCCCGATCGCCAAGGACAAGCGCGGCGAGGCGCCGTTCTCGGTGGACGCCAACCTGCTGCACGCCTCCTCGGAGGGCAAGGTGCTCGAGGACCCGGCGCAGGAAGTGCCCGACTACGTCTACTCGCGCACCGACGATCCGGAATCCGCGCCCGATCAGGCCACCTACATCACGGTCGATTTCGAGAAGGGCGACGCGGTCGCGGTCGACGGGAAGAAGATGTCGCCCGCGACCCTGCTGGCGGCGCTCAACGAGCTCGGCCGCGTCAACGGCATCGGCCGGCTCGACCTGGTCGAGAACCGGTTCGTCGGCATGAAGTCGCGCGGCATGTACGAGACGCCGGGCGGCACGATCCTGCTGGCGGCGCATCGCGGCATCGAGTCGATCACGCTCGA
>PQAH01000182.1 GCA_003105195.1 Bradyrhizobiaceae bacterium
CGCGCTGCGCGACGCCGCGCTCGCCGCGATGGGCGGCCCGCGTCTGCTCGCGCGCTACGACTGGCTCTACGGCTGGCGCGCGCGCTAAGTTCGCGCGCAACCGACACCGCCTCCGGGGAGAACGCCAGATGTTTCCGACCACGATCGCCGGCAGCCTGCCGAAGCCGTCATGGCTCGCCGAGCCGAACCGCCTGTGGGCGCCGTGGCGGCTCGACGGCGATGAGCTCGCGGCCGCCAAGCGCGACGCCACGCTGCTGGCGCTCAAGCTGCAGGAGGACGCCGGCATCGACATCGTCTCGGACGGCGAGCAGTCGCGCCAGCACTTCGTCCACGGCTTTCTCGAATACGTGGACGGCATCGATTTCGGCCACAAGGTCGAGATGGGCATCCGCGCCGACCGCTACAAGGCGATGGTGCCGCAGGTGACCGGGCCGCTGCGGCTCAAGGGCCGCGTGCACGCCGGCGAGGCGCGCCTCGCGCGTGCGCACACGACGCGCATGCTGAAGATCACCCTGCCGGGCCCCATGACCATCGTCGACACCGTCGCCGACGCCCACTACGGCGACCGCGCGCGGATGGCCTTCGCCTTCGCGGACCTGCTCAACCAGGAAGCGCGCGCGCTCGCGGCCGACGGCGTCGACGTGATCCAGTTCGACGAGCCCGCCTTCAACGTCTACATGGAAGCCGTGGTGGACTGGGGCATCGAGGCTCTGCACCGCGCGATCGAGGGCCTCGCCTGCACCACCGCCGTGCACATCTGCTACGGCTACGGCATCCAGGCGAACATCGACTGGAAGGCGACGCTCGGCTCCGAGTGGCGCCAATACGAGGCGGTGTTTCCGGCGCTCGCCAAGAGCCGCATCGGCCAGGTCTCGATCGAATGCCGCAACGCGCGCGTGCCCATGAGCCTGCTCCGCCTGCTCGACGGCAAGGACGTGCTGGTCGGCGCCATCGACGTGGCGAGCGACGCGGTGGAGACGCCCGAGGAGGTCGCGGCTGTGATCGCGGAAGCCACCCGCTACGTGGCGCCCGAGAAGATCGTCGCCGGCACCAATTGCGGCATGGCGCCGATGCGCCGCGAGATCGCCGAGGCGAAGCTGGAGGCGCTCGCCCGCGGGGCGGCCCTCGCCCGCAAGCGCTGCGGATGATAGACTGCCCCCGGATGTCGTCTGAACCAAAGCCGCCCCGGACGCGTTGACCGCGGGGCGGCATGGAGGACAACGATGAGGCTCAAGCTCCTGGTCGGGACGATCGCGGCAGTCGCCGTGCTCGGCGCGAGCGTCGCCGACGCGGCAAGCCGCAAGCACAAGCGCAAGGTCTATCGGCACCATCCGCCGATCGTCGTCTACGGCGCCCCGCCCGCCTGGCATTTCGGCTATGGACGGGTCTATCCGGATCATCCGCCGAACCGTCCGGCCTGGACCCGCGGCACCGAGTGCTACACGGACGAGGGCTACGGACGCTTCAGCCCCTGCGACATGTCGCGAGGCTTGCGCTAGGCCCATGCGAGAGCGCCGTCCGCGGACCCCGCGGACGGCGGGGGGGATGGACATGACCGGCAAGGTTCTGATCGCGACGCTCGCGGCCTTCGCGCTGCTCGGCACCGCCGCGGCCGACGCCGCGGCGCGCAAGCCCAAGCGCGACAAGGGGGCTCGCCCGCCGGCACCGGTCGCGGTTCCGGGCGCCGCACCCTCGCGGCGCGGCGAGGGGGCGCATCGGGCCGATCCGAGCTTCCCGGCCAACCGTCCGCCCTGGGCGCGGGCGACCGAATGCTACACCGACGAAGGCTACGGCCGCTTCACGCCCTGCAGCACCAGCCGGGACAATTTCTGACGCGGCCCGTTCACGCGGCGAGCGCGGCGTCCACCGCCGCGCCGAGCCGCTCCACGATCATGTCCACCTCGGCCGGCGTGACGATGAAGGGCGGCGCCAGCAGCACGTGGTCGCCGTTGCGCCCGTCGATGGTGCCGCCCATCGGATAGACCATCAGCCCGCGCGCCATCGCCTCGCTCTTGATGCGCGCGTTGAGCTTCCGGCCCGGATCGAACGGCCGCTTCGCGGCGCGATCCTCGACCAGCTCGATCGCCTGGAACAGCCCGCGCCCGCGGATGTCGCCGATATGCCGATGGTTGCCGAACCGCTCGGTGAGCGCATCGGCGAGCCGCCGCCCCATCGCGCCGACATTGTCGAGCAGCCGGTCCTCGGCGATCGTGCGCTGCACCGCGAGCGCCGCCGCGCAGGCCATGGCGTGGCCCAGATAGGTGTGGCCGTGCAGGAACGCGCCGCTGCCGCGCGCGAAGGCGTCGTAGATCCGGTTCGTGCACAGCACCGCCCCGATCGGCTGGTAGCCGCCGCCGAGTCCCTTGGCGATCGTGACCAGGTCGGGCGCGATCCCCTCCTGCTCGAAGGCGTAGAGCGAGCCGGTGCGGCCCATCCCGCACATCACCTCGTCGAGGATCAGCAGCACGCCGTGGCGGTCGCAGATCTCGCGCACGCGCCTGAAGTAGCCGGGCGCCGCCGTCACGGCGCCGGCCGTCGCGCCCACCACGGTCTCGGCGATGAACGCGATCACGGTCTCGGGGCCGAGTCTCAGGATCTCGGCCTCGAGCGCGTCCGCGGCGCGCCGCCCATAGGCCTCCTCGCTCTCCTCGTCGCGGCGGAACCGATAGGCGAAGCACGGTTCCACCAGCGCGACGTCCATCAGCATCGGCGCATAGGGCTCGCGCCGCCACATGTTGCCGCCGGCCGCGAGCGCGCCCAGCGTGTTGCCGTGGTAGCTCTGCCGCCGCGAGATGAAGCGGGTGCGCTGCGGCTGGCCGATCTCCAGGAAATACTGCCGCGCCATCTTCAGCGCCGCCTCGATCGCCTCCGAGCCGCCGCTCACGAAATAGACGCGGCCGAACCCGTCCGGCGCGGCCGCGACCAGCGTGTCGGCCAGCTCCTCGGCGACGGAGGTGGTGAAGAACGAGGTGTGCGCGTAGGCGAGCTGCTTCGCCTGCGCGATCATCGCCGCGGTCACGCGCGGATGCCCGTGCCCGAGGCACGACACCGCGGCTCCGCCCGAGGCGTCGAGATAGCGGCGCCCCTCGCGATCGATCAGCCAGACGCCTTCGCCGCCGACCGCGACCGGCAGTTCGCCCCGCGTGGAGCGGTGGAAAACGTGGCTCATGTCAATTCCCAAAATTCGGCCCACCGCGAGGCATAGTCCCTTGAATGGGCCCTCGCAACACTCGTATCGTTGCGGTTCGCCGGATCGCGGCCCAGCGTGTCGCACGGCCGCGATCCCCTGACACCGATCGGGAGAGACGAGAATGACGATTCCAACCGGGCGTCCTGCCCATTTCGCCGTGCCGCTCGCAGCCGCTCTGTCGCTGCTGTGCGCGGCGCCCGCCTCGGCGCAGGGGCAGAAGTTCGTCACCATCGGCACCGGTGGCGTGACCGGCGTCTACTACGCCGCGGGCGGCGCCATCTGCCGCCTGCTCAACAAGGACCGCAAGGCCCACGGCATCCGCTGCTCGGTGGAGTCCACCGGCGGCTCCGCCTTCAACATCAACACCATCAAGGCCGGCGAGCTCGACTTCGGCATGGCCCAGTCCGACGTGCAGTTCAACGCCGTCAAGGGCGAGGGCCAGTACAAGGGCAACGCCTACGGCGACCTGCTCGCCGTGTTCTCGGTGCATCCCGAGCCGTTCACGGTGCTGGCGCGCAAGGAAGCGAACGTCACGAAGTTCGAGGACTTCAAGGGCAAGCGCTTCAACGTCGGCAACCCCGGCTCCGGCACGCGCGCCTCGATGGAGCAGCTCCTGGGCGCGCTCGGCTGGAAGCTCGGCGATTTCGCGCTCGCCTCCGAGCTCAAGGCCGACGAGCACGGACCGGCGCTGTGCGACAACAAGATCGACGGCTTCTTCTACGCGGTCGGGCATCCCTCCGCGAACATCCAGGAYCCGACCACGACCTGTGGCGCCAAGCTGGTRCCGATCACGGGCGCGGCGGTCGACAAGCTGGTCTCGACCTATCCCTACTACGCGAAGGCGACGGTTCCGGGCGGCATGTACGCCAACAATCCGCAGCCGACCCAGACCTACGGCGTGCTCGCGACCCTCGTCACCTCGGCCAAGGTTCCGGACGAGACCGTGTACCAGATCGTCAAGGCGACCTTCGACAATTTCGACGAGTTCAAGAAGCTGCATCCGGCCTTCGCCAACCTCGATCCGGCCAAGATGGTGAAGGACGGCCTCTCGGCGCCGCTGCATCCGGGCGCCGCCAAGTACTACAAGGAGAAGGGCTGGGTGAAGTGACCCGACGCAAGGGCCTGCACGCGGACTGCGTCGTGCGCGCCTAGGACAAGGACGAGCGCTCCTCTCGGGCGCTCGCGCGGCGCGTCGCAGCGACTGGCGGCGCGCTTCCCCGACCCTCCTTCTCGGGCGCCGGGGCGGGGCAGCTTGGAGGGGAGCGGTCATGAGCGCCAAGGCACCGGACATCGATCTCGAGCAGCTCGTCGCCGAGGCGGATACCGGCGGGCGCAAGCCGACCGGCCTCGCGGCGCGGGTCCTCCTCTGGGTCGCGGTCGTCTGGTCGCTGTTCCAGCTCTGGTACGCCTCGCCCCTGCCCTTCGTCTTCGGCATCGGCGTGCTCAACGACACCGAGGCGCGCTCGATCCATCTCGGTATCGCGCTGTTCCTCGCCTTCACGGCCTATCCGGCGTTCAAGTCCTCCCCGCGCGGCTACATCCCGCCGCTCGACTGGGCCCTGGCGCTCGCCGGCGCCTTCGCGGGCGGCTACCTGTTCCTGTTCTACCGCGAGCTGGCGCTGCGTCCCGGCACGCCGATCACGATCGACCTCGTCACGGCCGGCGTCGGCATCCTGCTGCTGCTCGAGGCGACCCGGCGCGCGCTCGGCATGCCGATGGTGATCGTGGCGACGGTGTTCATCGGCTTCACCTTCGCGGGCCCCTACATGCCCGAGGCGGTGCAGCACAAGGGCGCCTCGCTCGGCCGCTTCCTCACCCACCAATGGCTGGTGACCGAGGGCGTGTTCGGCATCGCGCTCGGCGTCTCCACGAGCTTCGTGTTCCTGTTCGTGCTGTTCGGCACGCTGCTCGAGAAGGTCGGCGGCGGCAACTGGATGATGCAGATCTCCATCGCCCTGCTCGGCCACCTGCGTGGCGGCCCCGCCAAGGTCGCGGTGGTGTCCTCGGCGCTCAACGGCGTCGTCTCCGGCTCCTCGGTATCGAACGTGGTCTCCGGCGGCATCTTCACGATTCCGCTCATGAAGCGCTCCGGCCTCTCGGGCGTGAAGGCGGGCGCCATCGAGGCCTCCTCCTCGATCAACGGCCAGATCATGCCGCCCGTGATGGGCGCCGCGGCGTTCCTGATGGTGGAGTATGTCGGTATCCCCTATGCCGAGATCATCAAGCACGCGGCCCTGCCCGCGATCCTCTCCTACCTGTCGCTCCTCTACATCGTGCATCTCGAGGCCGTGAAGATCGGCGCGCAGCCGATTCCGCGCGAGCCGATGCCGGCGCGGATGCGGCTCGTCCGCACCGGGCTCGGACTGAGCGGCACCGCGGTGGTGCTGGTCGCGCTCAACTACGGCATCGAGGCCGCGCAGATCGCGTTCGGCGCGGCGGCGCCCTGGATCCTCGGCGCCGCCGGCCTCGCCATCTACGTCGTCACGGTCTGGTTCGCCTCGCGCTATCCGGACCTCGCGCTCGACGATCCGGACGCCCCGATCATCCATCTGCCGCGCGCCTGGGACGTCACGCGCACCGGCCTCGATTTCCTGATTCCGCTGGTGGTGCTGCTCTGGTGCCTGATGGTCGAGCAGCTCTCGCCCGGCCTCTCGGCCTTCTGGGCCTGCGTGTCGGTCCTCGGCATGGTCGCGACGCGCAAGCCGCTGCTCGCCGTGTTCCGGCGCCAGGACCTGCCCGCGGCGGTCGGCGCGGCGCGCGACGACCTCGTCGACGGCCTCGCCACCGGCGCGCGCAACATGATCAGCATCGCGATCGCGACCGCGACCGCCGGCATCGTGGTCGGCACGGTCACGCTCACGGGTCTCGGCCTGATGATGACCGAGTTCGTCGAGTTCATCTCCGGCGGCAATGTCATCGCCATGCTGGTGCTGATCGCGTTCATCTCGCTGATCCTCGGCATGGGAATCCCGACCACCGCCAATTACATCCTGGTCGCGACCCTGATGGCGCCGGTGGTGGTCGAGCTCGGCGCCCAGGCCGGCCTCGCCATCCCGCTGATCGCGGTGCACCTGTTCGTCTTCTATTTCGGCATCATGGCCGACATCACGCCGCCGGTCGGGCTCGCCGCCTTCGCGGCGGCCGCGATCTCGAAGGAGGATCCGATCGCGACCGGCTTCCAGGGCGCGCTCTATTCGCTGCGCACCGCGATCCTGCCGTTCGTCTTCATCTTCAATCCCGAGATCCTGCTGGTCGGGGTGACGGGCTGGGCGCACGGGATCTGGATCGTGTTCATCTCGCTCGTCGCGATCCTGCTGTTCTCGGCCGCCACCATGAACTGGTTCATGACGCGCAGCCGGCTGTGGGAGTCCGCGGTGCTGCTGGTGTGCTGCTTCACCCTGTTCCGTCCCGGCTGGTGGCTCGACCAGTTCTACCCTGCGGCCGTCGTGGTGCCCGCGAAGGAATTCCTGGGCAAGGTCGCGCAGGCGCCGCCCGACCAGCGCCTCACCATGGTGGTCGAAGGGATGAACCTGGAAGGCGAGACGGTGCGCAAGACCGTGAGCATTCCGCTCGGCGACCCGCAGGAGCCGCGGCTGCGCCTGCGCGCGGTCGGCCTCGGCGTGGTTCCGGCCGGCGACAAGGTGATGATCACCAACGTCGCCTTCGGCTCTTATGCCAAGCGCATCGGCCTCGACACGGGCTACGAGGTGGTCGCGGTGCTCGAGCCCGCGCCGCGCCCGTCGCGCGCCATTCCGGCCGGCATCGCCCTGGTGGTCGCCGCCGGCATCGCCGGCCTGCAGCTGGCGCGCCGCCGCAGGGAGGCCGCCGCGACGGGGGGCGCGCCGGCCGCCGCCTGACCTGCTTCGACGTCAGCTCCGCACGCTTCCCGCACGTGCCTTGCCGGCGAGCACCTCGCGCAGCACCTGTGCGTGGCTGCAGTCGAGCGCGCGCGTGGCGGTCACCAGCGTCGCCCTCTTGCCTCTGACCAGCTTGCGCAGCTCCGCCAATGCCTCTTCGTGCCCGGCCAGCTCCGCAAGATAGCGGCGGCGGAACTCCGGAAATTGCGCCGCATCGTGCCGGTACCATTTGCGCAGCGCCGTGCTGGGGGTGAGTTCGCGCGGCCAGGCGTCGGCCGCGAGCTTCGCCTTCGTCACGCCGCGCGGCCACAGCCGGTCGATCAGGATCCGGATCCCGTCCTCCGCCTCCGGCGGGTCGTAGGCGCGCTTGACGCGGATCAAAGTCCGCCGCTGCGGCGACGTCTTGCGTGCCGTGGAAGCCCGCTTGCGGGCCTTCTCACCGGTGCGTGCGCGCGATGACATCGATCAGCTCGCTCACCTTCTGCCGCTGGTCGGCCTTGTCGCCGCTCGCGATCGCGTGCTCGACGCAGTGCGCCACGTGGTCGCGCAGGATCTCCTCCTCGACGCGGCGCAGCGCCGCGCGCGCGGCCGAGATCTGCGTGACCACGTCGATGCAGTAGCGGTCCTCCTCGACCATGCGCGCGAGCCCGCGCACCTGGCCTTCGATCCGCTGCAGCCGGTTGAGCACAGAGGTCTTGGCTTTCGGGTTCATGTGCGCTATATACCCCTACTGGGTATAGGTTGCAAGCCGGAACGGAGCCGCCATGACCGACCGTCCTCATCCACACGCACGCGGCGACGGCTGCTGCTCCGGCCACGGCGAGGCGCCGGCGCCCGGCGGCGAGCAGGCCCCCCACCATGCGCACGCCGCCCATCTGCCGGACGCGGCCGCCGGAACCGCGATCGACCCGGTCTGCGGCATGACGGTCGATCCGCACACGACGCCGCACCGCCATGCGCACCAGGGCCACACCTATTACTTCTGCTCGGCCGGCTGCCGCACCAAGTTCGCGGCGGACCCGGCGAAGTACCTCGCCGGTGGGAAGCGCGACGCCGAGCCGGTGCCGGAAGGCACCACCTATACCTGCCCGATGCATCCGGAGATCCGGCAGATCGGCCCGGGCTCCTGCCCGATCTGCGGCATGGCGCTCGAGCCGGAGCTGGTGACCGCCGAGGCCGGCCCCAATCCCGAGCTCGTCGACTTCACCCGCCGCTTCTGGATCGGACTCGCTCTCACGGTCCCGGTCTTCGCCCTCGAGATGGGCGGCCACTTCACGGGGCTGCACATGGTGCTGGGCCAGACCGCCTCCAACTGGCTCCAGCTCGCCTTCGCGACGCCGGTGGTGCTGTGGGGCGGCTGGCCGTTCTTCGAGCGCGGTTGGCAGTCGCTGGTCACCCGCAATCTCAACATGTTCACGCTGATCGCCATGGGCACCGGCGTTGCCTGGATCTACAGCGTGATCGCTACGGCGGCGCCGGACATCTTCCCACCCGCCTTCCGCGGGGCGGACGGCGCCGTCGCCGTCTATTTCGAGGCGGCCGCCGTGATCACGGTCCTGGTGCTGCTCGGCCAGATGCTCGAGCTGCGCGCCCGCGAGCAGACTTCCGGCGCGATCCGCGCGCTCCTCGACCTCGCGCCCAAGACGGCGCGGCGCGTCGGCTCCGACGGCACGGAGGAGGAGGTTCCGCTCGACACGGTCACGGTCGGCGACACGCTGCGGGTGCGCCCCGGCGAGAAGGTGCCGGTCGACGGCGTGCTCACCGAAGGCCGCTCGACCCTCGACGAGTCCTTGGTGACGGGCGAGTCCATGCCCGTGACCAAGGAGCCCGGCGCCAAGATGATCGCCGGCACGCTCAACCAGTCCGGCGGCTTCCTGATGCGGGCCGAGAAGGTCGGTCGCGACACCATGCTGGCACAGATCGTGCAGATGGTGGCGGCCGCGCAGCGCTCGCGTGCGCCGATCCAGCGCCTCGCCGACCAGGTCTCCGGCTGGTTCGTTCCGGCCGTGATCGCGGTCGCGCTCCTCGCCTTCGCGGCGTGGTCGCTCTACGGCCCCGACCCGCGCTTCGCCTATGGCCTGGTCGCCGCCGTCGCGGTGCTGATCATCGCGTGTCCCTGCGCGCTCGGCCTCGCCACGCCGATGTCGATCATGGTCGGCGTCGGGCGCGGCGCCCAGGCCGGCGTGCTGATCAAGAATGCGGAGGCGCTGGAACGGCTCGAGAAGGTCGACACGTTGGTGATCGACAAGACCGGCACGCTCACCGAGGGCAAGCCCAAGGTGGTCGCGATCGTGCCGGCACAGGGCCACGACGAGGCCGAGATCCTACGCCTCGCCGCCAGCGTCGAGCGCGCGAGCGAGCATCCGCTCGCCGCCGCCATCGTGGCGGCGGCCGCCGAACGCGGCCTCGCGCTCGCGCGCGT
>PQAH01000183.1 GCA_003105195.1 Bradyrhizobiaceae bacterium
GGCGACCCGCCGGCCGGCGGCGCACTCGAAAGCGCGGCCGGCGCGCGTGGCCGCAACGGCCAGCTCGCCGCGTAGCGGGCGACCAGCGTGTCGTAGGTCCCGTCCTTGAGGTTGGCGCGCAGCCGGGCGGGCTCGTTGACCAGGGCGAAGAAGTCGCACGTCTCGGCCGTGCAGCCGTCCCGGCTCGCCAGCACCTGCGCGGCGAGGCCGAAGCGATCGTCCTCGATGGCGCGGCGCAGGCTCGCGAGCACCGCGTCGTAGCTCGGGTCGCGGCGGGCCGCGAAGTCGTGGCCCTCGCTCAGCAGCGCCATGCGCGCCTCGATATAGGAGGCGGCGGCCGCCACGGCCTCGGGGCTCGCGAACACCGAACGCTCGCAGGCGCCCTCGACATTGTCCCCGACCACCGCATCGAGGCAGGCGAGCGGCGAGCCGGTCTCCAGCGCGCGCGCCGTGAGCGCAAGCGCGCGCGCGTCCAGGGCGCGGCGCTCTTCGGCGCGACGGCTTTCGGTCGTGTGGTCGAACCAGAGCCACGCGCCCACCACGACGACCGCGAGGACGCCGAGCCGCAGGACCGCGCCCGTGAGGTCGGACAGGCTGGTGCGCAGGATCGCGACCAACAGCACGATCACGAAGAGAACCGCCGCGACGCCCGCCACCCAGGCCGGCAGCGTGAACGTGCCGCTCGACAGGTCCAGGCCGAGACTCGTTACCAGATCGGAATTCATGTCCGTGTTCCGCCCGCCTGTGCCCCGCCGGAATGGTCCCCGGCCCGAGTATGGCGCAGCGCGCCAGGGCCTGCAAACCGCGCGGGCAGCGTCCTCGCTGCCGACTTCTCGCCGCAGATCTTGGGAACCGCGGTCCGGCAGGTCTCGTGCAGCGCCGGGCACGATTCCGCCGCCTTCAGGACGGCCTGCACGGTCTTGAGCTTCTCGGCCGACGCGACCTGCCCGTCATAGGCATGGATCGCGGCCTCCTGCGCGAGGCCGCGGTCGGTCGAAAGAAAGCGCTCGGCGACGTCGAGGAAGGTCGCGGCCGACCGCCCGGCGATCTCGGCCCTGCGGTTGAACTCGGCGGCCGCGGCCGGATCGGGCTTCGCGGCGCGCACGCGCAGCGCCTCCTCGGCATAGAGGTTGCCGAGGCGGAAATAGAACCCGCCGCACTGCGCCATGGCGAGCCAATAGGGCCGCCCGTGCCACGGCGTCCCCGGCGCCGTCACCACCTGGTCGCGCCGGTCGCCGCTCTGCGGCGCCGGGGGCGCGCTCTTGCGGCGCTGCGCAAGGGCGGACTCCGCCGCCGACGCGACCAGGAGCGCCGCGCAGAGGACGAGCGCGCCGGCGCGGCGGAACATGCGCGCGCCCGCGGAGTTCCGATCCTCGTCTTGCCGCAATGGGCGACGACGATCCGCTGCGGCCTGTTGGCGGGAGACCATGATGCGACTGTTCCTCGGGATGATCCTCGGCGCGATTCTGATCACGGCGGCCGCCTATGTCCACGACACCATGTGGATCGCGCCGGCGGGCACGCCGGCCGGCGCCGAGCAGCGTCCCATGGTGAACTGGGACGTGGTCGGGAACACGGCCCGCAGCCTCGGCACGCGCGCCCGCGAGCAGGTCGACCGGCTCGGCAAGTGAGCCGCCCGCCTCCCCTCAGGCGCCCACCACGAAGCGCAAGGCGGAGGCCGCCGTCAGCGCGCCGCAGAGCGCGAGGAACAATTCCCGCAGCGGCATCGAATCGGACGGCCGCTCCGCCGGCTTGGCGGTTTCCGCGATCTGCGCGGCCGGCGCCGCAAGGGGCGGCTCGGACACGATCACGCTGTCCGCGGCGGCGAGCTGGAAATCGGCGCTGCCGGTGGTCTCGGGCTCGGCGCCCGCAGGAGCCGCGGCGCTAGCGCCGTCCATGCTCGGCGCCACCATCGCGGCTTCGGTCACGGTCACGGTCGCGGCCGGCACGAGATGCGATCCGTCGAGGCGCGGCTTGCGCATGACCTCGAAGACATTGGTGCTCATCGAGATCGGCGTGATGAAGCCGCGGAAGCGGCGCACGATCACGCTCTCGCCGCGCACCGGCTGGCTCGAGCCCGCCGCGACGGGCTTGCGCCGCTGCTGCACCACGGCCCGCGCGGTCCGGCGCCGCTCCGCCTGCCGCGCTGACCTCCACTTGGCGGCCTGGCGCGCGCGCGACGCGGACTTGCGCCGCGCGCTCGCGGCCGTGCGAGTCGCCGTCCGCTTGACCGCGCGCACCTTGCGCTTGACGGCGCGCAGCTTGCGGCTGGGCGCCCGCTTGGCGACCTTGGCGGCCTGGTTGGTCTCCACCGCGGGCGACGGTTTCGGCCCGCAGGACTGTGAGTAACGATTGTCGCACGCGCTGCCCGACGGAGATAGCAATGCGAGCCCGGCCGCCACGACGGCGCCGTACGCAGTCACTCGAGCGTTGACCATGATGTCCCCTTCGCGGTCCCCTCGACGCGGACCGCATCGAGACTCCGCGAAATGGCCTCAACTTGACCGGAATGAGGCAATTCTGCCCCATTTCTCAACGGACCGCGGGTCGGCCCCTTGTTTTCTTAGAATTTCTCCACCCAGGGGCGGAGCTCGAGCTCCCAGGTCCAGGCGCTGCGCGGCTGTTGCAGCACGTGCAGGTAGCTCGCGGCGATCGCGTCCGGATCGAGCGTGCTGTCGGGATGCTCGGCGGGGTCGGCGCGGCGCGCCGAGCGGATGCCGCCGTCGATGACGATATGCGCGACGTGGATGCCCTGCGGCGCGAGCTCGCGCGCCATCGACTGGGCGAGCCCGCGCAGCGCGAACTTGCCCATCGCGAAGGGCGCCGACTGGGGATAGCCCTTCTGGCTCGCCGATGCGCCGGTGAACAGGATCGCGCCCTGCCCTTGCGGCAGCATCCGCTGCGCCGCCGCCTGCCCGACCAGGAAGCCGCCGTAGGCCGTGACCGCCAGCGACTTGGCGACCTCGGCGGGGTCGAGCTCCGCCAGCGCCCCGCGCGCGCGGTAGCTCGCATTGTAGACCACCACGTCGGGGATGCCGATGCCGCGCTCGACCTCCGCGAACAGCCGCGCGACCTCGCCCGGATCGGAGGCGTCGCAGCCGTGGAGCGTCGCGCCCATGCGCTCCGCGACCGGCCGCAGCCGCTCGGGCGTGCGCGCGGCGAGCGCGACCTTCATCCCGGCTGCCGCGAAGGCGCGCCCGAGCGCCGCGCCCAGTCCCGGCCCGGCGCCGACGATGAGCGCACGCAGGTAGCTCATGACGGTCCTCGCGGCTCGCGCGGCGGATCAGGCGGCGGGCGGAGCCCGCCTCAGGCGGTAAGCGCCTCGGGCTCGCGCTGCGCGGCCGCGGTGAGGATCGGCGGCGCGACGAAGCGGCCGGCCTCCAGCGCCTTGATCTGCGCGTCGACGATCTCCACCGCGCGGCGCGCGAACGGGCCGAGATGCAGGTAGAGCGCCATCAGCGAGATCACCGAGCGCGCCGCCTTGGGATTCTTCTTCAGGCAGTTCGTGAAGGTCTTCCAGAAGATCTCGCGGTCGCCCGGCAGCTGGGTGAGGATCTCGTGGATCGCGGCGAGGCCGCTGTTCTTGCGGCGCACGTCGCCTTCCTTCATCTCGTGGCGCAGCGAGCAGTCGAGCATCGACACCATGCGCTCGATCCGCGCGCAATAGGCTTCCGGCCGGTAGATCTCGTCCATCACGCGGCGGAAGTCGCGCAGGATATCGAGCCGCGGCCGCTGGGTGATGAAGTTGAGGCCCTGGCTGGTCTGGTCGCCCTGCCCGGCCGGCAGCACGTCGTGGCCCTCGAACAGCCGCCCCTCGCGGGTGAGCCGGCGCGTGAGCTGGGTGTTCGGCAGCGCGTAGAGCAGCCCGCAGATCGAGACCGGGATCGCGGTGTCGCGGATCAATTCGATCATCGGCGCCGCCACCGAGCCGCGCTCGCTGTCGAAGCCGACGATGAAGCCGGCCGTGACGAACATGCCGGCGGCGTAGATCTTGTGCACGCTCTCGGGAATGCTGCGGCGCGTGTTCTGCTTCTTGCGCATCGCCTTGAGCGTGTCCTCGTCCGGGCTCTCGATGCCGACGAACACGGCGAAGAAGTTGCACCGCTTCATCATCGCCAGCAATTCGTCGTCGTCGGCCAGGTTGAGCGAGGCCTCGGTCGAGAACTCGAACGGGAAGTCGTGCTCCTCCTGCCATTTCTGCAGGTGCGGCAGGAACGCCTTGATCGACTTCTTGTTGCCGATCAGGTTGTCGTCGACGAAGTCGACATGGCCGCGGTAGCCGAGCCGGTAGAGGGTCTCGAGCTCGGCCAGCATCTGCTCGGTGGTCTTGGTGCGCGGCGCGCGCCCGTAGAGCTCGATGATGTCGCAGAACTCGCAGGTGAACGGGCAGCCGCGCGAGAACTGCACGCCGATGTAGAGATACTGGTCGAACTTCAACAGGTCGTAGCGCGGCACCGGGGACTTGGTGACGTCGGCCTGGAACTTCGGCGCCTCGAACACGTGCTGGTTCGCGCCGCGCTCCCAGCCGTCGATGAACTCGTCGAGCGCGCCTTCCGCCTCGCCCAGCAGGCGATAGTCGGCGCCCGCATAGACGTGCGGGCTCGAGGTCGCGTCCGGGCCGCCGACCACCACCGGGATGCCGCGCTCGCGGCACATGTCGATGATGGCGAGCGTGTCCACCTGCTGGAACAGCATGCCGCCCGTCATCACCATGTCGGCCCAGGCGAGGTCCTCCTCGGTGAGCTCCTCGGTGTTGCGGTTGACGAGGCGGACCGTCCACTCCTTCGGCAGCATCGCGGCCACCGTGATCAGCCCGAGCGGAATCGCCGGGTACTTGGCGCCCACCAGCTCGCACGCTTCCCGGAAGTTCCAGAAGGACTCCGAGGTGAAGCGCGGATAGATCATGAGCACATTGCAGGGTCGACGCACTGAACCGCTCATTCCATCTCCCCCTGTGGGCGACCCCAATGGCGCGCCCCGATAGGCGCGCTGTGCATGGCGAGCGCCGATGCGTGCCGCGCACAAACGCGGCGCAAGGCGGCGGCATGGCCGCCACCTAAACCGGTTCAAGTTGCCGGTTCAAGCCCCGATCGGCCCGCGGTGATCCTTTGCGCCGGCCTGTGTCCGAAAGGACTCGGGCGCCGCCTACCGGGCCTCCGCGCCCGAGGCGCCGAGCGAGGCCGCGATCTCACGCTTGGTCAGGTGCGTGCCGTCGTCGCCCTCGATCAGCAGCGCGACGCGGCCGCTGCCGTTGACATGGCGCGCCCAGCCCATGGCCTCGTCGAGCTGACTAAATTCCTTGTAGAGCAGCTTCTCCTTGTCCATCGGCGATTCCATCTCGGTACCGCGAGGACCGCTGTAGACGCGATAGCCCATGGTGGACCTCCTGGCTCTCGGGTGACAGGGGACGGCCGTGCCTCCGCCCCTCGCGGCAGCATGGCAGCCGAATGCGCCATTCCTGTGCACGCGCCCGCGAGGCTGCCCACGCCCGCGACGTCCCGGATTCGCGGGCCGCGCCCGCGCGAGAAGCTCACGTCGATTTCAGTTTCGCGGCACGCGCCCTTCGGAGATCGTAGCGGCGCAGAGCCGGGGAGGAACGCATGCGCGCTGCCTATTACGAGAAGAACGGGCCCGCCCGCGAGGTGCTCGCGGTCGGCGAGGTCGAGACGCCGCGGCCCGGGCCCGGCGAGGTGCGCGTGCGGCTCGCGACCTCGGGCGTCAATCCCTCCGACGTGAAGACCCGCATGGGCACGACGCGCAAGATCGCCTTCCCGCGCGTGATCCCGCACTCGGACGGCGCTGGCGAGATCGACCTGGTGGGGGACGGCGTCGCCGCCGCGCGGATCGGCGAGCGCGTGTGGACCTGGAACGGCCAGTGGAAGCGCCCCTTCGGCACGTGTGCCGAGTACATCGTGCTCCCGGCCGCGCAGGCCGTGCCGCTGCCGGCCCATGTCGATTTCGACGCCGGCGCCTGCCTCGGCATTCCGGCGCTGACCGCCTGCCACGCGATCGACGTGTCGGGGGCGGGCGACGGCGCGACCGTCCTGGTGGCGGGCGGCGCGGGCGGCGTCGGCCACTACGCGATCCAGTTCGCCAAGGCGCGCGGCGCCACCGTGCTGGCCACCGTGAGCTCGCCCGACAAGGCCGCGCTCGCGCGCGCGGCCGGCGCCGACCACGTGATCGACTACAAGCGCGAGGACGTGGCCGAGCGCGTGCAGGCGCTCACCGCCGGGCGCGGCTGCGACGCCGTCGTCGAGCTCGATCTCAATTCCAATGCCTGGCTCATTCCCGGCGTGCTGCGGCCGCGCGGCATGGTGGTGGTCTACGGCCTCACCGGCGGCGAGCCGCAGCTCCCCGGCTTCTTCTGTCTCGTGAATGCCGTGACGCTGCGCTTCGTCTTCGTCTACGAGCTGACCGCCGAGGAGCGCACGGCCGCGCTCGCGACCATCGACTCCATGCTGGCGCAAGGCCGCCTCGTCAACAATGTCGCCCTCACCTTTCCGCTGGCCGAGATCGTCGCGGCCCACGAGGCGGTCGAACAGGGCAAGGCCACGGGCAACGTGGTGGTGCGGATCTGACATTGTCCGCCGAAGCGGGCACGGGTTCGCCGCAGGAGATGCGACCAGATCAAGCTCTGGGGCGCTTCCCGACCGCAAGGTCAGCATTCGTACGGAGGGGTCCGGCGCCGCCGGCGCGGTTCCGCCTGCCCACATACATCCTGCCTGTCGAAGCAATGTTCCCGCGGGTTCCGTCCCGCAACCCGCAAGAGCGGCCGGCAGTCTGGGCCGGACGTGTATAGCGGGCCTCGCCACCTAGATATCGGAGGTCCCGGCGGCTTCCGATTCACCAGATCTCGTCTCGCTCGACAATGGCTGGCTGGGCAGAGAACTTACATGACCTTAGAAGACGCGAAAGCAAGACTAAGATTCGACGTAGATATTTAGAGGAACTTACGTATTACAAAGATTAATGAGACGTTAACCGCCCGTATTTGCCCTAACTATACTGAAAGATCGCCGTGCATACGCTATGATTCATGTTGACCGCGATCGTCCTCGTCTGCTCCTTGGCCGTCACTCCCGAGCTTCGGGATTGCAGCCGCAACAATGCCCGCGTGGTGCTGCAGGTGCCGGAGGAGTTCATGGTGCCGGCCCAATGCATGATGCGCGGCCAGGCCTTCCTGGCCGAGACCTCCATCGGCCAGGAGCTGGGCCGGGAAGAGCGCGTCAAGGTCATGTGCGTCCGTCACATCCTGGTCGGACGGCGGATCATCTAGGGAGCGGGCCGTGGGCGAGGTGGTTCCCTTCCGCCGGCCCCCGCCCAAGTCTCCCGCGCGTCACCCCGCGAGCTTCGCGGACAATCCCTACTGGCTCGCCGACGCCCTGCATCTGCGCTCCTGGGACCGCGCGCTCACCCACGGCCCGGCCCCCTCGCAACCTGCCTCTCCGGACGACCAAGGCTGAGCTTCCATTCGCCGCTTCGGGAACGGCATCGCCGTGGCCCGGACCGGCAAGCGCGAAATCCGCGAGCGGCGTCCGCCGTATCGCTGCACCGATGCGGGCTTCGGGTTGAATCGACTTCGGAGAGTTCTGGTCTAAGCCGCTGCCGGGGCACGCGTCCGGCGCGGCCGCGCGTTGCGCCAGGCCGCGAACTTCTCCTCGATCTCGGCATGCACGTAGCGCAGCCAGCGCTCGGCCTCCTTGGCGCGCGTCTCGGCTTCGAGCACCCGTGCCTCGAGCAGCCGGTTGCGCTCCTCGGCCTCGCGCAGCTGCTCGATCGCCCGCACCAGCAGGGCCTCGGCCCGCACCTCGGTGGCCGCCACGGTCTCGGCCACCTGGCTCAGCAGATCCACGGTCGCCTGCCCGGCGAGGTTGAGCCCGTCCTGGGCCCGCAGCGGCTCATCGCTGCGCGCCATGCGCAGGACATTGTCCCCGCGCTGCGGATGGCTGTAGCGGAGCGTGGTCGGGCGGGCGGACTCCATGGCGCGTTCCTCCGGGAAGCTGGTCCCGAAGAGCCTGCGAAAACATGGTTAACGAACCGTTTCGGCCCGCCTTTCGACGGCATTCGCGCGACAATTGCGCCCTCACACGCCCTCGAGCTGGCTTTCTTTCGCGACTCGCTCGTGCGGTTCGTTCGCGCTCTTGATGCGGTACTGCTGGTCGTCGCCTTCGCGGGGCAGAACGCGCACCACCTTGTAGACGCCGTTGGCGCCCCCGCGCAGATACGGGCCAGACGTGAAGTGGACCGTTTGGCCGACGTGGAATTTGTGTGCGCTCAAGACAACCTCCGCAAACGCGCGAGCAGGTCTCCGCCCGGGAGCCAGGAGTCTGCTCTGTAGGGAAACATTCCTTATACTAGCACGAATGGCGCGCCGTGGGGGATTTTTCGCGCAAGTCTTGGCGCGCCCCGCCCTGCCCGGCCGGTTCGGAACCTCGGGAACCCGCCGGCGGGTCTACATCCGGAACACGCCGAAGCGGGTCTCCGGGACGGGGGCGTTCAGGGTGGCCGAGAAGGCGAGCGCCAGCACCCGCCGGGTCTCGGTCGGCGCGATGATGCCGTCGTCCCAGAGCCGCGCGGTGGCGTAGTACGGGTTGCCCTCGGCCTCGTACTGCTCGCGGATCGGCTGCTTGAACTCCTCCTCCTCGGCCTCGGTCCACGCGCCGCCCACGGCCTCGATATTGTCGCGCTTCACGGTCGCGAGCACGCTCGCGGCCTGCGCGCCGCCCATCACCGAGATGCGCGCGTTCGGCCACATGAACAGGAAGCGCGGCGAGTAGGCGCGCCCGCACATGCCGTAATTGCCGGCGCCGTAGGAGCCGCCGACGATCAGCGTGATCTTCGGCACCGCCGCGCAGGCGACCGCCGTCACCATCTTGGCGCCGTCCTTGGCGATGCCGCGTGCCTCGTATTCGCGGCCGACCATGAAGCCCGTGATGTTCTGCAGGAACAGGAGCGGGATGCGCCGCTGGCAGCACAGCTCGACGAAGTGCGCGGCCTTCTGCGCCGACTCCGAGTAGAGGATCCCGTTGTTGCCGATGATGCCGACCGGGATCCCGTGCAGGTGCGCGAAGCCCGTCACCAGCGTCGTGCCGTAGAGGTGCTTGAACTCGTCGAACTCGGACGCATCGACCAGCCGTGCGATCACGTCGCGGATGTCGTATTGCCGCTTGAGGTCGACCGGAACGATGCCGTCGAGCTCGGCCGGGTCGTAGGCCGGCGCGCGCGGCGCCTGCAACGGGATGTTCGGCGCCTTGCGCGTATTTAGGTTGCCGACGATGCGGCGCGCGATCTCGAGCGCATGCGCGTCGTCCGCCGCGTAATGGTCGGCGACGCCCGAGAGGCGCGCATGCACGTCGGCGCCGCCGAGGTCCTCGGCCGAGACCACCTCCCCGGTGGCGGCCTTCACGAGCGGCGGCCCGCCGAGGAAGATGGTGCCCTGCCGGCGCACGATCACGGTCTCGTCCGACATCGCCGGCACATAGGCGCCACCCGCCGTGCACGATCCCATCACGACCGCGATCTGCGGAATGCCGAGGCTCGAGAGCGTCGCCTGGTTGTAGAAGATGCGGCCGAAATGCTCGCGGTCCGGAAACACCTCGGTCTGGTGCGGCAGGTTGGCGCCGCCCGAATCGACCAGGTAGACGCAGGGCAGGCGGTTCTCCCGCGCGATCTCCTGGGCGCGAAGGTGCTTCTTCACGGTCATCGGATAATACGTGCCGCCCTTGATGGTCGAGTCGTTGCAGACCACCATGCAGTCGCGCCCCGCGATCCGGCCGATCCCCGTGATGACGCCGGCCGCGTGGATCGCGTCCTCGTACATGCCGTGGGCCGCGAGCCCCGAGAGCTCCAGGAACGGCGAGCCGGGGTCGATCAGGCGCATCACCCGGTCGCGCGGCAGGAGCTTGCCGCGCTCCAGGTGACGCTCGCGCGCGCGCTTCGGCCCACCTTGCGCAGCCTCGACGCGTCGCCGGTCGAGCTCGTCGCACAGCGCGCGCATCTCGCGCGCATTGGCACGGAACTCGGCACTCTGCGTATCGACCACGGACTGTAGCTTCGCCACCCGGCCCTCCCTGGACTCGAAGACGACTATGACGCGCCGGTGCGACGAAGGGAACGGCTCCGATTTGGCGTCGCCTTGTCGGGCGCGGTTCCCGGAACGGCCCTCGTGGCCGCCCCTTTCCTGGTCGCGCCGGATCTCAGGCCGGCGCCACACGGGTCGGGCGAATGTCGGCGATCACCGGAAGGTGATCCGAGATGTCGCGCGCGGCCCGGTCGACGAAGCTCGCCGCGAGCGCGCCCGCCGGCCGGCAGAAGATCCGGTCGAGCCGCAGCAGCGGACAGCGCGACGGAAAGGTGCGAAAGCGGGTGCGGCCCGGCAGCGCGGCGCCGAGCGCGCGCGTCACCGAGCCGGGCCAGAGCCAGTCGTTGAAGTCCCCCATGATCACGGTGGTGGTTTCGTCGTCGCCCGCGAGCGCCAGCAGCTGGCGCGCCTGGCCGCGCCGCTCGTGCAGGCTCAGCCCGAGATGGGTCGCGACCACCCGCAGCGGCCCCGCCGGCGCCTCGACCACGGCCTCGACGGCGCGGCGCGGCTCGCGCTCCGGAAACGAGATGTCACGGATCTCGACCGCGCGCAGCGGCCAGCGGCTGATCAGCATCTGGCCGTAGTCGCCGTCCGCCGTGGTGATCGACTTGGCGCCGATGCCGTGCGCGCCGAGCTCGCGTTGCAGCACCTCGAACGGATTGGCGCCGTCGCGCGTCCGGCGGCGCGAGTCCACCTCCTGCAGCGCCACCACCTGCGGGTCCCAGCGGTCGATCAGCGCGACCACGCGCGCGAGGTCGAAGCGCGGGTTGTGGCCGACCGCGCCGTGGATGTTCCAGGTCATCACGCGAATCGCATCTGCGGGAGTCACGAACGGCATCCGATTCCAGGGACGAGGACCGCCGAGGCTCGCGCAATCCCCCGGCGCGGCAAGCGCCGCGGGGCCGTCCGGGTTCCGGCCCGGCCCGGGCGAGTCCGGAATGCGCGCATTCCGGCGGTGCGCTACAAGGTCCCTCCCCGACCCGTCGACCGGGTCCATTCCGAGACGTGAGGCCGATGCACGGACACAACCAGCGCATGACCGGCGCGCAGGTGCTCGCCGACATGCTCGCGGGCTACGGCGTCACTCACGTGTTCATGGTGCCGGCGGTGCTGCGCCGGACCCTGGCCGAGATGGAGCGGCGCACCACCATCGCGCGGGTCCACGCCCATGGCGAGAAGTCCGCCGCCTACATGGCGGACGGCTATGCGCGGGCGAGCGGCCGGCCGGGCGTCTGCCTGGCGCAGGTGATCGGCGCGCTCAACCTCGCGGCCGGGCTGCGCGACGCCTTTCTCGCCCATGCGCCCGTCATCGCCTTCACGGGCGGCCGCGACCCGGCGACCAAGTTCCGCAAGGTCTACCAGGAGGTGGACGACCTGCCGGCCTTCGAGCCGGTCACCAAGCTCAACGCCACGGTCGATGACGTGGCGCGCTTTCCCGACATGGTGCGCCAGGCCTTCCGCGTGGCGGTCTCCGGGACCCCCGGCCCCGTGCACCTGCAGTTCCGCGGCAACGAGGGCCAGATCGACGCCGAGGAGGCCGAGATGGTGCCCTTGGTCGAGGAGCTCTTTGCCCGCGTGCCGCCGTTCCGGCCGGCGCCCGACGAGGCGAGCCTGCGCGCCGCCCTCGACCTCCTGCAGGCTGCCGAGCGCCCCGCGATCGTGGCAGGCGGCGGCGTGCGCGCCTCGGGCGCCGCCGCCGAGCTCGTGGCACTCGCCGAGGCGCTGCAGGTCCCGGTCGCGACCTCGCTCAACGGCAAGGATTCGATCCCCGGCACGCATCCCTTGTCGGTCGGCGTGGTCGGCAGCTATTCGCGCGAGAGCGCGAACCGCGTCGTCGGCCGCGCCGACCTCGTCTGCTTCGTCGGCACCGAGACCGGCGGCATGACCACGCATTTCTGGGCGGTGCCGCGGATCGGCACGCCGGCGATCCAGATCGACATCGATCCCGCGGCGCTCGGCCGCAACTATCCGCTGCGCGCCGCCGTCAACGGCGACGCCAAGGCCGCGCTCGCCCGCATGGCGGCGCTCGCCGACCGCGGCAGCGCGGCGCGCCGCAGGCCCTGGATCGCCGAGACGCAGGCGACTTGCGCGGCGTGGCGCGAGGCGCACGCGCCCGCCCTCGCCTCCGACGTCACGCCGATCCGGCCCGAGCGCCTGTGCGGCGAGCTCACGCGATGGATGCCGGACGACGCCATCGTGGTGGTCGACACCGGCCATGCCGGCATGTGGATGGGCGGCATGTTCGATCTCACGAGCGCCCGCCAGAGCTACATGCGCAGCGCCGGCCATCTCGGCTGGGCCTTCCCGGCGGGCCTCGGCGCGAAATGCGCCTGCCCGGACCGACCGGTGGTCGCCTTCACGGGCGACGCGGGCTTCTGGTACCACGTCGGCGAGATCGAGACCGCCGTGCGCTGGGGCATCAACAGCGTCACGGTGGTCAACAACAATGGCGGCGGCAACCAGTCGAAGCGCGGCTTCGACCGCGCCTATGGCGGCGAGCAGACCGCCAAGGCGCGCGAATTGTGGACCTACCGTCCCGTCGACTTCGCGCGCCTCGCCGAGGAGATCGGCGCGCTCGGCATCCGCGTGGAGCGTCCCGGCGATATCGGCGCCGCGCTCGCCCGCGCGCTCGCCGCCGGCCGGCCGGCGGTGGTCGATGTCGCGACCGACATCGAGGCGCTCGCGCCGATCGCCGTCACATAGGCGAGCGATGAGCCGCAGATCCGAGGTCAGCGCCGGGCTGCTGCTCTACCGCCGAAGCGGCGCGCTCGAGGTGTTCCTGGCCCATCCGGGCGGGCCGTTCTGGGCGAAGCGGGACCTCGGCGCCTGGACCATCCCCAAGGGTCTCGTCGAGGCGAACGCGGACCTGCTCGCGACCGCGCGGCGCGAGTTCGCCGAGGAGACGGGCTTTTCGCCCGACGGTCCCTATCTCCCGCTGGCGCCGGTGACGCAGAAGAGCGGCAAGGTCGTGCACGCCTTCGCGTGCGCGGGCGACGTCGACCCCGCGCGTCTGCGCAGCAATGCCTTCGAGGTCGAGTGGCCGCCGAAATCGGGCAAGCGCCGCAGCTTCCCCGAGGTCGACCGCGCCGCCTGGTTCGACCTTGCGACCGCCCGCGCCAAGATCATCCCCTATCAGCGCCCCTTCCTCGACGAGCTGGAGGGGAAGCTCGGTTTGTAGGGTGTGCACGGCGGTCGGGACGCCCGCGACGTCGTGAGGGTGCCGATCCGCCGTGCGCACCCGTGCGCATGCCGGATCGGAATTTCGCGCGTCTCGCATCGTTTCGGGCCGGCATGCACACCCTGCGGCGCGCCATCAGCCCGCGGCTTCCATCCGATGCACGGTCGGCCAGTCGACCTCGTCCTCGGGCAGCACCCAGGGCTCCTTGAACGCGGCCGCGGTCCATTCCTTCCAGGCCGGCAGCGCCATCGTGGCGTCCATGTAGGCGCGCGACGCCGCGCCCACATCGACGCCGTAGGTTTGGAAGCGCGCGACCACCGGCGCATACATGGCGTCGGCCGCCCCGAACGGGCCGAACAGGAACGGCCCGGCGGCGCCGAACCGCCGGCGGCAGTCGCTCCATATCGCGTCGATGCGCGCCACGTTCGCCTTCGCGTCCGCCGAGAGGGCGCGCGGCTGCGGCGGGCGCCACATGTTCATCGGGCATTCCTTGCGCAGCGGCACGAAGCCGGCATGCATCTCGCTGGCGATCGCGCGCGCGTGGGCCCGCGCCCTCGGATCGGCCGGCCAGAGCTGCGCGGCCGGGAACTTCTCGGCGAGATATTCCAGGATCGCGAGCGACTCCCAGACATGCACGGCGCCGTCGGCGAGCGCCGGCACCTTGCCGGTGCCCGAGATCTTCGTCACCTCGGCCTTGAAGTCGGGCGCATTGAGCGAGACCACGGTCTCCTCGAAGGGGATGCCTGCGACCTTCATGGCGATCCAGGGCCGGAACGACCAGGACGAGTAGTTCTTGTTGCCGATCACCAGCCTCAGGGGCATCGCTCTCTCCGTCTGCGCGCCGCGCGAGGATCGCGGGCCACCGGAAGGCCGGCAAGCGAATTCTCCTGATCCGGCGCATCAGCGCCGCAGATGCATCGCGGGCGCCTCAGGGCCCGTGCGGGGCGAGGCCCGGCGACCTGATCTCGCCCGCCGCGACCACCGCGTCGGCCGGCGGTTCGCGGCCGGCGAGCACGCGCGCGATCGCCCGCCAGTGCCAGGCCAGGCGCAGAAAATAGGCGCGCCGCTCGGGTCGCGCGGCCTTGCACGCCAGCATGAAGCAGCTCGCCGCCTCCGCGCGCGCGAACCCCCCGTCCATGCGCGTCGTTCCGATCGAGACGTCCCGCATCGCGCCCTCTTGGAGCACCGGTAGATCAGGAGGCGTGCGCGCGGATCGCGACGCGCGCGCGATCACGAAGCGCAACAGGCGTGCCGGTTATCTCAGGAACGTCGACGCGGCGAAAACGGATTCAGCGCTCGCGCTTGTCGGGCTCGGCGTTATCCACAGCGCCGCCGGCCTTCTTCCAGGCCGAGAAGCCGCCCGCGACATGCGCGACCGGCGCAAGGCCCATGCGCGCCGCCGTCTGCGCCGCGAGCGCCGAGCGCAGGCCGCCCGCGCAGAAGAACACGAAGCGCTTGTCCTGCGCGAACACCGGCTTGTGGTACGGGCTCTCGGGATCGATCCAGAACTCGAGCATGCCGCGCGGGCAGTGGAACGCGCCCGGCAGTCGCCCGTCGCGCGCGAGCTCGCGCGGGTCGCGCAGGTCGACGAAGACGACGTCATCGCGGCCGTGCAGGCGCATCGCTTCCTCGACCGGCAACGTCTCGATCTCGCGCTCGGCCGCCTCGACCAGCGCGCGCATCCCGGTCGTGATCTTCTGCACCATGACAGTCTCCGCTTCCGGGGCCATCCTGGGCGAGGCGCCCGCGCAGGGCAACGGCGGCGCCGCGATGGCGCCGCCGTGCGATGGGAAACGCGGTCGTGCGGAGCGCGGTCGCTCGGGTCTATTTCGCCGCGACGGCCTTGGCCTGCTGGGCGATCGGGCGATGGCCCGGTTCGATGCCACCGAGCAGGTAGACCAGCGCCGCCACGGCGAGGAAAGCCGCGAGCGTCCACTTGGCCGCTCCCCAACAGGATCGCTCCGTTCGGGCGTACATCTAGGGCTCCGGTTTGGCGGTCGGTCCCGGCAGCGAGGCTGCGCGCGGGACCCGACCCGGGAAGCGTGAGCGCGAAGAGTTAAGACCTGATAAACCATGCCGCAAGCGGAATCGCTGCACTGCACGCGTCCGGTGGAATGCGGACAGCCCGCATGGTTAGCGCGACGCGCGGTTGCGTTCGGCAGGCGATTTCTCGTGGTATTCTGCGGACTTCGCTCGCTCCGCGGCATGCCGTTGCGGCATGCCGCCTGATGCGGCACCCTGGCGCAGCATCGCGAATCCCCATGGCGGCTTTCTCCACCCTCGACCTCGTCGCGCTCGCCTGGTTCGCCGGGTCGTGGGCCGCCTATGCGATCGCGCTCGAGCGCACCGCCTACGGAAAGCGCGCGCTGAACGCGCTCATGAACCGCCACCGCGAATCGTGGATGCAGCAGATGCTGGCGCGCGACGTTCGCATCGTCGACACCCAGCTCCTCGCCTCGCTGCAGAACGGCACGGCCTTCTTCGCCTCCACCTCGCTGATCGCGATCGGCGGCACCCTCACGCTGCTGCGCACCGGCGACGGGATCCTCGAGGTGGTCGCCAACATCCCGTTCGGCGCCCCGACCACGCGCGTGCAATGGGAGACCAAGACGATCGGCCTCGCCGTCATCTTCGTCTATGCCTTCTTCAAGTTCGCCTGGTCGTACCGCCTGTTCAACTACGTCGCGATCCTGATCGGGGCGATGCCGCCCTTCGACCAGAAGGACACCCCCGCCGCGCGCGACCACGCGGCGCGCACCGCGCGCCTGTTCGAGATCGCGGGGCGGCACTTCAACCGCGGCCAGCGCGCCTTCTTCCTCGCGCTCGGCTATCTCGGCTGGTTCGTCGGCCCCTGGGCGTTCATCGCCGCCACCACCGCCGTGATGCTGGTGATGTGGCGCCGCCAGTTCTTCTCCGAATCCCACGACGCCGTCGCGGAACCGCCGACGTGATCACGAGGTTCCGGATATGAATGTGGCGGTGAGCCGGGCTCGCCGCCGCCATTGCACGCCGCCGCGCTACATCGCGGCGTAGATGGCGATCACCGCGACCAGCGCCAGCGCGCCGGCCGTCCAGATCAGGGTCTGCTTGGTGTCAGACGACGACTGGGGCTCCATCGACATGGGTGTCTCCTCATGCAGGATGGTCTTTGACCCGCGGAAGGCCCTCCGAGACCGCGGTCCGGAGCCGGTCGCTCCGGCATAGGCAAAAAGATACTCCCAACCGAGCCTTCTTACAACTTTAGTCTTACGACGAAAGTTGCCTCCAGCGGCACTGCGGGAGTGGGGCCATGCTCCGGGAATTGCCCGCCGGCACATCATGGTCCAGAAGCAAGCAGCTGATTGGCTGGAGAGAATCGACCGTGCCACCGAGTCCCGGCGAGATCGAGGCCACCCTCCTGCGCCTCGCCGCTGCCGGCGGGCCCGGGAAATCCATCGCGCCCGCGGACGTGGCCCGCGCCCTGGGCGGCGACCACCCGGACGGCTGGGGCCCTCTGATGCAACCGATTCGCCGGGTCGCGGTCCGCTTGGCGGCCGAGGGCCGGCTGGTGATCCTGCGCAAGGGCCGGCCTGCCGACCCGCACGACTTCAAGGGCGTCTACCGGCTCGCGCTTCCCCGCCACGACTGAGCCGCGCGGACCGGAGCGCCAGCGCCTCAGGGCGGTGCCGGGAACAGCTCGTGCATGTGCCCGGCGAGCCAGTAGATCAGGAGGCCGAGCCATTCCCGCACCGCCGTGTCGGTCCGCCGCAGCCCGTCGCCGACCGTGTTGAAGGGCCGCAGCGTGTCCGCGGCGCCGCGGGTGCGCCAGTCGACCGGATGCGCCTCGACCGCGAATCCGGCCGCGCGGAACACGCCCACCGCGCGCGGCATGTGGTAGGCCGAGGTGACGAGCAGCCAGCGCTCGCCGGCCTTCGGCTGCACCAGCCGCCGCGTCAGGTGCGCGTTCTCGACCGTGTTGCGCGCCTCGCCCTCGAGATGGAGGCGCTCGCGCGCGATGCCGTGCTCCTCGAAGAACCGCGCCGCGACCTCCGCCTCGCTCATGTCGGCGAAGATCAGCCGGCCGGAGCCGCCCGAGAACGCGAGCCGCGCCGCGGGATACTTGCGCGCCAGCGCGACGCCCGCCGTCATCCGCTCCCCGGCCTCGTTGAGCGAGATCTCCCGGCGCGCACGCGACACCACGGTGTCGAACGCGCCGCCGAGCACGATGATGCCGTGCGGCGCGCCGCGCGAGTCCTCCCAGCGCGGGAAGCGTTCCTCCAGCGGCAGGATCAGCGCATTGCCGAGGGGGGTGAGCCCCATCAGGCCCAGCATCGCCAGGCTCGCCACCGTCAGGCCGAAGCCGAGCCGCGCGAAGCGCGTCACCGAGATCGCCAGCCCGACGAAGCCGAGCACCATGAAGAAGTTGGACGGCGCCGCGAAGAAGCCCGCGACCTTCGACAGGACGAAGAACATGCCCTTCCCCCGGCCGCGCGGCTCAGGCCTGCGACTTCTTCCACGCCTCGTAGCGCGCCTTCGCGTCCTCGTTGGCGGGATAGAGCCCGGGCAGCTTCACGCCGCGCTCCACCTCGCTCACCACCCAGCTCTCGTAGCGCTCGTGCTCGGGCCCCTCGGCGAGCACGAAATCGAGCAGCGCCTGCGGGATCACCACCACGCCGTCGTCGTCCGCGACGATCACGTCGCCCGGGAACACCGCGACGCCGCCGCAGCCGATCGGCTCCTGCCAGCCGACGAAGGTGAGGCCGTTGACCGAGGCCGGCGCCGCCACGCCGGCGCACCAGACCGGCAGCCCGGTCGCGAGCACGCCGGCCTTGTCGCGCACCACGCCGTCGGTGACGAGCGCCGTGACCCGGCGGCGCGCCATGCGCATCGTCAAAATGTCGCCGAAGATGCCGGCCGAGGTCACGCCCATGGCGTCGGCGACCGCGATGCAGCCCTCCGGCATCTCCTCGATCGCGGCGCGGGTCGAGATCGGCTTGCCCCAGCTTTCCGGCGTGGCGAGGTCCTCGCGCGCCGGCACGAAACGCAGCGTGAAGGCCTCGCCGATCAGCCGCCGCCCCGCGCCCGCGAGCGGCGTCGGCCCGCTCATCCAGCAGCGCCGGATGCCCTTCTTCAGGAGCATGGTCGTGATCGTGGCGGTCGTGACCTTGCGCAGCGTCGCGACGGTCTCGGGCGTCAGGCTCATCCGGGCCTCCAGGGCGCGAGATTGCGGGTCAGGCGGGCGACAGGCCGATGCGCTCGTCGCGCCGGCGCAGCCAGGCCACGAAGGGGATCGACAGCACCACCATCCAGCTCTTGCCGATCACCTGGCCGGCGAGGAACTCGAGCGAGCCGAAGGCGAGCCACAGGAACACGATCGAGTCGATCACCAGCCCGACCATGCTGGAGAGCACCACCGCCAGCACCAGCCGGCGGCGCGCCAGAGGCGTGTAGACCGCGAGATCGGCGAGCTCCGAGAGCAGGAACGCGACCGCGGACGCGACGACGAGCGCCGGGGGCGCGAACCAGGCCGAGATCACGGCGCCGGCCAGGATCGCCCCCGCGGCCCAGTTCACGCCGAGGCGCCGCTGCACCAGGTCGCGCAGCACCAGCGCGATGCCGATCATCAGCACGCCCGAGGGCGCCATGACGCCGGGCGCGACCGGCACCAGGCACGGGCCGGCGGGGACGCACACGGTGCCGGCATTGCCGATCAGCCAGTTCGCGGCCGGAATCGTCAGGCCGAACAGCACGAGGAATACCAGTCCCTCGCGCCGCCGCTGGCGCTCGATGCTCATCGGGTCGGTCCTTCAGTTTCGTTCCGGCGGCTGCAATAGCGCGTCCACCCCTCGCTGCGCAATTTGCAAGCCGGGCATTCCCCGCATCCGTAGCCCCAGGGGTGGCGCCGCGTGCGGTCGCCCAGGTAGCAGCTGTGCGTCTCCTCGAGCACGAGATCGACGAGCGCCGCGCCCCCGAGCTCCTCGGCCAGCGCGAAGGTCGCGGCCTTGTCGATCCACATCAGCGGCGTGTGCACCACGAAGCGGCGGTCCATGCCGAGGTTGAGGGCGAGCTGCATGGCCTTGACGGCGTCGTCGCGGCAGTCCGGATAGCCCGAATAGTCGGTCTCGCACATGCCGGCGACCAGGTGGCGTGCCCCGCGCCGATAGGCGAGCGCCCCCGCGAAGCCGAGGAAGATCAGGTTGCGGCCGGGCACGAAGGTGGTCGGCAGCCCGGTCTCGGCGACCTCGATCGCGACCTCGCGGGTGAGCGCGGTGTCCGAGATCGCGGACAGCGCATCGATGGCGATCACGTGGTCCGCGCCGAGCCGCGCGTCCCAGTCCGGCGCCAGCGCGACGAGGCGCTCGCGCACGCGCGGGCGCACCGCGAGCTCCACCGCGTGCCGCTGCCCGTAGGCGAAGCCCACGGTCTCGACGTGCGCGAAGCGCGCGAGCGCCCAGGCGAGGCACACGGTCGAATCCTGCCCGCCCGAGAACAGGACCAGCGCGCTATCGGGGCTGACGGAGACGGTCACGCGGGATCGTTTAGCGCGCCGGACGCGCGGCGTCATCCCGGCCGAGCCGAGCCCGCACCCGCCGCTACGAATCCCAGTTCGGCGCCCAGGCGACGTTGACGACGCGGCCGTCGGGGCGCGCCAGCCCGCGGATCTCCTCCATCTCCTCCGCGCTCAGCGCGAAATCGAAGATGTCCATGTTCTCCGACAGCCGCTCCACCTTCGAGGTGCGCGGGATCACGATCGCCCCCTGCTGCACCAGCCAGCGCAGCGAGACCTGCCCCTCGCTCTTGCCGTATGTCTTGCCGATGCGTGCCAGCACGTCGTCGCCGACCGTCTTGCCGCGCGCGACCGGGCTGTAGGCCGTGACCGCGATGCCGTGCCGCCGGCAGGCCGCCGTGACCTTCGACTGGTCGAGATAGGGATGCCATTCGATCTGGTTGACGACAATCGGTTCGCTCGTGTGCTTCACGGCCTCCTCGAGCAGCGCCACCGTGAAGTTCGACACGCCGATATGGCGCGTGTAGCCGGTCGACTTCATCTTGCAGAGCGCGCCCAGCGTTTCCGAGAGCGGCACCTGCGGGTTCGGCCAGTGGATCAGCAGCAGGTCCGCCTCGGAGAGCCGCAGCCGCGCCAAGCTGTCCTTCACCGAGCGCTCGAGGTCGTTGGGCGCGAGATGGGTGTGCCAGATCTTGGTCGTGACGAAGACGTCGTTGCGCTTCACCCCGGAGGCGCGCAGCGCCTCGCCGACCTCGCGCTCGTTCTCGTAGGCCTGCGCGGTGTCGATGTGGCGATAGCCGAGGCGGAGTGCCTGCTCGATGACGCGCTGGCCCGCGCGACCCGAGATCTGCCAGGTACCGAGCCCCACCGCCGGAATCCGCGCCCCGTGCGTCTCGATGATCTGCATCGCTGCGTCCTTCCCGTCTCTCCGATGGTGTGGCCGGTCGCGCTCACCCGTCCCATTGCGGCGCGTGCGGCGGGTTCACGACCCGGCCGTCCGGCCGCGCGAGGGCGGCGATCTCGGCCATCTCGGCCTCGCTGAGCGCGAAATCGAGGATCGCGAAGTTCTCCGCCACCCTCTCCTCCTTCGAGGTGCCGGGGATCACGATGATCCCCTGCTGCACCAGCCAGCGCAGCGACACCTGCGCGGCCGTCTTGCCGTGGCGCGCGCCGATGCGCGCGAGCGTCTCGTTGCCGGGCACGCGCCCGCGCGCGATCGGGCAATAGGCCGTGATCGCCATGCCGTGCCGCGCCGACGCCGCGACGATCTTCGCCCGGTCGATGAAGGGATGCACCTCGATCTGGTGCGTCGCGATCGGCTCGCTCGAGAGCTTCGCGGCCTCCTCGATCAGCGGCAGCGTGAAGTTCGAGATGCCGATATGGCGCGTGAGCCCGGCCTTCTTCACCTTGCACAGCGCCCCCAGCGTCTCGGCGACCGGGACCGTCGGGTTCGGCCAGTGCAGCAGCAGCAGGTCGACATGCGAGACGCCGAGCCGCTCCAGGCTCTCGTTGACCGAGCGCGTCAGGTCCTCGGCCTTGAAGCGTTGCCACGCGACCTTTGTGGTGAGGAAGATCTCGTCCCGCGCGACCCCCGAGGCGCGGATCGCCGCGCCGACCTCGCGCTCGTTCTCGTAGGCCTGCGCGGTGTCGATGTGGCGGTAGCCGATGCGCAGCGCGGCCGCGATCACGCGGACGCCCGCCTCCTGATTCAGCCGCATCGACCCGAAGCCTACGATCGGGATCCGGGCGCCGTTCGCCTCGACGACCTGCATGTGCGTCCTCCCTCGTGGGGCCACTTTAGCACGGCCCGAGCGACCTGCCGCGCAACCACGCTGTGGGACAGGCGATGGGACGCGGCCCCGCGGGCCTATCGGCGGTCGCCGCCGAGCGCCGCGAGCGCCATGTCGGGAGCGATCTCGATCATCTTCAGGAGCGCGCGGGCCGGCCCGCGCGGCGCGCGCTTGCCCTGCTCCCAGTTGCGCACCGTGTCCACGGGCACGCCGATCCTGGCCGCGAAGGCCGTCTGGGTGAGGCCGGTCGCCGCGCGTACGCGCCGCGCATAGCCGGCGCTGTCCTCGCCCGCCGGCGGCGTCGCGCGCGGCCGCGCGGGCCGCGGCGCCACCGGCCGCTCGCTGCCGTCGGGGAGCACCTCGACGATCCGCCCGTCCGCCTTGAGCCGCACGCGCACCGTGGCCGCCTCCGCCTCGCCGGCCAGAGCCTATCCGATTCGACGGGACACGGACCCGGGACCGGCGGGCCGCTTCACCGCGTCTTCTCGAAGATCTCGCGGCCGATCAGCATGCGCCGGATCTCCGAGGTGCCGGCGCCGATCTCGTAGAGCTTGGCGTC
>PQAH01000184.1 GCA_003105195.1 Bradyrhizobiaceae bacterium
GACCTTGTCCCAGGCCGCCACGACGTCACGCACGAACTCCTCCCTGGCGTCGTCGCTCGCATGGTTCTCGGCGAGAGCGCGAGGGATGTGGCCGATCCGACGACGCGCGCCTCACGTTCGAGGTGGCTCCCGGCTCGCCGCCCGCCTATAATCCGCCGCAAGATCGGAGAGGCCGGTTGCGGATTCTCGGTCGCGCTCTTCCCTGCCTGCTGATCACGGCCACCACGGTGGGAGCCGGCGCGCCGCCCGCCGCGGCGCTCGCTCCGGCCGAATCACAGCAGCGCGCGCAGAAGCACGCGCCGATGCCCGAGACGATGATGGACATCGGCGTGTCGGTTGCGGAAGACCCGCGCGGCATCCTCATCGCGAATGTCGTCAAGGACGGCCCGGCGGACGCCGCCGGCCTGCGCGCGGGCGACATCATCGTCGAGCAGGATGGCAGGCCGCTCGCCGGCATGCATCCCGTCATGTTCCTCAACAATTCATCGTACGTCCGGCTCGGCCAGACCGTGGAGTTCACGATCCTTCGGGACGGAGTGACGGCCACGCGGAGGATCGTCTGCTGCGGCACGGCGCCGGAGCTGGCGATCTCCGCGAAGGAGCTGAACGTGGGGGCCGAGGGGATGCCGGTAGATGGGCGACCGGCGTCGCTTCCCGGCGCGCCTCAGGAAATGGCGCCGAAGCCGGCGGCGGTGGCCGACCAGCCTGCGCCGACGGCCGCACCTCCGCCGTGGCCGGCCGCCGCGCCGGCCACGGTCGCCGCTCCGCCACCCGCGCCGGCGCTGCTGAAGATTGCGGCCCTCGCCGTGCGCCCCTCGCCGGTCTCCGCCGGAAGCCGCTTCGCCATCGAGGCGACGTTCGCCGCGCCAGGATCCGCGCCGGTCACCTTCAAGCTCACCATCCTCAGCGGCGATCGCGAGCTGCTCACGCTGCCGGCCGAGCGCATCGAGGGCGGAGGCGGCGCGCTCATGACGCACTCATTGCAGATGGAAGCCGCGGCCGAGCCCGGTGAGTACCGCGTCCGCGTCCGGCTCGAGCAGGGCGACGAGGCGGTCGAGCGGACGGCCGCGCTCGTCGTTACCGCGAGCGGCCCATGAGCGGCATCCGCCTTGCAGCCCTTTCGTATGGCGCGCGGCAGCGATGGGTCGCGGCGATGAGGCGGTCCGCCCGCGCGGCGGCCGCGCTGGCGGCGCTGGCGCTGCTCGCGCCCACGGCGAGAACGCACGCACAGGGCTCCGGTGTCCGCTACTGGTGCTTCGACTACGTGCTGGAGCACGTGACCGGCGAGATCAGCACGCCAGGCCACAGCGCCGAGGATCTGCGCCAGGCAATGATCAGTCGTGGTTACGTCCGCCGCGACTTCCCGAACCTCTTCGCTCCCGGCATCGACGGCGCGCGCGGCGACGTTCTGCTCATCGCCGACGTGCACGCCGCCATCTACGTGGCGCCGGGCCTCGTGAATCACTTCTTCGGCGAGAGCATGGCGGACGCGCTGGAGCGGACGTGGTCGATCGCGGAGCTGCGGTCGTTCGGCCGGACGAAGGACCCGGCGTACCGGTTGCCCGTCCCACGAGAGCAGCCCTACCTGAATGCGCCGGTTCAGATCTGGAAGCGGCCGGCGCAGGGCACGCCCGAACCGCCGCAGCCGGTGGCGGCCGGGCGCCGCTGCGCCAGCGTGAACCAGGCGACGGGGCTGCAGTGCCGGTACCTGCCGGGCCACGACGGCCAACACCTCGACTGGAGCGCCACGGAGTGGACGGATGCCTCCACGGGAAGACCGTCGGCCGCTCCCCGGACCGAGATCGGGCTCGCCGGCGGCCCGATGACGGCCGATGAGGCTTCGGCGCGCATCGACGAGCTGCTGGAGAACGTCCGCCGCCTCGCCGACGCGCGGCGATGGGCCGAAGCCGTCGACGCCCTGATCGAGGCGACGCGGCTCGCGGGCGGCAGGCCGGAGCGCGGCGAGCCCGGCGGCCCGCACTCGGAGCGCGTCCTGCGCGCGGCAGGAGACCTGCGCGCGCGGCTCCTGCGCGAGGGCGATGAGCTCGCCGGCCAGATCGAGAGCTTGGATCGGGCGCTCGACACATCGCGAAGCGACGAAGCGCGGATCCGCGTCACCATCGATCCGTTTCGCCCCGAAATCCGCAAGCCGACACGGCCGGAGGATCTCCGCCGCAAGGTCGACGCTGCGGCCAAGGACCTGCAGAAGGAGCCGCCCCTCATGGCGGCCGGCAGCTCCGACGCGCACCAGCTCGCTGTCGGCATCCTGGCCGCCGCCGACGCAGTGTGCTCCGGAACCGACGCCGCCCAAGCCAGGCAGGCGTGGGACCGGACGGGCCGGGACCGCCAGACGCTCGAGGATGGGGCCAAGGCCGCGGCGTCGTGGTGGAAGCGCCGTCAAGCTGTCGACGGGTTCGAGGCGCCAGCCTGGCGGTTGGAGTCGATTCGCCTGCAAATCGAGATACTCCAGCAGGGTCTCGGCAAGGACGATGCGGAGTTTGCGGCGAAGCTGGCCGAGGCTCGAACGGCGATCGGGGCGATGTCGAACGAGTTCCGCTCGACTCTGGGGAGGATCACCCCCGCAAAGAACGCGCTCCAGGCGGTTGAGGGCGCGTACGAGCGGTCACGCGGACTCGGCCCATTCGGTGAGGTACACCCGGAGGAGTGGCGCAGGGCCTCCACCGAGATCCCCTCAAGTATCGAGATCGAAATCACGAACATTGACAAGCTCGGCGAAGCCATCGACAAGTTGGCGGCACAACGCGAGTTCGACGGGACAGCGTGGATGCGTCAGATCCTCGCCGATGCGGAGAGCCGGCTCGATGCGGTCGAACGTGAGGCAGCCGCGCGGGACCGGCAGGCCAGCGCGATCCTGACGGCTGACGAGGCAGTGCAGAAGGCGACGCGGCGGGCCGAGGCGTGCCTCAAGGCCCTGCAGCCCATGCCCGCCACACCGACGCCCGCGCAGCCGCAGCAGCCGGCGCGAACCACCCAGCCTGCACCGACTGCCGGCGGCGCAGCGGGCGGCCGGCCTCAACCGCCGACCCCGGTCGCGCCGGTCACCACTGCGCCGCAGCAACCGGTTACGCCCCCGACCCGGCCGCCGCACCAGCCGCCAGCGAACGTGCCGATGCCCCAGCCGACCGTCGAGCCCGACACGGCGGGCGGCATCCGCATCCAGAGCGCGACGACGCGGATCATGGTCGGCCAGCGCGTGCAGTTCATCGCCACCGACTACGGCAACCGGCCGTACACGACGGACGTTGTCTGGACCTCGCTGCGCGACGACCTCTTGTCGATCGACGGCCAGGGCTGGGCAACCGGGCTGCAGCCGGGCACGCTGAGCATCGTCGCRAGATACGGCGACGACATGCCCGCCGYCATCGAGGTCGAGGTCGTCGACGCGCCGCAGGGCGGTTTCAGGGTCGTCAGCAGCACGACGACTCCCGCCGGCACCCCCGCTTCGCAAGGGCAGTCGGCGCAACCGTCCGGTGCCGCCGGCGGGGCGGGAGGCGCGCCCGCGCCGGGCTCGGGAGGCTTCAGGGTCGTCGACAGCAGCACGCGGCCGGCCGACCAGGCCGGCGACGCTCAGGCCGGCGCGGCACAGCCGAGCGCGGCAGAGGCCGCCCGGCCTGACGATGCGCCCGCAGCCGACGCCGCGGCGCAGCCCGGCTGGGACGAGCCGCAGGGCGCAGGTCGGGGCGAGGCTGCGCCACAAGCGCCGATCGCCGCCGGGAGGCCCGCGGCGTGGCACATCTTCGCGACCGGCTCGCGTCTCGGATGGGCGGGCGGACTCGCGCGCTACTCGGTGGGCGCTGCCGACTCCTCGATCATCCAGCACCTGCAGGTGGCGGCTGAGCACGCGATGTGGGCCAACCGCGAGAGCCGGCCGCCGCGGCTCGCGTGGCCGGGCTGGGCCGG
>PQAH01000185.1 GCA_003105195.1 Bradyrhizobiaceae bacterium
CGTCCACATATGGATCCCGGCTCTCGCTTCGCTCGGCCGGGATGACGCCCAGAGTTGGCCTTCTGACGCAGTAGGACTATTGCGCCCTACGAGCCAAGCTTTGCGGACACACACCGAGTCACTCCCATGACGATCATCGACACGCATCAGCACTTCTGGTGGATCGCGAAGCGGCCGCACGAGTGGCCGGCGGCGGTGGGGGACCGGCTCGACCGGGACTACACGCCGGACGACCTCGCACCGCAGCTCGCGCGCGCCGGCGTCGACGGGACGATCCTGATCCAGTCGCTCAACGATCCGGACGAGACGCTGGAATATCTCGCGCTGTCGCGGCAGACCCCGTGGGTGCGCGGGGTGGTCGGCTGGATGGCGCTCGACCGGCCGGACGACGTGCCGGCGAGGCTCGCGACGCTGCGCCGCGCCGGCAAGCTGGTGGGCTTCCGCCATTTGCTGCGGGTCGAGAGCGCGAAGGACTGGCTCGCGCAGCCGCAGGTGCTCGACTCGCTGCAGCAGGTCGCCGAGGCGGGACTCGTATTCGAGCTGGTGCCGGTCAACGCGGAGCAGTTCGCGCACGTGTTCGATTTTGCCGAGAAGATCCCGAACCTGCGGCTGGTGATCGACCACCTGGGCCGTCCGCCGGTGCCCGAGAAGGGCTGGGAGCCGTGGGCGGGCCTGATCCGCCGGGCCGCCGAGCATTCCAACATTGCGCTCAAGCTCTCGACCGGCATTGCCATGATCGCGAGCTGGCGCTGGGACACCGAGGCGCTGCGCCGCTATGTCGACCACGCAATCGCCTGCTTCGGGCCGGAGCGCGTGATGGCGGCGAGCAACTGGCCGGTGGTCGAGCTCGCGGGCAGCTACCAGGAAGTCTGGAGCGGCCTCACGACCCTGGTCGCGGGCCTCGGCCCGGACGGCCGGCGCGCCGCGCTGGGCGGCAACGCGGCGCGGATCTATCGCCTGACGTGACCTACGCGTCGCGGACGAGCGAAGGCCAGAGGCGGCCGCGCGTCCCCATGGCGCGCTCGGCGCGGCCGGGCGCGCTGTCGCGGCGGCCCCAGAGCCGGTGGTGCAGCCGGTCGAGCAGCAGGTAGATCACGGGCGTCGTGTAGAGGGTGAGCACCTGCGAGACGATCAGCCCGCCGATGATCGTGATGCCGAGCGGACGGCGCAGCTCCGAGCCGGGGCCGGTCGCGATCACCAGCGGCACGGCGCCGAGCAGCGCGGCCATCGTGGTCATCAGGATCGGCCGGAAGCGCACGAGGCAGGCCTCGTAGATCGCGCGCGCCGGCGCCAGCCCGCGCTGGCGCTCGCCCTCGAGCGCGAAGTCCACCAGCATGATGCCGTTCTTCTTGACGAGGCCGATCAGCAGGATGATGCCGATGAAGGCGATCAGGCCGAGCTCCATGCCGGTGACCTGCAGCGCCAGCAGCGCGCCGAGGCCCGCCGAGGGCAGGGTCGAGATGATCGTCAGCGGGTGGGCGAGGCTCTCGTAGAGCACCCCGAGCACGATGTAGACGCAGACGAGCGCCGCGAGGATCAAGAGCAGCTGCGCCACGGCGGTGCCGGCGAGCGCGCGGGCGTCGCCCGCGAAGTCGGCGCGGATCGTGTCCGGCATGCGCAGCTCGGCGACCGCCTGGCGCAGGCGCGTCGTCGCCTCGTCGAGGCTGGTGCCCGACTGGACGTCGAAGCTCATGGTGACGGAGGGGAACTGGCCCTGGTGGTTGACCACCAGCGGCGCGGTGCCGCGCGTGAAGCGCGCCACGGTCGCGAGCGGGATCTCCCCGGCGGTACCGGTCACGTGGATGCGCGCGAGGTCGTTCGGGTCGCGCTGCCAGCGCGGATCGACCTCGAGGATCACGCGGTACTGGTTGCGCTGGGTGTAGACGGTCGAGACCTGGCGCTGGGCGAAGGCGTTGTTGAGCGCGGCGTCGATCGCCTGGATCGGCACGCCGAGGCGGTCCGCGGCCTCGCGGTCGATCGTGATGTCCAGCTGCAGCCCGCCCTGCTCGCGGTCGGTGGTCACGTCGACGAGGCCGGGGATCTGCTTGGCGCGCGCGATCACGCGCGGCACCCAGCGATAGAGCTCGTCGATGTCGGCGCTCCAGAGCGTGAACTGGTACTGCGAGTCCGAGCTGCGTCCGCCCACGCGGATGTCAGCGGCCGGCACCAGGAACAGGCGCAGGCCCGGGATCTGGCCGAGGCGCCGACGCATACGCTCGACCACCTGCTGGGTGGTGAGGCCGCCGCGCTCGGCCGCGGGCTTGAGGCTGATGAACATGCGGCCGCGGTTGACCGAGCCGCTCCAGCCGGAGCCGCCGACCGTGGAGCCGATCGCCGCCACCGCCGGATCGGACATCACGAGCTCGGTCGCGCGCCGCTGCAATTCGCGCATGGCGGAAAACGAGATGTCGGGCGAGGCCGAGGTCCCGCCGAAGATCAGCCCGGTGTCGTCGCGCGGCAGGAACCCCTTGGGCAGCTTCACATAGAGCGTGCCGGTGAGCGCGATCACGCCGGCCATCACGACCAGGGTCAGAACCTGGTGGCGCAGCACCACGCCGAGGCTCGCGGCATAGAGGCCGACGAGGCGCGAGAGCACGCCTTCGACCAGGCGGTCGAGCATGGTCGTGTTGCGCCCGGGCACGGCGCGGATGTAGTGCGCCGCGATCATGGGCGTCACCGAGAGCGACACCGCCATGGAGATCAGGATCGCGAACACCAGCGTCACCGAGAACTCGCGGAACAGCCGGCCCGGTACGCCGCCCAGGAACAGGAGCGGAATGAAGGCCGCGACCAGCGAGATCGAGATCGAGACCACCGTGAAGCCGATCTGGCGTGCGCCCTCGATGGTCGCGCGCAGCGGGGAATGCCCCTTCTCGAGGTTGCGGAACACGTTCTCGATCATCACGATCGCGTCGTCGACCACGAAGCCGACCGAGACCGCGAGCGCCATCAGCGTGAGGTTGTTGATCGAGAAGCCCGCGAGCCACATGCAGGCGCAGGTGCCGGCGAGCGAGAGCGGCACCGTGACGCCGGCCGCCGCGGTCGGCGCGGCGCGGCGCAGGAACAGGAACACCACCAGCATCACCAGCGCGATGGTGCCGGCGAGCGTCCACTGCATGTCGGCGACGCTCGCGCGGATGGTGCCGGTGCGGTCGGCGAGGATCGAGATCTCGATGCCGGCCGGGATCCAGCGCTGCAGCTCCGGGATCAGCGCCTTGATGGCGTCGACCGTCTCGATGACGTTGGCGTCGCCCTGCTGGGTGATGGTGAGCAGCACGGCGGGCCGGCCGTTGAACCAGGCGATCGAGCGGCTGTTGCGGGTGCCCTGCTCGATGCTCGCGATGTCGGAGAGGCGCACCACGGTGCCGTTCGCGGCCTTGACCACGATCGGCTGGAAGTCCGGGACCCGGCGCAACTGCTCGTTGGTCGCGAGGCTCTCGGCGAGCCGCTCGTTCTCGAAGCCGCCGAGCGGCGTCACAGTATTGGCGTCGGCGATGGCGGTGCGCACGTCCTCGAGCGAGATGCCGGCGGCGGCGAGCGCGCCCGGGTTCATGCGCACGCGCACGGCCGGCTGCTCGGCGCCGCTCACCGACACGTCGCCGACGCCCGGCACCTGGGCGATGCGCTGCACCAG
>PQAH01000186.1 GCA_003105195.1 Bradyrhizobiaceae bacterium
CCACCGGCCCGCTCGGCCAGGGCCTCGCCAACGCGGTCGGCATGGCGATGGCCGAGCGCCACCTGAACGCACTGTTCGGAGCCGAGCTGATCGACCACCACACCTATGTGCTCGCCTCGGACGGCGACCTGATGGAGGGGATCAGCCACGAGGCGATCGCGCTCGCCGGCCATCTCCGGCTCGCCAAGCTGGTCGTGCTGTTCGACGACAACGGCATCTCGATCGACGGCCCCCTGTCGCTCACCGACTCGGTCGACCAGGTGAAGCGCTTCGAGGCCGCCGGCTGGGCCGCGAGCCGCATCGACGGCCACGACCCCGACGCCATCGCGGCCGCGATCGAGAAGGCGCGTGCCTCGGACCGCCCCACGATGATCGCCTGCCGCACCACCATCGGCTTCGGCGCGCCCACCAAGGCGGGCAGCGAGAAATCGCACGGCTCGCCGCTCGGCGCCGAGGAGATCGCCGGCGCGCGCGCGAAGCTCGGCTGGAGCCACCCGCCGTTCGAGATCCCGGCCGCGATCCGCGACCAGTGGCGCCTCGCCGGCCTGCGCTCCAAGGCCGCCCACAAGGCCTGGAACGAGCGGGTGAAGAAGCTCTCCGCCGAGAAGCGCGCCGAGTTCGAGCGGCGCTGCTGCGGCCAGATCGCCAAGGAGCAGCTCACCGCCGCCGTGCGCGGCGTCAAGCAGAAGCTCGCCGCCGAGCCGAAGAGCATCGCGACCCGCAATGCCTCGGAGCTCGCGCTCGAGAGCCTGGTCGCGGCCGTCCCGGAGCTGATCGGCGGCTCCGCCGACCTCACGGGCTCCAACAACACGCGCCCGAAGGGCATGAAGGTGTTCTCGGCCGCCGACTATGCGGGCCGCTTCGTGCACTACGGCGTGCGCGAGCACGCCATGGCGTCGGCCATGAACGGCATGGCGCTGCACTGCGGCGTGATCCCCTATTCGGGCACGTTCCTGGTGTTCTCCGACTACTGCCGCCCCGCGCTCCGCCTCGCGGCGCTGATGGGCGAGCGGGTCATCCACGTGATGACCCACGATTCGATCGGCCTCGGCGAGGACGGGCCGACACACCAGCCGGTCGAGCATCTCGCGGCGCTGCGCGCGATTCCGCACCTCACGCTCTATCGCCCCTGCGACGCGGTCGAGACCATCGAGTGCTGGCAGCTCGCGATCGAGGACGAGAAGGGGCCGAGCGTGCTCGCGCTCACCCGGCAGGCGCTGCCGCAGGTCCGCAAGGGCGTCGAGGAGAAGAACCGCTGCGCGCGCGGCGCCTACGAGCTCGCGCCGGCCGAGGTCGAGCGGCCGGCGGTGTCGATCTTCGCCTCCGGCTCCGAGATCGCGATCGCGCTGGAGGCCCGCAAGCTGCTCGGCGACCGCGACATCCCGGCGCGGGTGGTCTCGGTCCCCTCGCTCGACCTGTTCCTCGCCGCACCCGCCGACTACCGCCAGTCCATGATCGGCGACGCCCCCGTGCGGATCGCGATCGAGGCCGGCGTGCGCCAGGGCTGGGACGCCGTGATCGGCGTCGACGGCGTGTTCATCGGCATGACGGGTTTCGGCGCCAGTGCGCCGTACAAGGACCTTTACGAGCATTTCGGCATCACCGCGGAGGCGGCGGTCGCGGCCGCGATGAACAAAGTGTCGGCTGCCGCGTTGGCGTCGTGAAGCAGTGCGCGCCGACCCCGGCGCGGGCCGGAACAACAAGAGCCGGGCGGGATCGGCCCCGGCCGGATCGTCCCCCCCGAATTGCGGCGCGGATTCCCCTCCGGCGGAAAGCGCGCTAGATACCCGGGACTCTCAGACGAGGAGAAGACAATGTCGGTTCGTGTCGCGATCAACGGTTTCGGGCGCATCGGCCGCAACGTGCTGCGCGCCATCGTGGAGTCGGGACGCACGGACGTCGAGGTGGTCGCCGTCAACGATCTCGCCCCGGTCGAGACCAACGCGCATCTGCTGCGCTACGACTCGGTGCACGGGCGCTTCCCGGCCGACGTGAAGGTCGACGGCGACTCGATCAGCATCGGCAGCACCCGGATCAAGGTGACGGCGATCAAGGATCCGGCCACGCTGCCCTGGAAGGATCTCGGCATCGACATCGCGCTGGAGTGCACCGGCATCTTCACGGCCAAGGACAAGGCCAAGGCCCATCTCGATGCCGGCGCCAAGCGCGTGCTGGTCTCGGCGCCGGCCGACGGCGCCGACCTGACCGTGGTCTACGGCGTCAACCACGACAAGCTGACGCGGGACCACAAGGTGGTCTCCAACGCCTCCTGCACGACCAACTGCCTCGCCCCCGTCGCCAAGGTGCTCAACGACGCGATCGGGATCGAGAAGGGGTTCATGACCACGATCCACGCCTACACCAACGACCAGCCGACGCTCGACCAGGTGCACAAGGACCTCTACCGTGCGCGCGCCGCCGCGCTCTCGATGATCCCGACCTCCACGGGCGCCGCCAAGGCCGTGGGCCTGGTGCTGCCCGAGCTCGCCGGCAAGCTCGACGGCGTCGCGATCCGCGTGCCCACCCCCAACGTGTCGGTGGTCGACTTCAAGTTCGTGGCCCGGAAGGCGACCAGCAAGGACGAGGTGAACGCCGCCATCAAGCGCGCCGCCGACCAGCAGCTCAAGGGCATCCTCGGCTACACCGAGCGCCCCAACGTCTCGATCGACTTCAACCACGACCCGCATTCCTCGGTCTTCCACATGGACCAGACCAAGGTCATGGACGGCACGCTGGTGCGCGTGATGTCCTGGTACGACAACGAGTGGGGCTTCTCGAACCGCATGGCGGACACCGCCGTCGCCATGGCGAAGCTGATCTGAGGCCGCCGCGGCTCGTCCCATGACCGCCTTCCGCACGCTCGACCACGCCGACGTCGCCAACAAGCGCGTGCTCCTGCGCGTCGACCTCAACGTGCCGATGGAGGGCGGCGAGGTCACCGACGCGACCCGCATCGAGCGGGTCGCCCCGACCATCACGGAGATCGCCGACAAGGGCGGCAAGGTGATCCTGCTCGCCCATTTCGGCCGGCCCAAGGGCGGGCCCGACCCGAAGCAGTCGCTGCGCCCGGTGGCGGCCGCGGTGGCCCGCATCGTCGGCCGCCCGGTCGCCTTCGCGGAGGATTGCGTCGGCGCGCCCGCCGAGGCCGCGGTCGCGGCCATGAAGCCCGGCGACGTCCTCTGCCTGGAGAACACGCGCTTCCACAAGGAGGAGGAGAAGAACGACCCGGCCTTCGTCGACCGGCTCGCGCGGCTCGGCGACCTCTGGGTGAACGACGCCTTCTCGGCCGCGCACCGGGCGCATGCCTCGACCGAGGGGCTCGGCCACCGGCTGCCCGCCTATGCGGGACGAACCATGCAGGCCGAGCTCGACGCGCTCACCCGCGCCCTCGAGGCGCCCGAGCGCCCGCTCACCGCCATCGTCGGCGGCGCCAAGATCTCGACCAAGCTCGACCTGCTCGGGAACCTGATCGCGAAGGTGGACGTTCTCGTCATCGGCGGCGCGATGGCCAACACGTTCCTCGCCGCGACGGGCACGGGCATCGGCAAGTCGCTCGCCGAGCACGACCTCGCCGGGACCGCGCGGGAGATCATGGACAAGGCGGCCGCCAGAGGGTGCGACATCGTGCTGCCGGTGGACGTCGTGGTCGCGCGCGAGTTCGCCGCGCACGCGCCGTCGCGCGCCGTCGCGGCGGACGCGGTCGGCCCGGACGAGATGATCCTCGATATCGGCCCGCGCAGCGTGGAGCACGTGGTCTCGCGGCTCGCGCGGGCGAAGACGCTGGTCTGGAACGGCCCCTTCGGTGCCTTCGAGATGGAACCCTTCGACACCGGCACCATCGCGGTGGCCGAGGCCGCCGCGGAGCTCACCGCGGCCGGCAAGCTCGTGACGGTCGCGGGCGGCGGCGACACGGTCGCGGCGCTCAACGCCGCCGGGGCCGCCGACCGGTTCACCTATCTCTCGACCGCGGGCGGCGCCTTCCTGGAATGGCTGGAAGGCAAGGCCCTGCCTGGTGTAGAGGTCTTGCGACAGCGCTGATTTGGGCGCACACGGATTCAAACACAATCTCTGGGAAGCATTGGAGGAGACGATGAACCTCGTTGAGCTCAACCGGGTCGCCGAGGCCATGGTCGCGCCGGGCCGCGGCATTCTGGCCGCCGACGAATCTTCGAACACGATCAAGAAGCGTTTCGACGCCATCGGCGTCGAGTCGACCGCCGACAACCGGCGCGACTACCGCGAGCTCCTGTTCCGCTCGAGCGAGGCGATGTCGAAATACATTTCCGGCGTGATCCTCTACGACGAGACCATCCGCCAGAACGGCAAGGACGGCACGCCGCTGGTCAAGCTGATCTCCGACGCCGGCTCGATCCCGGGCATCAAGGTCGACAAGGGCACCAAGCCCCTGCCCTTCTGCCCCGGCGAGGTGATCACCGAGGGGCTCGACGGCCTGCGCGAGCGCCTCGTCGAGTATCGCGGCCTCGGCGCCAGATTCGCCAAGTGGCGCGCCGTGATCGACATCGGCCCCGGGATCCCGAGCTACACCGCGATCAAGGCGAACGCGCACGCGCTCGCCCGCTACGCGGCGCTCTGCCAGGAGGAGGACATCGTCCCGATCGTCGAGCCCGAGGTGCTGATGGACGGCGACCACGACATCGACCGCTGCTACACGGTGAGCGAGTGGGTGCTCAAGGCGACCTTCGAGGAGCTCTACTACAACCGCGTCGCGCTGGAAGGCATGGTGCTCAAGCCCAACATGGCGGTGGCGGGCAAGAAGTGCCCGCAGCGCGCCTCGGTCGAGGAGGTCGCCGACAAGACCGTGCGCCTGCTCAGGGCCTGCGTGCCGGCCGCGGTGCCGGGCATCGCCTTCCTGTCGGGCGGGCAGTCCGACGAGGAGGCGACCGCCCATCTCGACGCCATGAACAAGATCGGTGGCCTGCCCTGGAAGCTCACCTTCTCGTACGGCCGCGCCCTGCAGGCGGCGCCGCAGAAGGCCTGGTCCGGCAAGACCGAGAACGTGGCGGCGGCGCAGCGCGCCTTCGCGCACCGCGCCCGCATGAACGGCCTCGCCGCCCTCGGCCAGTGGAAGGCCGACCTGGAGAAGAAGGCGGCGTAGCCGCCGCATTCCGTAGGGTGCAATAGCCGCGTCAGCGGCGTATTGCACCGTGGCGGATCCGGACACGCTGCCGGTGCAATACGGCGCATGCAAGTCGGCTGTTGCCGACTTGCACACTGATCGCATGCAAGTCGGCTGTTGCCGACTTGCACATTGATCATGCCCAGGTCGGGCAAGCCCGACCTGGGGGCGCCTATTGCACCCTACGGCGGGGTCGAAGCGGGCCGCGTCGTATTGACAGGGGGGCGGTTCGCGCCCCCTTTTCGCCGGATCGGCAACGCATGCGACCCTCATGGCGGCACCACGACCCCGACACGCGGCACCTCCGAGCGCCCCGCGGCTCTATCTGATCACGCCCCGGATCGAGGATCCGGCGGCCTTCAGGGAGAGCCTCGCGGGCGCGCTGGCGGCTGCCGACGTCGCCGCGCTGCTGCTTCGCCTCGGCGCGGGCGACGAGCGGACCCAGATCAACCACATCAAGGCGCTGGCGCCGCTCGCCCAGGCCGAGGGCGTCGCGGTGCTGCTCGACGGCGCGC
>PQAH01000187.1 GCA_003105195.1 Bradyrhizobiaceae bacterium
CGGAGAGCGCGCCGGCCGCGGTCGCGGCGCCGTCCTTCGCGGGCCTCCTCGCCTGGCTCGACGGCCTCGATGCCCTCGGCTTCGACGGCGGCGCCCTGAGCGAGATCGGCGTCAAGGACGGGACGCTGACCGTCGACGATCGGCGCAGCGGCAAGCAGCTCAGCTTCCAGAAGATCAATCTCAGCCTCACGCGGCCGCGCGAGGGCGGCGTGGCGCTCGCMGTCAACTCCACGGGCGCCGACGGCCCCTGGGCGMTCACCATGACGGTGACCCCGCGCAGCGGCGGCGGGCGCACGATCGAGGCGGTGCTGCGCGACGTCTCKCCCAACGACGTGCTGCTGGCGCTGCGCCTCGGCGACGGCAAGATGGCCGCGGACATGCCGCTGTCCGCGGTGATGCGCGCCGAGATCGAGCCCGACGGCAGCGTGCAGATGGTCAACGGCCGCATCCTCGCGGGCGCCGGCTATATCGGCGCGCCCGCCGATCCGGCCGACCGGATCCTGCTCGACGAGGCCCAGATCGGCGTTCGCTGGAACGCCGCGCAGCGCCAGCTCCTGGTGCCGGTCGAGATCCACGCCGGCGTCAGCCGCATCACCCTGCTGACCCGGTTCGACGCGCCGGCGGAGCCGGGCCAGCCCTGGACCTTCGCGGTTGCGCGCGGCTTCGTCGCCCTCGGCTCCACCGACGACGCGCGCGAGCCGCCGCTGATGCTCGACCGCATCGCGGTGCGCGGCGAGATCGATACCGCCGCACGGCAGCTCCGGCTGACGCAGGGCGACCTGCGCGGCACCTCGGCCGGCGTCGCTCTCTCGGGCGTCGTCGACTTCGCCGACGGCGAGCCGCGCATCGCCATCGGCATCGCCGGCACGCGCATGTCCGTGGCGGCCTTCAAGCGCCTGTGGCCGGTCTTCGTCGCGACCCATGTCCGCACCTGGGTGCTCGAGCGCGTCAGCGGCGGCGTGGTCGAGCAGGTGGAGATCGCGACCAACGCGCCGCTCTCGACCTTCGCGGCCGACGGCCCGCCGATCCCCGACGACGGCCTCTCGGTCCAGATCAGGTCGCGCGGCACCACGCTGCGGCTGGTCGACACCCTGCCGCCGCTCACCGACGTCGAGATGACGACGCGCGTGAACGGCCGCACCGCCAGCGTCGCGGTGGCGCGCGCGGTCGCGGAATTGCCCTCCGGCCGCAAGCTCAACCTGTCGAACGGCGTGTTCGAGGTGCCGGACACCTTCCCGAAGCCGCCGCCGTCGCAGACGCGTTTCCACGTGGAGGGCAGCGTGGAGGCGGCCGCCGAGCTGCTCTCGCTCGAGCGCCTGCGCGACGCCGCCGCCGGGGTCGCGCTCGACCCCGCCGCGACGCGCGGCACCTTCACGGCGCAGGTGGCCCTCGATTTCCCGCTGATCGGGGAATTGAACCAGAAGATGATGAGCTACGCGATCGAGGCCGACATCGCCAATTTCTCCTCCGAGCGGCTCGTCTCCGGACACAAGGTGGAGGCGCAGAGCCTGAAGGTCTACGCCAACCAGCACGGCTTCCAGACCCGCGCCGACGTGCGCATCGGCGGCCTTCCGGCCGCCGTGGAGTTCCGCAAGCTCGCCGGGCAGCCGGACGCCGAGATCCGCCTGCAGGCGACCCTCGACGACGCTGCGCGCGGCCGCTTCGGCCTCGGCCTCGGCGGCGCCGTCCTCGGCCCGGTCCCGGTCAAGCTGCAGGGACGGCTCGGCGCGGGCGAGCGCGAGAGCCGCGTGCGCGTCGAGGTCGACCTCAAGGATGCCAGGATCGTCGAGCTGCTGCCCGGCTGGTGGAAGCAGGCCGGCACGCCGGCCAAGGCGAGCTTCACCTACACGGACAAGAACAAGGCGACCCGCCTCGAGGACCTCTCCGTGGAAGGGCCCTCGATGCTCGTGAAGGGCATCATCGAGCTCGACCAGAACCAGGACATCGTGCTCGCGAGCTTCCCGACCTTCGCGCTCGCCGACGGCGACAAGGCGACGCTGCGCGCCGACCGCGGCAACGACGGCACCCTGCGCGTGACCATGCGCGGCGAGGCGTTCGACGGCCGCGGCTTCGTCCGCTCCGCGATGTCGGGCCCGGGCTCCGAAAAGGCGAAGCCGGCGACGCGCGACGTCGATCTCGACATCAAGCTCGGTACCATCGCGGGCCATCACGGCGAGGCGCTGCGCGGCCTGGAGGTGCGCCTGTCGCGCCGCGCCGGGCAGATCCGCAGCTTCTCGCTCGCCGGCAGGCTCGGGCGCGACGCGCAGATGGTCGGCGACCTGCGTGCCTATCCGGGCGGGCGCCAGGTGATCTATCTGGAGGCCAATGACGCGGGCGCGCTGTTCCGCTTCACCGACACCTATCCGCGCATGCATGGCGGGCAGATGTGGGTCGCGCTGGATCCGCCGACGTCCAGCCAGGCGCCGCAGGACGGGCTCCTCAACGTGCGCGACTTCACGATCCGCGGCGAGGCGGCGCTCGACCGCGTGGTCGCCGGCGCCGCCGCGCCGCCCGGCAGCGAACGCTCCTCCGGCGCCCTCGGCGCGGGCGTGCATTTCTCGCGCATGCGCGTGGAGTTCGCCAAGGCGCCCGGCAAGCTCCTGATCCGCGACGGCGTGGTGTTCGGGCCCGCGATCGGCGCGACCATCGACGGCGTGCTCGACTATGCGAGCGACAGCGTGCGCATGCGCGGTACCTTCGTGCCGGCCTATGCGCTCAACAACATGGTGGCGCGGCTGCCGATCGTCGGCCTGTTCCTCGGCGGCGGCCAGAACGAGGGCCTCCTGGGCGTGACCTACGAGGTGGTCGGTTCGCCGCGCACGCCGCTGCTGCGCGTCAACCCGATGTCCGCGGTCGCGCCGGGCTTCCTGCGCAAGCTGTTCGAGTTCCGCCGCGCCGACGACGGCACCGGCAGCGTCCCGCCCGCCGAGCCGACGCGCTAGATCCTCGGATCCTCGGCCATGGCAATTTCTGCTCGCCGGAATGCTACGCCGGCTTCACCAGCACGTGGCGCTTGCGGCCGAGCGAGAGCTTGATCACGCCCTCGGGGGTGAGCTGCGCCGGCGTGAGCAGCATCTTCTCGTCGGTGACCGGCACGTCGTTGACGCGCAGCCCGCCGCCCTTGATCTGGCGCCGCGCGTCGCCGTTCGAGGAGGCGAGGCCGGCCGTGACGAAGGCCGAAAGCACGCTCAGGCCTTGTGCGAGGCTCGCCTGCGGCAC
>PQAH01000188.1 GCA_003105195.1 Bradyrhizobiaceae bacterium
GGTCAGCTTCATCCACGAGTACAGGGGCGTGCCGATCACGCCCTGGAATCCGGGGCTCGGCCTCGTCTTCGCGCTGATGCTGCGAACCGGTCTCCGCTATGCGCTGGTGCTGTTCGCCGGCGTCGTCGTCGCCGAGACGACCGTCCTGCGCACCAGCCTCGCTTGGCCGATCATCCTCGCCATCGCCACGATCTTCGCGCTGGTCTACGGCGCGGGGGCCGTGCTGGCGCGGCGGCGCCTGCGCCTGGATATCAACCTGGACCACCTGCGCGACGTGGTGGTCCTGCTCGCCTCCGGCCTCGCCGCCGCCGTCGTGGCCGCGCTCCTGCTCTCGCTCCTGCTGCTGCTCGATGCGCAGCTCGGTCCGGCCGACCTGGTGGTCGCCTCCGGTCCGCTCCTGGTCGGCGACCTGATCGGCATCGCCGTCATGACGCCGCTGGTGCTGCGCGCGGTCCGCCGGCCGGCCGCTTGGCGCGGCCCGCATTCGCCCGCCGTCCTGCTCGAGGCCCTGCTCTATGTCGCCTTGATCACGACATCCCTCTGGGTGGTCGCGGGCGCCGGGACGCGCACCTTCAACTTCTTCTATCTGCTGTTCGTGCCGGTGGTGGTGGCCGCGGTGCGCCACGGTCTCGACGGCGCCTGCGTCGCGCTCGCCATGACCCAGTTCGGTCTCGTCGGCGTGCTGCATTTCCAGGGCATGGACGCCCAGGCCTTCACCCAGTTCCAGACCTTGATGCTGGTGCTCACCGCCACCGGCCTCGTGGTCGGCGTCGTGGTGAGCGAGCGCACCAATGCCGACCGGCGGGTGCGCGAGGCCGAGGCGCAGCTCAAGGAGAAGGAGGCCGAGGCCGCCCATGCGGCCCGCTACAACCTGGTGAGCGGCATGGCCTCCGCGCTCGCCCACGAGATCAACCAGCCGATGACGGCGGCGCGCGCCCTCGCGCGCTCGGCGCAGCACCTGCTCGGCACGCCCGCGCCCGATCTCCCCCGGGCGGCCGGCAACCTGTCCGCCCTGATCGCCCACATCGATCACGCCGGCGCCGTGGTGGCGCGCATGCGCGACTTCCTGCGGCGCGGCCGCCCCCATGTCAGCACCGTGGATCTGCGCAGCGTGCTCGACGATGCCGTGCTGCTCGCCGGCGCCGAGGCCGCCGAGCACGGCGTGGCGCTCGAGCTCGCGGCGCCCGCCGACCTGCCGCCCGTCTACGGCGACCGCGTCCAGCTCCAGCAGGTGCTCCTCAACCTGGTGCACAACGCCATCGAGGCGATCGCCGCGACCGGCCGCCCGGACGGCCGCATCGCGGTCTCGGTCGCCCGGCGCGAGGCGCCGCCGCGCATCGAGATCGGCGTGCGCGACAACGGCCCCGGCATCGCGGCCGAGATCGCCGAGCGCCTGTTCGCCCCGCTCACCACCTCGAAGGACCAGGGCCTCGGTCTCGGCCTCTCGATCTGCGCCGCCATTGTCGAATCGCATGGCGGGCGCGTATGGCTGCAGTCGCGCCAGCCGGGCGCCACCGAGTTCCGCTTCTCGCTTCCTCTCGAAAGGCACGCCGCATGACGGGGCCGGTTCGCTGCGACGACGGACTCGAGCTCGGCGCGGTTCGATCCGCTCCGAGGTGCTAGCCTCCGTCATGTCGGGACCGACGATCTTCATCATCGACGACCAGGCCTCCGTGCGCGACGCGCTCGCCGAGATGCTCAACGTGTTCGGCTTTTCGGTCGAGACCTTCGAGTCCGCCGACCGGTTCCTGGAGGTGGTCACCCCCGCGCATGCGGGCTGCGTCGTCGCCGACGTGCGCATGCCCGGCACCGACGGCATCGCGCTGGTGCGCAAGCTCGCCCGCCGCAACCTCGTCCTGCCGGTGGTGCTGATCTCGGGACACGCGGACGTGCCGATGGCGGTCGCCGCCATCAAGGCCGGGGCCGAGGACTTCATCGAGAAGCCGATCGACGACGTTCAGCTGGTCGCCGCCATCAACCGCGGTCTCGCGCGCCTGCAGGAGCGCCAGCAGATGCAGCGCTCCGCCGAGACGCTCGCGGCCCAGTTCGAGCGGCTCACCCCCCGCCAGGTCGAGATCTTCGACCTCGTCGCCCTCGGCTATACCAGCCAGGCGATCGCCGCCCGTCTCGCCATCAGCGTGCGCACGGTCGAAAGCTACCGCGCCGAGATCATGGAGAAGATGCAGGCCGAGAGCGTCGCCGTGCTGGTGCGCCAGGCCGTCCGCCTCGGCCGCGTGACCCCGTAGAAATACCCCCCGATTGCCGCGGATGGTAGGACCCGCCGGTGCGACTATCGTCGGGCCGGGACGATCGACGTCCTTGCCGAACGGAGTCAGCATGAGCGGCCGGTGGGAACTGCGCGGCTCGGAGCATGCCCGTCCCCGGCCGGCCCTCGGGTCGGAGGGCGGTCTGGCGCTGCTCCTCTCCGCGCTGCTGCCCCTCGGGCTGATCCTTGCGCTCGCCCCGCGTCCTCTGGTCCTGCCGCTGTTCGCCCTGACGGCCTTCGCGACGGCCGCGCTGGCGGCGCTCGTCGCCTGGTGGCGCGGCGCGCGTTGGCACATGCCGGGAGTGACGCTCTGGGATCTCTCCGGGGCGCTGGCGCTGCTGGGCTGCGCCGCTGCGACCTTCGCGCGGCCCGAGAACGTGCTGCAGCTGTTCGGCTACGTCGTCGCACCGTAACGCAACCGCCCAGCCCGGGCCCCTCTGGCAGCCGATCGGCTGCGATGTCGGACTGGACACACGTGGAGAGCCACTTGTGCCGGCCGACCCCTGTCGCCTACCGCGGCGTCGCCGACGTCGCGATGCCGCCGGCAGCGCTCCGGGCCCGGTCGGCACAACCGGCTGCTTCCTCCGCGCATCATCGGACCGAGACCGCAAGGGGATCGCACCGTGAATCTGCATCAGAAGCCTTCGCATCAGGCGAGTGAGCCGCGCGCGCCGGTCGCACCCGAGGCGCCGGCGCGGTCGGAGCCCGCGGGCTCGTCCGGAGCACTCGCTTATCGCGAGCCCGCCGCAAAGGTCCTCGCCCGGCTCGGGTCGAACGCAGCCTCCGGCCTCGGCCGGGCCGAGGCCCGGGAGCGGCTTGCGCAATTCGGGCCGAACCGCCTCAAGAGCGCGCCCGAGACCCCGTGGTGGCGGCGGCTCGCCGAGCAGTTCGAGAACCTGCTGGTGATCATCCTGCTGGTCGCGACCGTGATCTCGGCGGTCGAATGGCTGCTGCAGGATCCGCGCGAAAGCGCCTTGCCCTACGAGGCCATCGTCATCCTGGCGATCGTCGTCCTCAATGCCTTGCTCGGCTATTTCCAGGAGGCGCGCGCCGAGCGTTCGGTGCGTGCCCTGATGGCGCTCGCCGCGCCCGAGTCGACCGTGATCCGCGACGGCGAGCGCCAGCGCGTCGCAGCCGAGGAGATCGTGCCGGGTGACGTGATCCTGGTCGAGGCCGGCGACAAGATTCCCGCCGACGCGCGTGTCATCGAGGACGCCAATCTCCAGACCGACGAGGCGCCGCTGACCGGCGAGAGCATGCCGGTCGCCAAGCAGGCGCATCCGATCGATGCCGAGGTCGGCCTCGGCGACCGCCGCAACATGCTCTATGCCGGCACCGTGGCGACCTACGGGCGCGCCCGCGCCGTGGTGGTGGCGACCGGCATGGGGACCGAGGTCGGCCGCATCGCCGGGATGCTCGAGGCCGCCGAAAAGGAGCCGACGCCGCTGCAGCAGGAGCTCGACCGCACCGGCAAGCGCCTCACCGTGGTCATGCTGGGAATCTGCGGCGTCGTGTTCCTCACCGGGCTGCTCAGCACGCCGGTGATGACGCTCAACGTGGTGCTCGGCCTGTTCCTGTTCGCGGTCGCCCTCGCGGTTGCGGCGATTCCGGAGGCGCTGCCCGCGATCGTCACCGTCGGCCTCAGCCTCGGCGTGAGGCGCATGGCCGCGGCCCACGCCATCGTCCGCAAGCTCCAGGCCGTGGAGACGCTCGGCGCCGCCACCGTGATCTGCTCGGACAAGACCGGCACGCTCACGCGCAACGAGATGATGGTGCGCGCCGTCGAGACCGCGGGCGGCCTCGTGGAGGTCGGCGGCACCGGCTACATCCCGGAAGGCGGCTTCAGCCTCGGCGGCGCCGCGCTCGTCCGCGGCTCGGGCGAGCACGCGCTGCTGGAGCGCCTGCTCTCGGCGGCCGCGCTCGCGAACGACGCCGCCCTGTCGGGCAGCAACGGTCGCTGGACCGTGCAGGGCGATCCGACCGAGGGTGCCTTGATCGTCGCGGCGCGCAAGCTCGGCATCACGGAGGCCGCGCTGGCGCGCCTGCCGCGCGTCGCCGAGATTCCGTTCACCTCCGAGCGCAAGCGCCACACCACGGTGCATTTCGATCCGGATCGGCCCGACGCCCTCGACGTCTTCGTCAAGGGCGCGCCCGAGATCCTGATGGAGAAGTGCCGCTACGTGCAGGGTCGCGACGGCCTCGTGCCGCTCGATGCGCCGGCGCGTGCCGACCTGCTGCGCCGCAACGAGGGCCTCGCCAACCAGGCCCTGCGCACGCTGGCCGTCGCGGCCCGGACCGTGCCGGCCGCTGCGCTCGGCATCGCGAGCCGGGATCCCGCCGCCATCGCGGCGATGGACCTGAAGCTTCCCGAGACGGTCGAGGACGACCTCGTGCTGCTCGGGCTGGTCGGCATGATCGATCCGCCGCGCCAGGAGGCGAAGGACGCGGTCGCGGTGGCGCGCCGCGCCCATATCCGCACCGTGATGATCACGGGCGACCATCCGGCCACCGCCGGCGCCATCGCCCGCGAGCTCGGCATCTTCGAGCCGGGAACGCGGATCGTGAACGGCGCCGAGCTGCGCGCCATGAGCGACCGCGACCTCGACGCCGTCGTCGAGGACGTGCGCGTCTTCGCCCGCGTCGACCCCGAGCACAAGCTGCGCATCGTCGAGGCGCTGCAGCGCAGGGGCCACATCGTCGCCATGACGGGCGACGGCATCAACGACGCGCCCGCGCTGAAGACCAGCAATATCGGCGTCGCCATGGGCATCACGGGGACCGACGTCTCCAAGGAGGCGGCCGACATGGTGCTCACCGACGACAATTTCGCGAGCATCGTCAAGGCGACCGAGGAGGGGCGCGGGGTCTTCGACAACATCCAGAAGTACCTGATCTACCTCCTGTCGACGAATTCGGGCGAGCTGCTCACCATGTTCGCGGGCGTGATGTTCGCGGGCGCGCTCGGCCTCACGGCCGCGAACGGCGGCCTGTTCCTGCCGCTGCTCGCCGCGCAGCTGCTCTGGATCAACCTGATCACCGACGGGCCGCCCGCGCTCGCGCTCGGCGTCGATCCCAAGGATCGCGACATCATGAAGCGGGCGCCGCGCCGGCACGGCTCCGGCATCCTGCGCGGCGAGGACTGGATCCGCCTCGCCTGCGTCGGCGTCCTGATGATGGTCGGAACGCTGTGGGTGCTGGACGCCTATTACCCGGGCGGCCTGTTCACGCTGTTCGCCGCCGGGACGGCGCCCAACGCCGCCGACGAGGCGCATGCCCGCACCATGGCGTTCACCACGCTGATGATGTTCCAGCTGTTCGACGTCTACAATTGCCGCTCGCGGCGGCGCAGCGCCTTCCGCGGCTTCCTCGAGAACAAGTGGCTGCTGGCCGCGATCGCCTTCTCGCTCTCGACCCACATGGCCGTCATCTATGTACCGGTGCTGCAGGAGGCCTTCCACACCGTGCCGCTCTCGCTCCTGGACTGGTCGGTCGCGACCGCGGTCTCGGCCTCGCTCCTGGTCGCCATGGAGATCGCCAAGATCTTCCTGCGYGCCCGCGACGCGCGGCGCGARGCCGAGGCGGAGCCCCTGCGCCGCACGCTCCAGTCGCCGGCCTGAGCGGACMGCCCGCGCCGCGAGCAACTCGTAGGGTGCAACAGGCGCATGCAAGTCGGCAGCAGCCGACTTGCATGCGCCGTATTGCACCGTCGGCCCATCGGTCGGTGCAATACGCCGCTGACGCGGCTATTGCACCCTACCGCGTGGGGGGTGCGCGGATGCGATCGCCGCGCACGGGCCGCGCCGAGCGAGGGGCCACGTGACAGCTCCCCGGCCACGTGCCATCCCTCGTCCGCGGCATGGCGGGCGAGGGGGTTCGGGTGAGCATGACACTGTCGTTCCTGGGCGGGGCCGGGACCGTCACGGGATCGAAATACCTGGTCCGGCACGGCGACCAGCGTCTGCTGGTCGACTGCGGCCTGTTCCAGGGCTTCAAGGCGCTGAGGCTGCGCAACTGGGCGCCGTTTCCGGTCGCGCCGCGCCGCATCGCGGCCGTGCTGCTCACCCACGCCCATATCGATCATTCGGGCGCCCTGCCGCTGCTGGTGAAGCAGGGGTTCGAGGGGCGGGTCCTGTGCACCGACGCCACCGCCGCGCTCTGCCGCATCCTGCTGCCGGATGCCGGCTACCTGCAGGAGAAGGACGCCGAGTTCGCCAACCGCCACGGTTTCTCCAAGCACGACCCCGCGCTGCCGCTCTACACGCTGCCCGATGCGGAGCGCGCGCTCGATCATCTGCGCACGCTGCCCTTCGACAAGCCACAGCCGGTGGCGCGCGGCGCGACCGCCGTCTACCGGCGCTCGGGCCACATCCTGGGCGCGGCCTCGATCGCGCTCGACTGGTCGGGTCGCCGGCTGGTCTTCTCGGGCGACATCGGCCGCTACGACGATCCCATGATGCACGAGCCCGCGCCCGTCGAGCGCGCCGACTACCTGGTGGTCGAATCGACCTACGGCGACCGGCGCCACGATGGGCGCGACCCGGAGGACGCCTTGGCCGAGATCGTCGAGCGCACCATCGGCCGCGGCGGCACCGTGATCATTCCGGCCTTCGCGGTCGGCCGCGCCCAGAGCCTCCTGTTCCACTTGCACCGGCTCAAGGCACGCGGGCGTCTCGGTCATGTGCCGGTCTTTCTCGACAGCCCGATGGCGGTCGATGCGACCGAGATCTTCCGCAGCCACTCCGACGACCACCGCCTCACCGCCGACGCGTGCCGCCGCGCCTTCCAGGTCGCGCGCTATGCCCATACGGTGGAGGAATCCAAGGCGCTCACCGCCGATCCCATGCCCAAGATCATCGTTTCGGCGAGCGGCATGGCGACCGGCGGCCGGGTGCTGCATCACCTCAAGCACTATGCGCCGGATCCCGACAACACGATCCTGTTCGTGGGCTACCAGGCCGGCGGCACGCGCGGCGCCGCCATGACGGCGGGCGCCGACAGCGTCAAGATCCACGGTCAATACGTGCCGGTGCGCGCCGAGGTCGGGAGCCTGAACATGCTGTCGGCCCATGCGGACGCCGACGAGCTGATGCGCTGGCTGCGCGGCTTCACGGCCGCGCCGCGCACGACCTTCATCACGCATGGCGAGCCGGCCGCCGCCGACGCGCTGCGCCATCGCATCGAGGAGGAGCTGGGGTGGACCTGCATGGTTCCGGATCACGGGCAGGAGGTGGAGCTCGCATGAGCATGCAGGACGCTCACGCCAACGGGCGCCATTTGCGGGCGCGCCGCCTCGGCCTCGACACCCATCACGAGGCCGTGGTGCTCATGCACAAGGACTGCCCGGTGTGCCGCTCCGAGGGCTTCAGCGCCTTGAGCCGGGTCGAGCTCGGCGTCGGCGACCGCCGCGTCGTCGCCACCCTCCACCAGGTCACGGGCGACTGGCTCGCCGGGGACGAGGCCGGCCTGTCGGAATCCGCCTGGCGCCGGCTCGGCCTGACCGACGGCGAGACGCTCACCGTCGTGCATGCGGATCCGGTCGGCTCGCTCGCCCATGTGCGCAGCCGGGTCTACGGCAACCGGCTGAGCGAGGCGGCCTTGCGCGAGATCATCGGCGATATCGTGAAGGGCCAGTACACGGACGTGCACCTCGCCTCCTTCCTCACGGCCTCTGCGACCAAGCCGCTCGACCACGACGAGGTGGTGGCGCTCACCCGGGCCATGGTCGAGGTCGGCGACCGCCTGCGCTGGAAACCCGCGATGGTGGTCGACAAGCATTCGGTCGGCGGCCTGCCCGGCAATCGCACCACGCCCATCATCGTCTCGATCGTCGCCGCGCTCGGCCTCACCATGCCCAAGACCTCCTCGCGCGCCATCACGTCTCCGGCCGGCACGGCCGACGCCATGGAGACGCTGGCGCCGGTCGACCTCGACGTCGCCGACATCCATCGCGTGGTGGAACGCGAGGGCGGCTGCATCGCCTGGGGCGGCGCCGTACGGCTGAGCCCGGCCGACGACATCCTGATCCGCGTCGAGCGCGCGCTCGACATCGACACCGAGGGCCAGATGATCGCCTCGGTGCTCTCCAAGAAGATCGCGGCCGGGTCGACCCATGTGGTGCTCGACGTGCCGGTCGGTCCGACCGCCAAGGTGCGCAGCGCGCAAGCCGCCGAGGCTCTCTCGGCCGGCCTGGTGGCGGTCGCCGAAACCTTCGGCATGCACGTGACGATCAATCTCGGCGACGGGCTGCAGCCGATCGGCCGCGGCATCGGCCCGGCGCTCGAAGCCCGTGACGTGCTGGCGGTGCTGCAGGGCGCGCCCGGCGCGCCGCGCGACCTGCGGATGCGGGCGGTGGCGCTCGCCGGCAGCCTGGTGGAGCTGGGCGGCCTCGCGCCCGACGGCGCCGGCGCGCAGGTCGCGGCGGATGTTCTCGACGACGGCCGCGCCTGGGACAAGTTCCAGCGCATCTGCGAGGCGCAGGGCGGCATGCGCGTCCCGCCGGTATCGCACCATCGTCGGCCCCTGCTCGCCGACCGCTCCGGCAGCCTCGCGCTCGTCGACAACCGCAAGATCGCCAAGCTCGCCAAGCTCGCCGGCGCGCCCGACGACAAGGCGGCGGGCGTCGCGCTGCACGTGCGGCTCGGCGACACCGTCGCGGCGGGCGAGCCCCTGTGCACGGTCCACGCCGAGTCCCCGGGCGAGCTCGCCTATGCGCTCGACTATGCGGCGGCCAATCCCGGCATCTTCGGAATCGCGCCCGGATGACGGCGCCCCTGGTCATGGCCATGCCGGGCAACGAGGCGCTCGCCGCGGGGCTCGCGGCCACGCTCGGCGCCGAGCGCGCCGCGCTCGAGACGCGCCGCTTCCCCGACGGCGAGACCTATCTGCGCCTCCTCGACGAGCCGCGCGGCCGCTCGCTCGCGATCGTCTGCACGCTCGCGCGTCCGGACGAGAAGGTCCTCCCGCTGGTCTTCGCGGCCGCCACGGCGCGCGAGCTCGGCGCGACGCGCGTCGGCCTGGTCGCGCCCTATCTCGCCTATATGCGCCAGGACCGCCGCTTCCGGTCCGGCGAGGCCGTGACCTCGCGCCCCTTCGCGCGGCTTCTCTCCGAGACCTTCGACTGGCTGGTCACCGTGGATCCCCACTTGCATCGCTACGGCGCGCTCGGCGAGATCTACCGCATTCCGACCCGCGTCGTGCACGCCGCACCCCTGATCTCGGCCTGGATCGAGGCGAACGTGGCCGAGCCGCTCGTGATCGGCCCGGACCGCGAGAGCGAGCAGTGGGTCTCGGCCGTGGCCGCGGCCGCGGCCGCCCCCTGGTCGGTGCTCGAGAAGGTGCGCCACGGCGACCGCGACGTGGAGATCCGCTTCGAGGATCTCGGCGCCTGGCGCGGCCGCACGCCGGTGCTGGTGGACGACATCATCTCCAGCGGCCGGACCATGATCGCGGCGGTTCGCCGTCTCGCCGAGGCGGGCTTCGCCGCGCCGGTCTGCATCGCGGTGCACGGCCTCTTCGCAGACGCCAGCGATCGCTTGCTCGCCGAGGCCGGCGCGCGCGTCGTCACCACCGACACGGTCCCGCATGCGACCAACCAAGTCTCGGTCGCGCCGCTGGTGGCCGAGGCGCTGCGCGCGGTCGCGGCATCGGCCTGACGGGCGCCGGTCCGTCGCATTCGCCGATCACATTTTACGTTCTGTTAAGTTTCGATTCAGCTTGCCGTCGGAACATCGCGGCATGGATGCCGCGACCCTCATCGCGCCGGCGCGCCCCGAACGGCCCGGTGGTGACGTCACGCCCGCGCGGCTGCCGCCGGCGCCGCAGCTCGAACTTCCGCGTGGGCCGGTGCGGCCGACGCCCGGCCGCGCCCGCCCCGTGAAGGCCCCGCCGCGCGCGTCCGTCCCCCGCCCGCCGGCGCCGCGTCGCCGTATCGCCCGCCCACTGCCCGCGCGGGCCGTTTCGCACAGCTGGTACCTGCGCGCCGGCGCCGGTCTCGTCCTGCTCCTGGCGCTGCTCGTGCCGGGCCTCGTCTACGGCCCGGCTCTGCTGCGCGAGCTCGACCGGCAATGGAGCGCGCTCACCGGCACCATCGACCTCGCGGATGCGGTCGAACGCATCGTCATGGCGGAGTCGCATGGCGATCCCAACGCCCGCAACCGCCGCTCCAGCGCGAGCGGGCCCGGCCAGTTCCTCGACCAGACCTGGCTCGAGCTCATCCGCGCGCACCGCGCCGACCTGGCGCGGCGCGGCGAGAAGGAGGCGCTGGAGCTGC
>PQAH01000189.1 GCA_003105195.1 Bradyrhizobiaceae bacterium
CGGGCTGGGCGTGCGCCTGCGTCCACCATGGCGGGCGGCTCATGTTGCGCCGGTTTCCCGGCTGGGGCAAAGGTGGGCGCGGGGGTGCCGGGCTGGCCGGGCCTGCCATTGGGCACAGCGTATGTTCTTGGTGACCGGCGGGGCCGGGTTCATTGGGTCGAACGTGGTCGCGAGCCTCAACGAGGCCGGGCAGACCGACATCGTCGTCAACGACCGGCTGGGATCGGACGGCAAGTGGCGCAACCTGCAGAAGCGCCAGCTCGCCGACCTGGTCGATCCGGCCGACCTGATGCGCTGGCTCGAGGGCCGCAAGCTCGACGCGGTCGTCCACATGGGGGCGATCTCGGAGACCACGGCGAGCGACGGCGACCTCGTGATCGAGACCAATTTCCGCCTCTCCCTGCGGCTGCTCGACTGGTGCACGGCGACGCGGACACCGTTCATCTACGCCTCCTCGGCTGCGACCTATGGCGACGGGGAGGCCGGCTTCTCCGACGACAACGCGCTGCCGGCACTGCGGCGGCTCAAGCCGATGAACCTCTACGGCTGGAGCAAGCACCTGTTCGACCTCGCCCTGATGGACCGCGCGCGGCGCCGGGTGGCGCTGCCGCCGCAATGGGCCGGGCTCAAGTTCTTCAACGTGTTCGGGCCGAACGAGTACCACAAGGGCGAGATGATGAGCCTCGTCGCCAAGCGCTTCGACGACGCCAAGGCGGGCCGGCCGATCCGCCTGTTCAAGTCGCACCGCGAGGGCGTCGCCGACGGCGACCAGCGGCGCGACTTCATCCATGTGGACGACGTGGTCGCGGTGGTGCGCTGGCTGATCGAGACGCCGTCGGTCTCGGGGCTGTTCAACGTCGGGACCGGCGAGGCGCGCAGCTTCCGCGACCTGATGCTGGCGGTGTTCGCGGCGCTCGAGCGACCCGCGAACCTGGAATACGTGGACATGCCGGCCGCGATCCGTGGCAGCTACCAGTATTTCACGCAAGCCGAGGTCGGGAGCCTGCGCCGCGCCGGCTACAATGCGGGCTTCATTCCGCTCGAGGAGGCGGTCGGGCGCTATGTGAGGCAGTTCCTCGACACGGCGGACCGCTACCGATAGCCATGTTCGACTTCGAAAAACGTCTCCACGAGATCGGCCAGCAGACGGTCCTCTGCATCGGCGACCTGATGCTCGACGAGTTCGTCTATGGCGACGTCTCGCGCATCTCGCCGGAGGCCCCGGCGCCCGTGATCGCCGTGAAGCGCAGCGAGACCGTCGTCGGCGGCGCCGGCAACGTGGCGCGCAACGTGGCCGCGATCGGCGCGCGCTGCCTGTTCGTCGCCATGACGGGCGAGGACGATGCCGGGAACGCGCTGACCAAGGCGATCATGGCGGAGGGCGGCGTCACCGCCCATCTGGTGGTCGACCCCTCGCGCGCGACCACGCGCAAGGTGCGCTTCGTCTCCGAGCATCATTCGACGCATCTGTTGCGCGCCGACTGGGAGGCCGCCACGCCGGCGAGCGCGGAGATCGAGGACATGCTGATCGCGACCGCGGCCGAGCTGATGCCGCGCGCCGGCGCGGTGGTGCTCTCGGACTACGCCAAGGGCGTGCTCACGCCGCGCGTGATCCGCGCCGTGATCGACGCCGCGCGCCGGCTCGGCAAGCCGGTGGTGGTCGACCCGAAAGGGCACGACTACGCGGTCTATCGCGGCGCCACCATGATCACGCCGAACCGCAAGGAGCTCGCCGAGGCGACGCGCCGCCGCGCGGTCACCGAGAACGAGGTGGCCGAGGCCGCCGCCGGCCTCGCCCGCAGCGTCGCGAGCGAGGCCGTGCTGGTCACGCGCAGCGAGGAGGGCATGACCCTGCACGTGGAGGGCGCGCCGCCCGTGCACGTGCCGGCCTATCCGGTGCGCGTGCGCGACGTCTCGGGCGCCGGCGATACCGTGGTGGCCGTGCTCGGCGTGCTGCTCGCCATGGGCGCGGACTTCGAGTCGGCGACGCGCGCCGCCAATGCGGCGGCCGCCGTGGTGGTCGGCAAGCGCGGCACCGCCACCGTGACGGACGCGGAGCTGCGCCACCGCATCCTGCCGTCGGCACTGTTCGCGCCGGAGGAGAAGATCGTGTTCGACTGGGCCGTGCTCGACGAGCGCCTCGCCGAGTGGCGCCGGGCGGGCCTGCGCATCGGCTTCACCAACGGCTGCTTCGATCTCCTGCATCCGGGCCACGTGAAGGTGCTCGCCGACGCGCGCGCGGCCTGCGACCGCCTGGTGGTCGGCCTCAACAGCGACGCCTCGACGCGCCGGCTCAAGGGCGACGGGCGGCCGATCCAGACCGAGCAGGCGCGCGCCGAGGTGCTGGCCGCCATGGAGGCGGTCGACCTGGTGGTCGTGTTCGGCGAGGACACGCCGCTCGAGCTGATCCGGCGCGTGCGGCCCTCGGTGCTGGTCAAGGGCGGCGACTACAAGCCCGATGAGGTGGTCGGCCGCGAGATCGTGGAGGCCGCGGGCGGCGAGGTCGTGCTGGTCGGGCTCGTCCCCGGCCACAGCACCACCGGAATGGTCACGCGCTCGCGCAAGCCCGCCAAGGTCTGAAGGGGATGCGCGCGATCTTCCCGCCCGACCTCGAGAACGCGCTCAAGGAATCCTTCTTCGCGGGCGTGACGCGCGGCTTCTTCGTGGAGGTCGGCGCCAACGACCCCGAGCTCCTGTCGCAGACCTTCCACCTCGAGCAGCGCGGCTGGACCGGCGTGCTGGTGGAGCCGCAACCCGAGCTCGCGGCGCGCCTCGCCGCGGCGCGCAAGGCGAAGGTCTTCGCGGTCGCCTGCTCCTCGCCGGCGAATGCCGGCAAGACGCTGACCCTGCACCTCGCCGGGATCCATTCGTCCTTCGACCCCAACCTGAACCTCGCGACCGAGCGCCCGGTCGGCGCGATCGAGGTGCCGGTGCGGACCCTCGACGACATCCTGGCGGAGGCGGGCGCGCCGACGCCGCTCGACCTCGTCTCGATCGACATCGAGGGCCACGAGATCGAGGCGCTCGAGGGCTTCGACCTCGCCCGCTGGGCCCCGCGGCTCCTGCTGATCGAAGACCTCGCGATGGACCTGCGGCTGCACCGCTACCTCACCGGGCGCGGCTATCGCTGGTTCCGGCGCACCGGGCTGAACAACTGGTATGTGCCGGCGGCGAGCCCGGCGCGCGCGGACCTGCAGGGCTGGCTGCAGTTCTTCCGCAAGTACTATCTCGGCATGCCGTTCCGGCATTGGCGCGAGGCCTCCCGCCGCATCCGCCTGAACCGGCGCGAAGCACGGAGGCGATAACCGGGGGGACCGACATGAGCGAGAGCCAGGAGGTGCGCAGCCGGGCGCGGCTCAGCGCCATCATCATCACCAAGGACGAGGCCGCGAATATCGGCGCGTGCCTCGAGAGCCTGGCGTTCTGCGACGAGCGGGTCGTGGTCGATTCAGGCAGCACCGACGGCACCCTGATGATCGCGCGCGAGAAGGGCGCCCGGGTGAATTTCCACGCCTGGCAGGGCTTCGGCGCCCAGAAGAACCACGCCCTGTCGCTCGCGCGCGGCGACTGGGTGCTCTCGATCGACGCCGACGAGCGCGTGACGCCCGAGCTCGCCGCGGCGATCCAAGCCGCGATCGGCAAGGAGGGGATGGACGGCTACACGATCCAGCGGCGCTCGAGCTTCTGCGGGCGCATGATGCGGCAATCGGGCTGGTCGCGCGACCGGGTGCTGCGCCTGTTCCGTCGCGGCAAGGCGCGCTTCTCCGACGACCTCGTGCACGAGCGCGTGGTCTGCGAAGGCCCGGTCGGCCGCATCGACGCGCCGCTGCTGCACCATCCGGTCCGCCGCCTCGAGGACGCGATCCGGCGCATGGATTCCTACTCGACGCTGGGCGCGCAGCAGATCATCGCCTCCGGCCGCCCGGTCTCGTTCCTGACCGGCATCGTGCGCGGCGGCTTCGCGTTCCTGCGCGTCTACGTGCTGCAGCTCGGCTTTCTCGACGGCGCGGCCGGGTTCCTGCTCGCCGTTGCCAACATGGAAGGGACCTACTACCGCTACATGAAGGCGTGGCTCGAAAGGCAGAAGCTTGGCTGAGCTGATCTCGATCATCGTCGCGACCTACAACCGGCCCGATGCGCTCGACGCGGTCCTGCGCGGCCTCTCGCGCCAGGGCGACCGCGGCTTCGAGATCGTGGTGGCGGACGACGGCTCCGGGCCCGCGACGCGCCAGGTCGCGGAGTCGTGGGAGACGCGCGCGGGGGTGCCGGTCCGGCACGTGTGGCACGAGGATCGCGGCTTCCGCCTCGCCGAGATCCGCAACCGCGCGATCGCGGCGAGCCGCGGCGAGGTCTGCGTGTTCCTCGACGGCGACAGCATTCCGCGTCCCGGCTTCGTCGCGGCGCATCGCCGGCTCGCCGAGCCGGGCTGGTTCGTGGCCGGCAACCGCGTGCTGCTCTCGCAGGGCCTGACCGAGCGCGTGCTGCGCGAGGGCGCGACGCCGGAGCTGTGGCGCCTCGGCGACTGGATCGCGGCACGGCGCGCCGGCGACGTCAATCGGCTCGGTCCGGTCCTCACCCTGCCGCTCGGGCCGCTGCGGCGCCTGCGCGCGCGCGCCTGGGAAGGCGCACGCGGCGGCAATCTCGCGATCCGCAGGGCCGATCTCCTGCGCGTCGACGGCTTCGATGCCGAGTTCAGCGGCTGGGGCCTCGAAGATTCCGACGTCATCGTGCGCCTCCTCCGCAGCGGCACGCGGCGCAAGGACGGCCGCTTCGCGACCGGCGTCGTGCATCTGTGGCATCCCGAGCACGACCGCGCGCGCTTCGCCGGGAACCGCGCCCGGCTCGACGAGGTGATCCGCGCCGGCCGGGTGCGCGCGCTGCGCGGCATCTCGGCGCTCGAGGAGACCGGCGCGCCCGCGCAGGACGCGGCGCCGAGGCGTGCCGGATGAGCCGCGCGCCGGCGGCACGGATCGATCGGGCGCAATTCGCGCTCGCCGCCGACGTGGCGGCCGCGCTGCTGGCGGTGTCGCTGCCCTGGTCGACCTCGGCGACCGGGATCCTGGCGGTGCTCTGGCTGGTGCTGCTCCTGCCGACACTCGACCTGCCAAGAGCGCGCGCGGCGTTCGGGGAGCCGGCTGCCGTGCTGCCGGTGCTGCTGTGGGGGCTCGCGATCCTCGGCCTTCTCTGGGGCGATGTCGCCTGGATGGAGCGGCTCGCGGGCGTCGGCGGCTACAACAAGCTCCTGGCGCTTCCGCTGCTGATCCTGCAATTCCGGCACTCGCCGCGCGGTCACTGGGTGCTCGCCGGATTCGTCGCCTCCGCGGTGGCGCTCGCCGCGCTCTCCTGGCTCCTGGTGCTGCTGCCCGGCCTGCCCTGGCGCGGCAAGGACCCCGGAATTCCGGTCAAGGACTACCTCTCGCAGAGCGCCTTCTGCATGATCGCGGGTTTCGCCCTGCTCGGTGCCGCGGTCGATCTGTGGCGCCGCGGGCGCGTCCGACTCGCGTGCGGCGCGGCGCTGCTCGCCGCCGTGCTCATCGCCAACATCGTCTATGTGGCGACCGGCCGCACCGCGCTGGTGGTGATCCCGATCCTGATGCTGCTGCTCGCCGGCAAGGCCTTCGGCTGGCGCGGCATGATCGGCGCCGCCGTGATCGGCGCGGCGCTCGCGAGCCTCGCTTGGGCCTCCTCGCCCTATTTGCGCGAGCGGGTGCTGAAGGTCTTCGACGAAGTGCAGGCCTATCGCACCCAGGATGCGATCACGTCCTCGGGCCTGCGCCTGGAGTTCTGGCGGAAGTCCGTCGGCTTCGTCGCGCAGGCGCCGGTGCTCGGTCACGGCACCGGCACGATGCCGGACCGGTTCCGCCGCGCGGCGCTGGAAGGCGGCGGCGCGGCGTCGGTCGCCGCGGTCAATCCGCACAACCAGTATCTCGCGGTGGCGATCGAGCTCGGCCTCGTCGGCGCCGCCGTGCTCGTCGCCATGTGGCTCGCGCATCTCGCCCTGTTCCTGGGCGGCGGGCTGCCGGCCTGGACCGGGCTGGTGATCGTCGTCCAGAACATGGTCTCGGGCGCCTTCAACTCGCATCTGTTCGACTTCACGCACGGATGGATCTACGTGGTCGGGGTCGGCGTGGCGGCCGGCATGGTGCTGCGCGCGCGTGCGCCGGCCGCCGGCGTGCCGGCGGCGTGACGCGCCATGCAACGGATCGTGCTTCCGCCCCGCTCCCGCATCCTGGTGGTCGCCCTGCGTCGGCTCGGCGACGTGCTGCTCACGACGCCGCTGATCCGCAGCCTCAAGCGCGCCTTTCCGGACGCCGCGGTCGATGCCCTGGTGTTCGCCGGCACCGAGGGCATCCTCGCGGGGAATCCCGATCTCGCCGGGGTCGTCACCATGCCGGCGCATCCGGGCGCAGGGGAAAGCCTCGCGCTCGCGCGCAGGCTCTGGCGGCGCTACGACCTCGCGGTCTCGACCCAGTCGGGCGACCGGCCGACATGGTTCGCCTGGGTGGCGGGCCGCGTCAGCGCCGGCCCGGTCGAGGGCCGACGGCTCGGCGCCCGCCTCAAGGCCCTGGCGCTCGACCGCGCGGTCGCGGCCGACGGCAACCGGCATCGCGTCGCCGAGGTCCTGGCGCTCGCGGAGGCGCTCGGCGTCGCGCCGGTGGGCGAGGTGGTCGCGCCGTCGGGGTCGCTGCGCGCGGAGCTTCGCCCGGGACGGCGCTACGCTGTCGTCCATGCCGAGCCGATGTTCCGCTACAAGCGCTGGACCGAGGCCGGATGGCGCGCGCTCGCGGCGGCGCTCGCGGCGCGCGGCCTCGCCGTGGTCGCGACCGGCGCGCCCTCCGACCGCGAGCGGCTGGACGGCCTGTGGCACGACACCGAGGTGATGCGTCGCGACGGCGCGCTCACCTGGGGCGAGCTCGCGACGCTGATCCGCGAGGCCGCGGTCTATGTCGGGCCCGACACCTCGGTAACGCATCTTGCGGCCGCGACCGGCGCGCCGACCGTCGCGCTCTACGGGCCGACCGATCCGCGGCTGTGGGGACCCTGGCCGGAGCGCGGCCTCGACGCGCCCTGGGCGGCGGCCGGCACGATCCAGCGCCGCGGCAATGCCTGGCTGGTGCAGAACCCGCTGCCGTGCCTGCCGTGCCAGCAGGAAGGCTGCCTGCGGCGGATCGACAGCCACAGCCAGTGCCTCGACGAGCTGTCGGTCGAGCAGGTGCTGCGCGCCGTGGATCAGGCGCTCGCGGGCGAGGGCGCGGGGCTGGCGCCTGCGTCACCCTCCTGACTTGCCGCGCGCGAATCGTGCCAACGTCAGGCCGACGAGCATGCCGCCGGCCGCGAGCGCGGCGAGGGACGTCGCGGCTTCGGGCCGCGCGACGCTGACGATGGCGAGGGCGACAAGCAGCAGGTTCAAGACGAAGATGTGCGTCACGATCTTGCTCACCGTGAAGCCGCGATCGGTCGCGCGCTGATAGAAATGGGAGCGGTGCGCCTGCCAGAAGGGCTCGCGTGCGATCATGCGCCGGGCGAGGGTGAGGCTCGCATCCGCGAGATAGTAGAGCGGCAGCAGGAGCGCGGCCGCGACATGGCCGTTGAAGGCCAATCCGAGCAGGAGAAAGCCGAGCAGGAGGCCGATCGGCAGGCTGCCGACGTCGCCGAGGAACAGCGCGGCGACCGGGCGGTTCGACGGCGCGAAGCCGAGCGTCGCGCCGAGCAGCGCGGCGGCGAGCAGCATCGCCTCGAACGGGACGGCGCCGAGCCAGCCCAGCAGCAGCAGGCCGCCGGTGACCGGCACGACCTCCGCGACCGTGATCCAGTCGATGCCGTCCATGAAGTTCACGAGATTGACGAACCAGACGCCGGCGATCACCAGCAGGAGCCGCTCGAGAACCAGGGGCAGGGCCGGGACGAGCCGGAGCTCCTGCGGCACCATCGCGATCACCAGGGCGACCGCGGCGAACTGAGCCAGCAGGCGCGGGGTCGCCGGCAGGGTGCGGATGTCGTCGACCGCGCCGACCACCGCGAGCAGGAGCACGCCGGCCGTCAGGGCCAGGTATTGCGGCAGACCCGCATGCCAGTCCGTGGTGGAGAGCAGGATCGCCGACCACGCGACGACAAGCGTCGCGGCGATCACGGCGGCGCCGCCGCCCTGCGGCGTCGGCTCGCGATGCGACGAGCGCGCATTGGGGCGCGCCATGGCGTAGCGCCGAAACAGCGGACGCAAGGCCGCGATCAGGGCCGCGCTCGCCGCGCACGCCACCACGAGCACGACAAGGATTGACCAGATCCCACCCGCGCCATCCACGAATTCCCTCCAAGCGCCCCGGCGGCACTGGTCGCCAGTGCCGGCCTTTTAGGATAAACGGAGCCGCCACGTCGATCCTTCTCATGCCCAAGCTGCTCTATCTCGTCACCGAGGACTGGTTCTTCGTCTCGCATTTCCTGCCGATGGCGCGCGCGGCGCGCGCGGCGGGCCTGGAGGTCGTGGTGGCGACACGCCTGCGCGAGCAGGCGGCGCGGATCGCCGCGGAGGGCTTCCGCACGGTCTCGCTCGAGAGCGAGCGCCGCAGCCTCGGGCCGATCGAGATCGGCCGCAGTATCGCCCGCATGGCCGCGATCGTGCGCGCCGAGCGGCCCGACATCGTGCACTGCATCGCGCTGCGCATGGTGGCGCTGGGCGGGCTCGCCGCGAAGGCGGCCGGCGCCAGGGCGCTGGTGCTGGCGCCGACCGGGCTCGGCCATCTCTGGATCGAGAACGGGCCCGTCGAGCGGATCGGCCGCGCCGCGACGCGCGCCGTGGTCGGCCGCTGGCTGCGCGGACCGCGTACACGCTATCTGTTCGAGAACCGCGATGATCCGCGCGAGTTCGGGCTCGATCCGGACGGGCCCGACGTGACGCTGATCGGCGGGGCGGGCGTGGCGGCGGACGCCGCCGCTCCGACTGCCGAGCCGCCGGCGCCGCCGCTGCGGGTCGCGGTCGTCTCCCGCATGCTGCGGCCGAAGGGAATCGCGGAGGCGGTCGCCGCCGTGCGGCGCGCGCGCGAGATCGGCGCGGCCGTGGAGCTCAGCCTCTACGGCACGCCCGATCCCTCCAACCGCCGCTCGTGCAGCGAGGCCGAGCTGCGCGCCTGGTCGGCAGAGCCGGGCGTCGCATGGCGCGGCCGCACCGACGACGTCGCGGGGGTCTGGCGCGGGCACCATGTGGCCATGCTGCTGAGCTATCGCGAAGGCACGCCGCGCAGCCTGGTCGAGGCGGCGGCGGCCGGGCGGCCGATCGTGGCGACCGACGTGCCGGGATGCCGCGAGGTGGTGCGCGACGGAATCGAAGGCCTCCTGGTGCCGGCGCGCGACACGGAGCAGGCCGCCCAGGCGCTGGTGCGGCTCGCCGGCGATGCGGCGTTGCGCGCCCGGATGGGCGCGGCCGCCCATGCGCGCTTCCGGGCGGCCTTCACGGAGGAGGCGGTCGGCCGCGCGGTCACCGGGCTCTATCGGGAACTCCTGGCCCGATAGCTGTCGAGAACCGGGCCGCCGCGCGTGCAGGCGCACGCGCAAGCCTATAGAGTGCCGAGTCGGACACGGACGCATTGACCGCGCGGCGCGGATGCGGTCTCACGGCCCGAAAGCTCTCGTCGCCGGTCGCGCAACGACTACGTATTTTTCCCGAGGGTGCCCATGCTCAAGCTCGCCGATCTCAAGGTCAAGCTGTTCACCGACGGCGCCGACAAGGCGCAGATCCTCGAGATGGCGAAGAACGCCTGGATCAGCGGGTTCACGACCAATCCCTCGCTGCTGAAGAAGGCGGGCGTCACCGACTACGAGGCCTATGGGCGCGACGTCGTCGCCGCGGTTCCGGACCGCCACATCTCGTTCGAGGTGTTCTCCGACGACATCCCCGAGATGGTGACGCAGGCGCGCGCGATCGCGACCTGGGGCTCGAATGTCTACGTGAAGCTGCCGGTCTCCACGACCCGCGGCGAGACCCTGTTCGACACCGTGCGCGGCCTTTCGCGCGACGGCGTGAAGGTGAACATGACCGCGATCTTCACCGAGGAGCAGGTCGCCAAGGCGATCGACGCGCTCGCGGGCGGGGCGCCCGCCTGCGTCTCGGTGTTCGCCGGCCGGCTCGCCGATTTCGGCATCGACTACCGGCCGATCATGCAGGACGCGGTCGCGCGCGCGCGCCGCACCCGGAATGTCGAGATCATCTGGGCGTCGACGCGCGAGGCGTTCAACGTCGTGGAGGCCGACCGCATGGGCTGCCACATCATCACGGCGCCCGCCGACGTGCTCAAGAAGCTCCCGGCGCTCGGCACGCGGACGGCGGCCGAGCTGTCGCTCGATGCCGTGAAGGCGTTCCGGGAGGATGCCATCGCGGCCGGCCTGTCGCTCGCGACCCCCGGCGCGGACGCGCCGCGCCGGGCTGCCGCCTCCTGAAGCCGGGTTCCGGGCGCAGGCAGGGCAGCCGGCTGCCGCAAGGTCGGCTGTAATCTCTTGATTCAAAACGTGTTCGGGCTTGGTTCCGGGGGCGGTCGCCAGCCGGACAGGGGCATGCTAGGGGAGTGCCTCGGGCCGACGGGGATTTCTTCGGGGGACGCTACCGGACATGACGAGCGCCGCGAAACGGGACGCGGACAGTGCATTGCGCGTGGGCGTGATCGGTGTCGGCGTCATGGGCAGCAACCATGCCCGCGTGCTGTCGGAGCTGCCCGGCGTGACCCTGGTCGGCATCGCGGATCCGGAGCGTCCGCGGCGCGACTTCATCTCCCAGGTGCTCGGCTGCGAGGCCTTCGCGGATCTCGACGCGCTGCTCGCGGCCGGCGTCGACGCCGTGTCGATCGCGGCGCCGACCCATCTCCACCACGACATCGCGATCGCCTGCGCCAGGCGCGGCATCCACATCCTGGTCGAGAAGCCGATCGCCTCCAATGTCGCGGAGGCGCGCGCGATCGTGACGGCGGCGCGCCATGCCGGCGTCACCCTGATGGTCGGCCACGTGGAGCGCTTCAATCCGGCCGTGCAGGTCATCAAGGACGCGATCCGCGACGAGGACATCCTGTCGATCGCGATCACCCGGGTCGGGCCGTTTCCGCCGCGCATGTCCAATGTCGGCGTGGTCATCGACCTCGCGGTGCACGACATCGACCTGATCTGCTGGTTCACGGATTCCGAGATCGTCGAGGTGCAGCCGCAGCTCTCGAGCGCGGTGGCCGAGCGCGAGGACATCGCGCTGCTGCAGTTCCGCACCGCCTCGGGCGTGCTCGCCCACATCAACACCAACTGGCTCACCCCGTTCAAGGCGCGCACCGTGCACGTGGCGACGCGGCGCAAGTACCTGATCGGCGACCTGCTGACGCGCCAGGTGACCGAATGCTTCGGCTTCCAGCCGGACGGCAGCTATTCGATGCGCCACCTCTCGGTCGGCCATGCCGAGCCGCTGCGCGCCGAGCTGATCGATTTCGTGAGCGCGATCCGCGAGGGCCGCAGCCCGGCGGTGACCGGCGAGGAGGGCGTCGCCAGCCTGTCGGTCGCGATGGAATGCCTGCGCGACAGTTCCGCGGCCTCGCCCCAGGTCAAGCCGCGGCGCGCCACCGCCTGAGCCATGCAGACCAGAGCCGGCGCCCTTGGATGATCCCGGACGCAAGATGACGCAGCACGCCCGCCTCGATCCGATCACCATCCCGTTCGTCGACGTCGCGGCGCAGCGCCGGCGGCTCGGCGCGCGGATCGACGAGGCGATCGCGCGGGTGACGGCGCATTGCCAGTTCATCATGGGCCCCGAGGTGTTCGCGTGCGAGGCGGATCTCGCCGCCTTCTGCGGCGTGCGCCACGCGATCACGGTCTCGAACGGCACCGACGCGCTGGTGCTCGCCCTGATGGCGCACGGCATCGGGCCGGGCGACGCCGTGTTCTGCCCCTCCTTCACGTTCTGCGCCACGGGCGAGTCGATCGCGCTCACCGGCGCGACGCCGGTGTTCGTCGACGTGGACGAGCGCAGCTTCAACATCGATCCCGAGAGCCTGGAGCGGGCGATCGCCGCGGCCGGCGACCTGCGCCCGAGGGCCGTGATGCCGGTCGACCTGTTCGGACTGCCGGCGGACTACGACGCGATCGGCGCGATCGCGGCGCGGCACGGCCTCACGGTCATCGCGGACGCCGCGCAGTCGTTCGGCGCCACCTTCCGCGACCGCAAGGTCGGCACGCTCGCGCCGGTGACCACCACGAGCTTCTTCCCGGCCAAGCCGCTCGGCTGCTACGGCGACGGCGGCGCGGTGTTCACCGACGACGACACGCTCGCCGCCGCGCTGCGCAGCCTGCGCAACCACGGCGAGGGCAGTCACCGCTACGACAATGTCCGCATCGGCCTCAACGGGCGCATGGACACGATCCAGTGCGCGGTGCTGATCGAGAAGCTCAAGATCTTCCCGGACGAGATCGCGGCGCGCAACCGCGTCGCCCGCCGCTACGGCGACGCGCTCGCCGACGTCGCGACCGTGCCGGTGGTGCCGAACGACTCCCATTCGGTCTGGGCGCAGTACACGATCCGCATCGGGTCCGGGCGCCGCGACGCCGTGCAGCAGGCGCTGCGGGCCGAAGGCATCCCCTCGGTCGTCTACTATCCGACGCCCACGCACCGGCAGACCGCCTATCGCGGCTACCCGGCGGCCGCCGGCGGCCTGCCCGTCACCGAGCGGCTGAGCGCCGACGTGCTCAGCCTGCCGATGCACGCCTATCTCGACGAGCCGACGCAGGACCGCATCATCGCGGCCGTGCGGCGCGCGCTCGGGGCTTGATCGAGAGCCGCACGGACCACCTTCCATCCGTCATGGGAGAGTCCGTGTTGCCGCCGGCGATAGCCAGTTCAATGACGTGCGACAGTCGTCGATGATCGGACGCATCCTCACGGTCGGCGGGCTGACGCTGCTCTCGCGGCTCACCGGCTTCGCGCGGGACATCATGCTGGCGGCGATGCTCGGCGCCGGGCCGATCGCGGACGCCTTCTTCGTCGCGCTGCGGCTGCCGAACCACTTCCGCGCGATCTTCGCCGAGGGCGCCTTCAACGCGGCCTTCGTGCCGGCCTATGCGCGGATCCGCCAGCAGGACGGGCCGGAGCGGGCCGGCCTGTTCGCGGACCGGGTCTTCACCCTGCTGATGATCGTGCAGCTCGCGCTGCTCGCGGTCGCGCTCGCCTTCACGCCCTGGGTGATCGCGCTGCTCGCGCCCGGCTTCGCGGGCGACCCGGGACGCTACGCCCTCGCGGTGGAGCTGACCCGCATCACCTTCCCGTACCTGATGCTGGTGTCGCTGGTGACGCTCTACGGCGGCATGCTCAACGCGCTCGGCCGCTTCGCGGCGCCCGCCGCCGCGCCGATCCTGCTCAACCTGTCGATGATGGCGACGCTCGCGCTCGCGGTCTTCTTCCCGACCGCGGGCCACGCCGCGGCCTGGGGCGTGTTCATCGCGGGCTGCCTCGAGGCGCTGCTGGTGGCGGGAGACCTGAAGCGTCAGCGCGTGCTGCCGGTGCCGCGCCGGCCGCGCCTCGATCTCGACGTGAAGCGCTTCCTCAAGGCCTTCGCGCCCGCGACCGTCGGCTCCGCCGAGACCCAGATCGCGCTGTTCGCCGACACCATCATCGCGAGCTTCCTGGCGACCGGCGCGCTCTCGGCGCTCTACTACGCGGACCGGCTCAACCAGCTGCCGATCGGCGTGATCGGCATCGCGGTCGGCACCGTGCTGCTGCCCGAGATGGCGAACCGCATCGCCGCGGGCGACGAGCGCGGCGCGCGTCACGCCCAGAACCGCGCGATCGAGCTCACCCTGCTGCTCGCCGTGCCGTGCCTGGTCGCGTTCCTGATGATCCCGGACCTGATCATGCTGGCGCTGTTCGGCCGTGGCGCCTTCACGGCGGCCGACGCGCAGGCCGCGGGCGCGACGCTCGCGGCCTATGCGATCGGCCTCATCCCCTTCGTGCTGATGCGCAGCGCCACCACGACGTTCCTCGCGCGCGGCGACACCGTCACGCCGGTGATCGCGCTGTTCTTCGCGGTGGTGGTCAATGTGGCGCTGAAGATCCTGCTGATGGGCCGGCTCGCGCAGGTCGGGCTCGCGCTCGCCACCGCCGCGGGAGCCTGGATCAACCTGGCGCTGCTCACCTGGTTCGCGCTGCGGCGCGGCCTCGTCAGCTTCGAGCCGCACCTGGCGCGCGCCACGGCGAAGTTCGCGGTGGCGGGCCTCGCGCTCGCCGGGCTGCTGCTGGTCGCGCAACGGCCGGCGATCGAGCTGTTCGCCGGCTGGCCGGCACTGCGCCACGTGTTGCCGCTCGCGGTGCTGGCGCTGCTCGGCGCGCTCGTCTATGGCGGCGCGATCGTGCTGCTGTTCGGGCGCGAGTGGCTCGCGGCGCTGCGCCGGCGCGGCGCGCCCAAGGCGCCGCCGCTGCCGGCCGACGATCAGGGCTGAGACGCGCCCATCGGCCGGGGTTGACGGGCCCCAGCGGGCAATAGCCACCACCCCGGCCGGGCATTCCGGGCTTCCGCATGCATGCGGGCGAGGGTGTGAGTGGACAGGCGTCCGGTTCCCACATATGGGAAGCGGCGTGCCGCGGGGGAAGGGCGCGTGGCTGACGCCCGCGCCCGACGGCCGCGCGGTGCCATCGGGGTCTCCATGTCGAACGTCACGTTGCGTCTCTGCCTCGCCTCGACCGCGGCCGCGCTCATGCTCGCGGCCTGCGGCAACCCGCCGCCGAAGGCGCAACCCGCGCCGGCGCAGCCGCCCGCGGTGACGGTCGCGCAGCCGGCCAGGAAGACGATCACCGACCAGGACGAGTATGTCGGCCGCTTCGTCGCCGTGGACGCAATCGAGGTGCGCTCGCGCGTCTCCGGCTATCTCGAGAAGGTGCACTTCACGGATGGCCAGCTCGTGAAGGAGGGCGACCTCCTGTTCACGATCGACCGCCGGCCGCTGGAGATCGCGCTGTCCCAGGCGCGGGCGACGCTCGCGCAGGCGCGCGCCAACCTCGCCTACGCGGAGAGCGACCTCGCGCGCGCCTCGCAGCTGGTGCGCGACCGCACCGTCACGGAGCAGGTCTTCGACCAGCGCACGCAGGCGAAGCGCGTGGCGGAGGCCTCGGTCGCCGCGCAGGAGGCGGCCGTGCGGCAGGCCGAGCTCGACCTCCAGTTCACCGAGTTGCGCGCGCCGATCAGCGGCCGGATCGGCGACCGGCGCGTGACCCCCGGCAACCTGGTCACCGGCGGCACGTCCGGCAACACCACGTTGCTCGCCACCATCGTCTCGATCGACCCGATCCGCTTCGAGTTCACCTTCGACGAGGCCTCGTACCTGCGCTATTCGCGGCTCGCCGGCGAGGCCGGTGACGCGACGCGCGTCATCGCCACGCCGGTGACGCTCAAGCTCCTGGACGAGAGCGGCTTCTCGCATACGGGCCGCATGGATTTCGTCGACAACGTGATCGACCGGTCGTCCGGCACGATCCGCGGGCGCGCCTCGTTCGCCAATCCGAACGGCCTGTTCACGCCCGGCATGTTCGCGCGCGTGCAGGTGCCGGCCTCGCCGCCCTACGCGGCCTTCGTGCTCCCCGACGCCGCGATCGGCACCGAGCAGGTGCGCAAGTTCGTCTACGTGGTCGACGGCGAGAACACGGTGCGGCAGAAATACGTGACGCTCGGGCCGATCGTCGAAGGGCTGCGCGTGATCAAGGACGGGCTCGCGGCCGAGGACCGCGTGATCGTCAGCGGGCTGATGCGCGCGCGTCCCGGCGCCAAGGTGACCCCGCAGGCCGCGGCGGCGCCGCAGGCGAAGAAGGATTGATCGCGCGATGCGCATCTCCCACTTCTTCATCGACCGGCCGATCTTCGCCAGCGTCGTGTCGATCGTGTTCGTGATCCTCGGTGCGGTGGCGTTCTTCCGCCTGCCGGTCGCCCAGTATCCCGAGATCGCGCCGCCGGTGATCAACGTGACCGGCCAGTTCCCGGGGGCGAGCGCCGACGTGGTCGCCTCGACCGTGGTGGCGCCGATCGAGGAGCAGATCAACGGCGTGGAGAACATGCTCTACATGTCCTCCAACTCGCTCGCCGACGGCCGCTTCTCGATCGCGGTGACCTTCGACCTCGGCACCAACCTGGACACCGCCCAGGTGCAGGTGCAGAACCGGGTCGCGATCGCGCAGCCGCGGCTGCCGCAGGACGTGCGCCAGATCGGCGTCACGGTGAACAAGAGCTCGCCCGACCTGATGATGGTCGTGCACCTGACCTCGCCCGACAAGTCGCGCGACGCCCTCTACATCTCGAACTACGCGACGCTGGAGATCAAGGACGTGCTCTCGCGCGTCGACGGCGTCGGATCGATCACGATCTTCGGCGTGCGCGACTACGCGATGCGGATCTGGCTCGACCCGGACCGGCTGCAGTCGCTCGGCATGACGTCGAGCGACGTGGTGGGGGCGCTGCAGCGCCAGAACGTGCAGGTCGCCTCGGGCGTGCTCAACCAGCCGCCGGCCGCGACCCCGGGCGCGTTCCAGGTGAGCGTGCAGACGCAGGGGCGCCTCGCCGAGCCGGACGAGTTCGGCAACATCGTGGTCAAGACCACGGCGAGCGCCGTCGTGCGGCTGAAAGACGTGGCGCGGGTCGAGCTCGCGGCGCAGGACTATTCGTCCAACTCTTATCTCGACCGCGACCCGGCGGTGGCGATCGCGATCTTCCAGCGTCCCGGCTCGAACGCGCTCGCCACGGCCGAGGGCGTGATCTCGACGATGAACCGGCTGGCGCAGCGCTTCCCGGCCGGGATCCGGCACGCGATCGTCTACAACCCGACCGAGTTCATCCAGCAGTCGGTGCGCGCCGTCCAGACGACCATCCTCGAGGCGATCATCCTGGTCGTGCTGGTGATCATCCTGTTCCTGCAGACCTGGCGCGCCGCCGTGATCCCGCTGGTGGCGATTCCGGTCTCGCTGATCGGCACCTTCTTCTTCATGGCCATGTTCGGCTTCACGCTGAACAACCTGACCCTGTTCGGCCTGGTGCTGGCGATCGGCATCGTCGTGGACGACGCCATCGTCGTGGTCGAGAACGTGGAGCGCAACATCGCGGCGGGACTCCCGCCGCGGGACGCCGCGCGCAAGAGCATGGACGAGGTCGGCTCGGCGCTGGTGTCGATCGCGCTGGTGCTGACCGCGGTGTTCGTGCCGTCCGCCTTCATCACCGGGATCTCGGGCCAGTTCTACCGGCAGTTCGCGCTCACGATCGCGGGCGCCACCGTCATCTCGCTGCTGGTCTCGCTGACGCTCTCGCCCGCGCTCTGCCGGCTGCTGCTGCGCCCGCACGACCAGCGCAAGCCGCCGCTCTGGGCGCGGCCGGCGCACGCGCTGTTCCGCGTGTTCAACATCGGCTTCGATGCGGTCGGGCGCTCCTATGCCTGGCTCGCCGGCAAGGTGGTGCGCATCGCGCTCCTGATGCTTCTCGCCTATGCGGCGATCCTCGGCTTCGGGCTGAACGAGTTCCGCCGCACGCCCCAGGGCTTCATCCCGCAGGTCGACCGCGGGATCCTGATCATCGCGGCGCAGCTGCCGCCCGGGGCTGCGCTCGCGCGCACCGACGCGGCGATGCGGCAGGCCGTCGACCTCGCGCTGTCGACACCGGGCATCTCGCATGCGGTCAACGTCGTCGGCTTCTCGGGCGCGACCTTCTCGAACGCGCCGAATGCGGGCGCGATCTTCGTGGTGCTCGAGCCCTACGAGGAGCGCGCCAAGGACCCGCGGAAATCCATCTCCGCGCTGCAGGGCCAGCTGTTCGGCAAGCTGGCGCAGATCCGCGAAGGCTTCTTCATCGTGATCCAGCCGCCGGCCGTGCAGGGCATCGGCACCGGCAGCGGCTTCCGCATGATGATCCAAGACCGCGGCGGCCGCGGGCCGCAGGCGCTGCAGGGCGCGGTCTACGCCATGATGGGGCGCGCCGCGCAGACGCCGGGGCTCGCCAACGTGTTCTCGCTGTTCGAGACGGCGACGCCGCAGCTCTATCTCGACATCGACCGCACCAAGGCGCAGCTGCTCGGCATCAACATCTCCGAGGTGTTCGCGGCGCTGCAGACCTATCTCGGCTCGTCCTACGTCAACGACTTCAACCTGTTCGGGCGCACCTACCGGGTGGTCGCCCAGGCGGAGAGCCAGTACCGCCTGGAGCCCGACGACGTGCTGCGCCTGCGCGTGCGCAACGCCAACGGCGACACGGTGCCGCTCGGCTCGTTCACCACCGTGCGCTCGACCTCCGGGCCGTACCGGCTGCCGCGCTACAACCTCTACCCGGCCGCCGAGCTCGACGGGGTGCCGGCGCCCGGCTACAGCCAGGGGCAGGCGATCCAGACCATGGAGCGGCTCGCCGCCGAGACCCTGCCGGACGGTTTCGGCTACGAATGGACCACGCTCGCCTTCCAGCAGCTGCGCGCCGGAAGCACCGCCATGTTCGCCTTCGTGCTGGCGGTGGTGTTCGTGTTCCTGGTGCTGGCCGCGCAGTTCGAGAGCCTGAGCCTGCCGATCGCCGTGATCCTGATCGTGCCGATGTGCCTGGTGGCGGCGATCAGCGGCGTGATCCTGCGCGGCCAGGACAACAACATCCTCACCCAGGTCGGCTTCGTCGTGCTGATCGGGCTCGCCGCCAAGAACGCGATCCTGATCGTCGAGTTCGCCAAGCAGCTGCAGGAGCAGGGGCGCGACCGCTACGCGGCCGCGGTCGAGGCCGCCCGGCTGCGCTTCCGGCCGATCCTGATGACCTCGTTCGCCTTCATCCTCGGCGTCTCGCCGCTGGTCTGGGCGATCGGCGCCGGCGCCGAGCTGCGCCAGACGCTCGGCACCGCGGTGTTCTTCGGCATGATCGGCGTGACGTTCTTCGGCCTCATCTTCACGCCCGTGTTCTACGTGGTCACCCAGGGCATCGCCGAGCGCCTCGCGCGCCGACGGACACCGGCGCCGCAGCCGGCCGAATAGCCGCGCGGGCGAGGTCCGTTCATGCAACCCGCGCAACGCACCTGCGCGCCCGGCGCGGGGTCGCCCGCCCGGCGCCGGCATGCTAACCACGATCGGTCACCAACAGACCGGAAAGCCTCATGCAACCGATGAAGTTCGGCTTCGGCCAGCCCGTCCTGCGCAAGGAGGACGACGCGCTGATCCGCGGTGCGGGCCGCTATGTGGGCGACGTGACGCCCGAAGGCACGCTGCACGCGGTCGTGCTGCGCTCGCCCCATGCCCATGCGCGGTTCCGGATCGCGGACGTCGCCGCGGCGCGCGCCCTGCCGGGCGTGCGGCTGATCCTCACGGGCGAGGACCTCGCCGGGATCGCGCCGATGCCCTGCGTCGCGGGCATCCCGAACGTGAAGATCGAGGCGCCGCCCTATCACGTGCTCGCCCGCGGCGAGGCGTTCCACGTGGGCGACGCGGTCGCCTTCGTGGTGGCCGAGACGCCGGAGCAGGCGAAGGACGCGGCCGAGGCGATCGCGGTCGAGTGGGAGGCGCTGCCGCACACGGTGGACGCGGTCGCGGCCCTGAAGTCCGGCGCGCCGCGGATCCGCGCGAGCCACCCGGGCAATCTCGCTTTCGAGACCACGCTCGGCGACGGGCCGAAGACCGAGGCGGCCTTCGCGGCGGCGGCGCATGTCGTCTCCCTGACCCTCGTCAACCAGCGGCTGGTGACCAACTATCTCGACACGCGCGGCGTGGTCGGCGAGTACGACACGGCGAGCGGCCGCATCACGCTCACGCTCGGCAGCCAGGGCAGCCACGCGATCCGCGATATCCTCTGCAAGCGCGTGCTGAAGATCCCGACCGAGCGGATGCGCGTGATCACGCCGGACGTGGGCGGCGGCTTCGGCACCAAGCTGTTTCCGTATCGCGAGTACGCGCTGGTCGCGCTCGCGACCGAGCGGCTGCAGCGGCCCGTGAAATGGATCGCGGACCGCAACGAGCACTTCCTCGCCGACAGCCATGGCCGCGACAATGTCACGACCGCGCGCCTGGCGCTGGACGCCAAGGGACGGTTCCTCGCGCTCGAGGTCGACACGGTCGCCGACATGGGCGCCTATCTGTCGGCCTATGCGCCCTACATCCCCTATATCGGGGCCGGCATGCTGCCGGGCGTCTACGACATCCCGACCTGCTTCGTGCGCCTGCGCGCGGCCTTCACCAACACGGTGCCGGTCGACGCCTATCGCGGCGCGGGGCGGCCGGAGGCCTCCTACGTGATCGAGCGGCTGGTCGACGTCGCGGCGCGCGACCTCGGCATCGCCCCCGACGCGCTGCGCAAGCGCAACTTCATCAAGCCGAAGGCGATGCCCTACAAGACGGCGACCGGCAAGCTCTACGACTCGGGCGAGTTCGCGGGCCACATGGAGCGCGCCCAGGAGATCGTCGACTGGAAGGGCTTCGGCAGGCGCCTGGCGCAGTCGCGCAAGGCGGGGAAGCTGCGCGGCATCGGGCTCGCGACCTATATCGAGGCCTGCGGCGCCAACGGGCCGGAGACCGCCGTGCTGCGCCTCGAGCAGGACGGCACCGTCACGGTGCTGGTCGGCTCGCAGTCGACCGGCCAGGGCCACCACACCGCCTATGCGCAGATCATCGCCGAGCATCTCGGCCTGCCGCCCGAGCGCGTGAACGTGCTGCAGGGCGATACCGACACGATCCGCAGCGGGCTCGGCACCGGCGGCTCGAGCTCGATCCCGTGCGGCGGCTCCTCGGTCTCGGGCGCCGCCACCAAGCTCGCCGACAACCTGAAGGCGCTCGCCGCCGACGTGCTGGAGGCGGGCATCGGCGACCTCGAGATCGCCGGGGGCGAGGTGCGCGTCGCCGGCACCGACCGCACGGTCTCGATCGCGGAGCTCGCGCGCTCGCCCAAGGCCACGCCCGAGCTGCGCACCACCGAGGACGCGCAGACGCCCGCCGGCGCCACGTTCCCGAACGGCACGCATCTCTGCGAGCTCGAGATCGATCCCGACACCGGCGAGGTCGAGATCCGCGCCTATGTGGTGGTGGACGATTTCGGCGTCACCCTCAATCCGCTGATGCTCGCCGGCCAGGTGCACGGCGGCACCGTGCAGGGCATCGGCCAGGCGCTGATGGAGGACACCGTCTACGACCGGGAGTCGGGCCAGCTCCTCACCGCCACGCTGATGGACTACGCGCTGCCGCGCGCGGGCGACACGCCCGACTTCGTGTTCGAGACCCGCAACGTGAAGTGCCTCAACAACCTGCTGGGCGTGAAGGGCGCCGGGGAGGCGGGGGCGATCGGCTCGTGCCCCGCGATCATGAACGCCATCGTCGACGCGCTCTGGCGCGCCTATCGCGTGCGCCACGTGGACATGCCGGCGACCCCCGAGCGGCTCTGGGCCGCGATCGCCGAAGGCCGGCGATTGCACACCCTGTAGCCGGACCCGGCCGCAGGTTTCACGGAATCGTGATCCCGCCTCGTCTCGCGAGCGTCGCCGGTTTCGAGGAATAACAATCTGCGGCCGGTGTTCCGGCCCAGGGGGACCAACCCCGCCATCGAGGGAGACCAGCAGATGAATCGAACCTTGCTCGCCGCCGCCGCGGTCGTGATCGGCATCACGGCAGTCGCCGCCCAGTCCGATCCGATCGCGCAGCGCAAGGAGATCATGAAAGGCGTCGGCGCGCAGACCAAGACGGGCGCAGCCATGGCCAAGGGCGAGGCGCCCTTCGACCAGGCGAAGGCCACGCAGATCTTCACGACCTACGAGGACGCGGCCGCGAAGATGCCGAACCTGTTCCCGGCCAACTCCAAGAGCGGGGGCGAAACCACCGCCGCCGCGAAGATCTGGGAGGACATGGACGGCTTCAAGAAGGGCTTCACCGAGTTCGGCGCCGACGCCAAGGCCGCGAAGGGCAATGTCAAGGACCTCGACAGCTTCAAGGCGAATTTCGGCAACGTCACCAAGAACTGCGGCGGCTGCCACGAGACCTACCGGGTGAAGAAGAGCTGACGCGGAGCTTCCGGCAACGGACGAGGGCGGCCGATAGAAGCGATCGGCCGCCCTTTCCGGTTGCGGGGCGCAACGGGGACCGAGGGGCGGGTTGGCGCGCAGCGCGCAACCCGCGTCGCACTTGGCGGATTGCGCCGCTGCGCGGCCAATCCGCCCTACGATGCGAGGGTGTGGATGCGCAAGCTGGTCCTGCTCGTGGTGCTCGCGGCGCTGGCCGGCTTCGGCGCGTTCTGGGTCGTCACCATGCCGGCCACCGTGCCGGCGAGCGCGCTCGGCGCGCACACGCCGAACCACGATAACGGCCGCACGATGTTCTACGCGGGCGGCTGCGCCTCCTGCCACGCCGCGCCGCAGCAGGACGACAAGACGCGGCTCGGCGGCGGATTCGCGCTCAAGTCGCCCTACGGCACCTTCATCGCGCCGAACATCTCGCCGCATCCGGAGGACGGCATCGGCCGTTGGAGCGAGGCGGAGTTCGTCACCGCCATGGTGAAGGGCACGTCGCCCGACGGCCGGCACTATTTCCCGGCCTTCCCGTATCCGTCCTACCAGCGCATGGCGACGGCGGACGTGCGCGACCTGTTCGCCTATCTCAAGACGCTGGCGCCGGTGCCGGGCCGGGCGCCGGACCATACGATTGCCTTTCCCTACAATATCCGCCGCCTGCTCGGCGGCTGGAAGTTGCTGTTCCTCGACGGCGCGCCGTTCCGGCCGGATCCGGGCAAGCCCGCCGACTGGAACCGCGGCGCCTATCTGGTGGAAGGGCCGGCGCACTGCGCCGAGTGCCACAGCCCGCGCAACGCGCTCGGCGGCATCGTCGCGGCGCAGCGCTATGCGGGCGGGCCCAATCCCGACGGGGAGGGGTGGGTGCCGAACATCACCCAGAAGACGCTCGGCGAGTGGTCCGACAAGGACATCGCCTACCTGCTCGAGACCGGCAGCACGCCGGAAGCCGACTTCGTTGGCTCCAACATGGCCGCGGTGGTGCGCAACACCTCGCAGCTCTCCGCCGCCGACCGCGCCGCCATGGCGGCCTACATCAAGTCGCTGCCGCCCCGGGACGGGCCGCCGCGGCCGCCGAAGAAGAAGTAGCAGGCATGCGGCGGGCGCGCCGGATCATGCGCGCGTCCGGCTACCGCGCGCGGCGCGGGCATGCTCAAGTCGCGAATCACGCGGTGCGCGCGAGCTCCCCGCCGCAACCTGCCTTCCCGCGCTCCATCCGCCGCCGGGCCGGATCGCTTCCCGTCGATGAACATCGCCAAGGCCATCCTCCTCAAGCTGATCTCGGCGCTGCTGTTCGCCCTGATGTCGGCGCTGGTGCGCTGGCTCGGCGAGACGATTCCGGTCGGCCAGGTGGTGTTCTTCCGCTCGGCCTGGGCGATCCTGCCGGTGGTCGTGATCTACGCGTGGCGGCGCGAGCTGATGGCGGCGGTGCGCACCGGCCGGCCGCTCGGCCATCTCGGCCGCGGGCTCATCAGCATGACGGGGATGTTCCTCAATTTCGCGGCGCTCGCCCGGCTGCCGCTGGTGGACGCCACCGCCATCGGCTTCGCGGCGCCGCTGATCACGGTGGCGCTCGCCGCGCTGTTCCTGGGCGAGCGCGTGCGCGTCTATCGCTGGTCGGCGGTGGCGGTCGGCTTCGCGGGCGTGATCGTGATGCTCTGGCCCTATCTCGATCTCGCGCGCCTGGTCTCGGGCTCGGCGGTGACGACGGTCGGTGCCTTCCTGGCGCTCGCGGGCGCCTTCACCAATGCGGGCTCGGTGATCCAGACGCGGCGGCTCACCGATACCGAGACCACCTCGTCGATCGTGCTCTACTTCTCTCTGTTCTGCGCACTCGCGGGCGCGGCCACGCTGCCCTTCGCCTGGGTGACGCCGACGGGAGCGCAGCTCGCCGCGCTGATCGCCACCGGCCTGCTCGGCGGCATCGCGCATCTCCTGCTCACCGAGAGCTACCGCTTCGCGCCCGCCTCGGTGGTCGCGCCCTTCGACTACACCGCGATGCTCTGGGCCTTCGTGCTCGGCTACGCCATGTTCGGCGAGGTGCCGACCCTCTACGTCTATGTCGGCTCGGCGATCGTCGCGGGCGCCGGCCTGTTCGTGATCTGGCGCGAGCGCCAGCTCGGCCTCAAGCGCGCGCGCGAAGCGGAAGGGCCGCCGACGGGGGCGTGACCGCGGGCCTCGCCGTGCGGCTCAGAACGCCTTGAAGGTGATGATCGTGCGGGTGTCCTGGATGCCGGGGATCACCTGCACCTGCTCGTTCACGAAGTGGCCGATATCGGTGCCGTCCTCGACGTAGAACTTCACCAGGAGGTCGAAATCGCCGGCCGTCGAATAGATCTCGGAAGCGATCTCGGCGTCGGCGAGCTTGTTCGCCACCTCGTAGGACTTGCCGAGATGGCACTTGATCTGGACGAAGAACGGAATCATTCGCGCGCCTCCAGCCGAACGGAGGCCAATCCAGCAAAATCGCCGGCAAATGACAAGCGTGCTCGGGCCGGCGGGCGGCGCGCGGCGCGCCCGTGCGGCCGATGCGGCGGGCGCGCGAGCCGGCGGGGGTCTCTTGAACCGGCGCCCGCGGGGCGCTAGGTATGTCCTCGCAATCTCTATGGGGTGCCCGGCGGATCGGTCGTCGGGCTGAGAGGCGTCACGCCAACCCATCGAACCTGATCCGGGTCATGCCGGCGGAGGGAGCTGAGATGCGCGCGCCGGAGAGCGAGCACCCCCGTATCGTCGAGCTGCTGGCGCGGCTGCGCGCGGCGCGGCCGCGCGTGCACTGCATCACCAACTCGGTCGCCCAGGCCTTCACGGCGAACGTGCTGCTGGCGCTGGGCGCGGTCCCGTCGATGACGCTGTCGGGCGAGGAGATCGGGCCGTTCGTCGCGAGCGCCGACGCCCTGCTGGTCAATCTCGGCACCTTGGATGCCGAGCGGCGCGCCGCCGTCGCGACCGCGGTCCAGGTCGCCAATGCGCAGGACCGGCCCTGGGTGCTCGATCCGGTGTTCGTCGACCGCTCACCGCCGCGGGCCGAGCATGCGCGCGCGCTCATCGCCTTCGCGCCGCGCGCGATCCGCCTCAACGCGCCCGAGCTCGCGGCGCTCGCCGCAACCGGCGATGCCGGCGACCTCGCGCGGACGGCGCGCACCACCATCGGGCTCACCGGCGCGCGCGACGTCGTCACCGACGGCGTGCGGGCCGCGAGCGTCGCCAACGGCCATCCCCTGATGGCGCGGGTGACCGCCATGGGTTGCGCCGCCTCGGCGGTCACGGCGGCGTTCCTTTCGGTCGAGCGCGACGCCTACGCGGCGACGCTCGCGGCGCTGACGGTGTTCGGCGTCGCGGGCGAGGTCGCGGGCGGGCGCGCGGCCGGACCCGGCAGCTTCGCGAGCGAGATGCTGGACGTGCTCTACGGCCTCGATGCCGGGATGCTGCGACACGCGAGGATCACGTGATGGTCGACATCCGTCTCTACGCCCTGGTTGACCCGGCGCGCGCCGGCGGCCGGCCGCTGGCGGAGCTCGCCCGGCAGGTGGCCGCCGGCGGCGCCACGCTGGTGCAGCTGCGCGACAAGACCGGCACGACGCGCATGCTGGTCGAGGAGGCGCGCGCGATCCGTGCGGCGCTCGCCGGCAGCGGCGTGCCGCTCCTGATCAACGACCGCGTCGACGTCGCGATGGCGGCCGGCGCCGACGGCGTGCATGTCGGCCAGGACGACATGGCGGTCGCCGATGCGCGGGCGCTGCTCGGGCCCGAGGCGATCATCGGCCTGTCGATCAAGACGGTCGCGCAGGCCGCGGCGGCGCCGCTCGAGCTCCTCGACTATGTCTGCGTCGGCGGTGTGTTCGCGACCACCTCGAAGGACAATCCGGATCCGCCCATCGGGCTCGCCGGGCTTTCCCGCATCGCCGCGGCGTTCCGCGCGCGGCGCGCCGACTTTCCCGTGGGGGCGATCGCCGGCATCGATGCGGGCAACGCGGCCGACACGATCGCGGCCGGGGCCGACGGCGTCGCCGTGATCTCGGCCCTCTCGCTCGCCCCCGATCCAGCCGCGGCGACGCGGACGCTGCGGACCGTCCTCGACCGCGCGCTCGCCGAGCGGGGACGCGCATGACCGTGATCGCGGTCACCATCGCGGGCTCGGACTCGGGCGGCGGCGCCGGCATCCAGGCGGACCTCAAGACCTTCTCGGCGCTCGGCGTCTACGGCGCCTCGGTGATCGCCGCGCTCACGGCGCAGAACACGCAGGGCGTCACCGCCATCCACGACGTGCCGGCGGACTTCGTCACGGCGCAGATCGACGCGGTGTTCTCCGATCTCGCGGTCGGTGCCGTGAAGATCGGCATGCTGTCGCAGCCGGCCGTGATCGCGGCGGTCGCGGCCGGCCTCGACCGCTGGACGCAGCGCCAGGTGGTGCTCGATCCCGTCATGGTCGCGACCTCGGGCGACCGGCTCCTGGCCCCGGAGGCGGTCGAGGTGCTGCGGCGCGAGCTGATCCCGCGCGCGCGCGTGATCACGCCCAACCTGCCGGAGGCCGCCGCGCTGCTCGACACGCGCATCGCCGCGAGCGAGGCCGAGATGCGGGCGCAGGGCGAGCGGCTGCTCGCGCTCGGCGCCAGGGCGGTGCTGGTGAAAGGCGGCCACGGGGCAAGTCCGGAGGCCGTGGACCTGCTGGTCACGCCCGGCGGCGTCACGCGCCATGCGGTCGCGCGCATCGACACCCGCAACACCCACGGCACCGGCTGCACGCTCTCTTCGGCGATCGCGGCGGAACTCGCCAAGGGTGCGACGCTCGAGACGGCGGTCGCCGCCGCCAAGGCCTATCTGACGGCCGCGCTCGCGGCTGCCGACCGGCTCGCCATCGGCACGGGACACGGACCCGTGCACCACTTCCACGCCTGGTGGTGAGCACGAAGGAGACGCACATGACCAAGATCTCGCGACGCAGACTGATGGGCGGCGGGGCGCTCGCGGCCGGGCTGGTGGCGACGCCGCGCCTCGCGCGCGCGCAGACGCGGCGCTGGCGCATGGTCACCTCGTGGCCGAAGCGGCTGCCCGGCCCCGGCATGTCGGCCGAGCGCGTCGCCGAGCGCATCGCCGCGCTCTCGGGCGGGCGGGTGCAGGTGACCGTGCATGCGGCGGGCGAGATGGTGCCGGCCTTCGAGGTGCTGGACGCGGTCGGCAACGGCGTCGCCGAGCTCGGCCACACGGCCGCGTTCTACTGGCAGGGCAAGCAGCCGGCGGCGGCCTATTTCACCACGGTGCCGTTCGGCCTCACCCCCTCGGAGCACGTCGCCTGGGTCGATGCGGGCGGCGGCCAGGCGCTGTGGGACGCGCTCTATCGCCCGTTCGGCGTGAAGCCCTTCATGGGCGGCAATACCGGCGTCTGCATGGGCGGCTGGTTCCGCCGCGAGGTCGCCGGCCTCGACGACGTGCGCGGCCTGAAGATCCGCTCGCTCGGCCTCGGCGGTGAGGTCTATCGCCGGCTCGGGGCGACGCCGCAGACCACTTCGCCGGGCGAGATCCTCACCAGCCTGCAGTCGGGCGTGCTCGACGCGGTCGAGTTCGTCGGCCCGGGCACCGACATCGCGCTCGGCCTCTACCGCGCGGCGGCGTTCTACTACGGGCCCGGCTTCAACAAGCCGAACGGCACCGGCGAATGCATCGTCTCGCTCAAGCTCTGGGAGAGCCTCGACCCGGAGACCAGGGCGATCGTGGCGCATGCCTGCGCGGCGGAGGCGAGCCACGCGCTCGCCGAGATGGAGCGGCTCAACGCCGAGGCACTCGCGGCGCTCACCGAGCGCCACGGCGTCAAGCTGCGCAGCTTCCCGGCGCCGGTGGTCGCCGCCGCGCGCCGCCAGGCCGCCGACGTGCTGGCCGAGCTCGCCGGCCGCAGCGAGCTCGCGCGCAAGACCCACGAGTCCTATACGGCGTTCCGCGAGCGCACCGCGGCCTGGTCGCGCATCTCGCTGCGCGCCGTGCTGGAGGCGAGGGAGGCGTAGGGCGACCGCATTGATGGTGGCGCGGTGCAGCGCATTGCCGAGCCTGCCATAGGCGCTTGGGCCGCTGCACATCCGTGATCGGGTGCGCATGCGACGCAGCATGCCGGCACCGGCTACGCCACGAAAACAGCCGTTGATACGCGAGCTCGCCTTGCCGGTCCGGTGCAGCGGCCTCGGGACGTGGCGTACGCCGCCCGGGGCGCGAATGCGACGGGATTGTGATTCAGATCAATGCGCCCGTCCAGGGCGGGCGGAGCATGCCCTCCCATCGACGATGGAGGGGCATATGCGACGGATCGGTCTTTATGCGGCTATCCTCGTCTTCCTCGGCGCGCTCGGCGTGTCGTGGCTGACGAATGGGACGGGCGTGGTCCAGAACGACATCAGCCGCAATATCTACATCCCGAAGGAGCTGACGATGCCGTTGCAGGTCAAGGCGGCCTACAACGGACAGGACATCTTCTTCCGCTATCGATGGCCCGCGAAGCAGCCTTCGATCTATCACGACATGATGAAATTCGAGGGCGGCAAATGGGTCCGGTACGGCGCCAGCGTCGCCGGGCCGCAGCCGCAGGGCATCTACGAGGACCGGGTGACGATGCTGGTCGACGACGGCAGCGTGCCGGAGTTCGCCCGCTATGGCGGCTACATCACGGTCGGCGATCGCATGCGCTTCTTCACCAACGAGGCCAAGGCCGACGAGGTGAGGGCACATCCCTATCTGGGCCAGAAGCAGAAGCAGGCCGAGGTCGGCAAGCATCTGCCGGCGACCCGTCGCGACATCAACGACTGGCGCTCGATCGTGCCCGAGGAGGAGCTGGCGGCCCTGCGGAGAGGAGGCTATTTCCTCGACCTCTGGCACTGGCGGGCGCATCGCGGCAATCCGGTCGGCGCGTCCGACGACCAGTTCGTCTTCGACGCCCGCTATGGCGATGCCGGCAAGGGCGCCTTCACGGACAACTGGGACGCGGCCAAGAAGCAGCCCCGGGTGATGTTCGACCCGCAGAAGACCAACCAGAGAGCGCTGAAGTGGGACGACCTGATCCAGCACAAGCTCGGCTTCGACGACCTCTATTACCTCAGCGAGGACCGCGCGGTCCCGTTCGACGCCGCCTATGCGTGGAAGGACGGCGACACGATCCCGCGACGGCTCCTGCGGACAGCGGAAAACTCCCGCGCGGACATCACGGTGGTCGGCAAGGCGCGCTGGAGCGACGGCTACTGGGAGGTCACGCTCAAGCGGGCCATGGATACGGGCAAGCCCATGGACGACAAGATCATGGTCGACAAGCGGGTCTACAACATCGCCTTCTCGGTGCACCGCGACGCCTTGGGCAGCCGCTGGCACAACGTCTCCCTGCCGGTCACCCTGGGGCTCGGACGTGAAGCCGAGCTCGTGGCGGCACGCTTCGACGGAAGCGAGCCCGGCTGGAATCAACCGTGGCACGCGGTGACCCTGTTCTATCCGGGCCAGGTGAACTGGGCGCAGCTCAACAGCAGCAAGCACGCCGGGGCCGAGAACATCAGGAAGGGCGTGCCCGTCAAGTACCGCCACACCGAGGCGCAGCTCGCGCATTACGGCGTGGAGGCCGAGTTCGCCGATGCCATCCGGCGGCAATGGCTGCTCACGCTGCTCGCCGGCGTCCTGCTGATCGCCGGATTCGGCTTCGCCCTCAACCCGCTGCTCGTCGAGCGCAAGCAAGGAGCATGACCATGGCCGCCTATCACGTTGTCCTGGTTCATTTTCCCATCGCCCTGTGGATGACCGCGACGCTCGCGATCCTCTGGCGCGCGGTTTCCGATGGTCCCCTCGCGCAGGCCATCGACCGGGCGCTGGTGCCGCTCCTGAGCATCGGGTTCGTCGCGGGGGCGGCGGCCTATGCGGTCGGTCTGATGGTGTGGCCGTGGGAGACGATCGCGTCGACGCCGCTCGGCCGCAATCACATGCTGCTCGCGACCTGGACGGTCGCCTACTGGGCCCTGCTGCTGTTCATCCGCTGGAGGCACGGCGTTGCCGTATGGAATGGGCCGGGGCGGTGGATCATGGCCGGAACCGCCGTGCTCGGCAGCGCGCTGCTCGGAATCACCGGGACCCTCGGCGGACACCTGGTCGGCATCTACACCGACGTTTCGGCGGCGCTGCGCCTGCTCGGATGGGAGGTCTACAGGACCTTCTACGTGCCGACCTGGACCCTGGCGGCGCTCGTGCTCGCGACCGTGCTGCTGGTCGGGCTCGGGCTGTGGGGACGGAGGGCACGCGCGGCGGCGTAGCTCGGGCGCTGGGCGAATCGACCGAGGATCGGCGGAGCCGGTCGAGTGTCGCCGTCTCGGTCGGCCCTGGCCTCATCCCGTGTCCGGTAGGTCTTGCGCGCCGTCCTCTCCGTCTCGAGCGACGAGAAGAAGCTCGGTGCCGTCGCGGAGTTGGTTGGAATTGAGGGTGGCGTAGTCTCCGAGGTGCGGCGCACCCTGGCGGCCGACGCGGTGATCGCGGGAGCGTACTTGGCCGGCACCACGGTGGTGCGCGTGCGGGCTCGACCGCAAGGCGACCGCGATCTCGCTGCTGGTCGTGCTCGGCGTGCGTGCCGACGGCCAGAAGGTCCTGCTGGCGATCAAGAGCATGGGTGGCGAGAGCGCCGAGGCTTGGCGCAGCGTGCTCGACGACCTCGTCCGGCGCGGGCTGCGGGATCCTGAGTTCCCCGTCGTCGACGGCGCACCGGGGCTCGACAAGGCGATCGCCGCCGTCTGGGACGGCGTGCCGGTGCAGCGCTGCACGGTGCACAAGCACAGGAACCTGCTGGCGCATGCGCCCGAGCGCCTGCACGAGGAGATCACCGCCGACTACACCGACATGATCTACGCGGCGAAGATGCCCGCTGTTCTGGTCAATGCAATTCAACGGCACCAAGCCGATAACGACAATCTCCGTGCGCAATTGAAAGCCGCGAACACCAACGACGCTGCACAGGACGCCGCCCTTGATGATCTGCGCCGCGACCTCCACGTCCTGAAAGCCGCCATCCATTCAGCAGGTGGTGGAAGCCCAGACCTGCCGCTCAAAATAGTGCATTTCTACTAATGACTTAGCGCAGTGAAACCAATCCGCCGCTTCGGCGTTGTCAGTTCATCTCCACCACACAACAGCGTTCTTACCAACACGGGGGTCTGCCATGGACCAGGTGATAGACGCTCGCGTGCGCGAGAATGATCGATTGGACCGCATTGTCGCCGCTCTGCAAAGCGGTGTCATCTTCATCGATTCTCAGGGGCGAGTCACATGGATGGACGATAGGGCCCGCCGCCTCGTGAACGGGGGTTTACATGATCTTGACTTACCGGTCCGAAGATCCGGCGAGTTCTCACTCGACTGTTTCATGTCGCCGGTCGAAATGACCGTCAACGGCGAACGGAGAGTCTTTTGCGCGATTCAGGAAGGTGATGAACCGAGAGAGTCGGAACGCGACCTCTTCGCCGCGATTCAGACGGTGCTGGCCGACACGTCATGGTTCGCGCGAACCGTCATCGATAAAATGAAGGCGCTGCGCCACGGCAATGGCGCTGGCGAGGATCTGGAGGGCATCGACATGCTCAGTGACCGTGAGCGCGAGGTGCTTGGCCTCATCTGCGAGGGCGTCAGCGACGCCGAGATGAGCAACATGCTGCGCCTGTCCCCGAACACTGTGCGCAATCATATCGCTTCGCTCTACCGCAAGATCGGGGTGAACCGGCGCGGCGCAGCGATCATCTGGGCGCGTGAACGCGGGATCACCGGCTTGGGCCGGGTCGCACCAAAGAGGCAGCGCGCACGCGCGGCTCTTGACAACGGCGGGTCGCGGAAGTGATCGCTATACCAATCGTCTAGTATTTCTCGCTCTCTTGCGCCTATGCGTGGCGCGTAGTTCCCTAACGCCGACTCAAACCGCGCCAATTGAGGTCCATCCGCCGCCATCCGCTGTGCGGCGGCGGAGGATCACGCGCCGTCGGATGCGATGACGAACGCAGAGAAGGCAATCCCCGAAAATCCCGAAGCGATCCTTCGACTCTATATTGCCGGGACGTCGCCAAGCTCCCGGCAGGCCGAACAGAAATTCCAGGGTCTGATCGCGCTGATGAAAGCCGGGGCAGGGCGCGTCGAGGTCATCGATGTGCTTGCGAGTCCAGACCTTGCTGAAAGAGCCGGCATCCTCGCAACCCCAACCCTCTGTTACGAGTACTCAGGTCGCTGCCGAAGGATTGTCGGCGATCTCGGCGACTTCAAGAAGATTCTTGCGTTTCTTGGAATCGAAATGAAAGGGGAAGCCCCATGACCGATCAGGACGTCGACACTGCAGATGTTCTTGAGCGGGTGAAGACGGGCGTCAAGGCGTTTGACGATCTGGTGATGGGCGGATTGCCGCGCGCCAGGACGACCGTGGTCGGAGGCACCCCGGGAAGCGGAAAGACGGTCTTCGCCACGCAGTTTCTCGCCCAGGGCATTACGATGTTCGGTGAGAACGGCGTCCTTGTCACGTTTGAAGAGCCGCCTCAGGACATCGAAGCCAATATGCGCAGTTTCGGATGGGACCTTCGCCGATGGCGCAAGGAGGGCGCGTTGGCCTTCGTCGATGCCAGCCCGCCCGCGAGCGAAGAGCTCGTGATCGGCGATTTTGATCTGGCCGCCTTGCTTGCCCGGATTCAGCACGCCGTCAAGACCGTCAACGCCAAGCGTGTCGTGCTCGACTCGCTGACGCAGCTCTTTGACCATTTTATCGGCGATCCAAAGGTCTTGCGCCGTGAACTCTTTCACATCAGCACCGCGCTCAAGAAACTGGGACTCACCGTGCTTATGACGGCAGAACGCAACAGCGAGTACGGTGAGATCACCCGTCATCGTCTCGAGGAATTTGTCGCCGACAACGTGGTTATTCTGCGCAACGTGCTGCACCGCGAGAAGCGCCGCCGCACGATCGAGGTCCTCAAGATGCGAGGCAGTCACCACGCCGAAGGGGAGGCGCCCTTCACGCTTGTGGCAAATCAGGGGGTCGTTGCCGTCCCGCTGTCATCGCTCCGGCTGGAGCAGCAATCGAGCATGGTGCGCGTCACCAGCGGCAATCCGTCCATCGACGAGATGTGCGGAGGCGGGTTTTTCAGGGACAGCGTCACGCTGGTCAGCGGCGCTACCGGCACCGGCAAAACCCTGCTGGTGACAAATTTCCTCGCAGGCGGCGTCGCTGCAGGCGAGAACGCAATCCTCTTCGGTTACGAAGAAAGCAAGGGCCAGCTTTTCCGCAACGCAAACGGGTGGGGCGTGGACTATGCCCGAATGGAGGAGGAGGGACGGCTGAAGGTCATTTGCCTCTATCCCGAGGCACAGGGGTTGCCCGATCACCTGTTGACCATTCAGAGCCTCGTCGACGAATTCCAGCCGAATCGCATAGCCATTGACAGCCTGTCGGCCCTTGAGCGCATCGCACCCGATACGGGCTTTCGTGAATTTCTGATCAGCCTCACCTCCTTCATCAAGAAGCGGGAGATCGCCGGGTTGTGCACGGCCACTAGCAAGTCACTGATTGGCGGCGAGAGCGCGAGCGAGCAGCACATCTCTACGCTCACCGACTCGATCATTCTGCTGCGTTACATCCAGGAGCAGGACACGATGCACCGGGGCCTGATGGTCCTGAAGATGCGCGGCAGCGAGCACGCCAAGGAAATCAGGCGCTTCACCATCGACAATCAGGGTATGCATCTTGGTGATCCCTTCAAGGACGCGCCGAACGTCTTTACCGGCGCAGACGGCGATTTCACGCGCGCTTGATAGCAGCAGGGGAGGATGCGTTCGCATGCGAGGCCAGTACGATGACCGCGACGGCTGCCAGCTCGGGCAATAGCATCGATCAGACCGAGGTCAGGTTTCTTGTCGAGAAGAATGCCGACGGCATTCTCGTCGTCGATGAGGAAGGCACCGTGCTGTTTGCCAATCCCGCAGCGGAGAAGATCTTCGGCAGGGGCACGGAAGCGTTGGTCGGCTTTCCGATCGGAATACCCTTCCTCTCCGGGGAGACGACGGAAATCGCGATCCACAGACCGGGCGGCGATCAGATCGATGCGGAAATCCGGGTCGTCGATACGACATGGAATCACCGTCCGGCCCGTCTTGCCAGCATCCGCGATGTGTCCGGGCGCAAAGCGATGGAGGAGCGACTGCGGCATTCGGCCAAGATGGAAGCGGTCGGCCGTTTGACCGCCGGCATCGCCCATGACTTCAACAATCTGCTGACCGTCGTGCTCGGCAATCTGGAAAATGCCCAACGGCAATCGGCTCTCGCCGAGACGTCCCTGCTGCGGGCGCTCGACAACGCCACGCGGGGCGCGCGCCGCGCGGCCGGACTGACCGAACGCCTGCTTGCCTTTGCACGCCGCAAACCGCTGGACCCCCGAATCATCGACGTCAACACGCTGGTTTCAGGGATGCTGGACCTGCTTCAGCGCACGCTTGGCGAGGGGATCAGGGTTCGCGCGACGCTTGCACCGGACCTGTGGCCGACCGAGGTCGATCCGACCGAGCTGGAGGCGGCGATTCTCAATCTTGCCGTCAACGCCCGCGACGCCATGGCAGCGGGCGGCGAACTCACAATCGAGACCGCCAATGCCGAGGCGGATGCCGCATACGCCGGCGTCAACCGTGAGGTGAAACCCGGGAACTATGTCCTCATTTCCGTCTCGGATACCGGCGCCGGAATGGAGCCGGCCGTGCTCAAGCACGTATTCGAACCGTTCTTTACGACCAAGGGAGGGCGCGGTACAGGGCTGGGATTAAGCCAAGTCTACGGCTTCGTCACGCAAAGCGGCGGATATGTGATGCTCGTCAGCGAACCGGGCATCGGCACGACGGCCAAACTCTATCTGCGAAAGGCGCAGGAGGCCGAGGTTCAAGACGCGGAAGACCGGCCGCCGGCGGAGCCGAATCCAGGCACGGACATCCCGCGCGCTAGGTCTGGGGAAGTCATCCTTGTCGTCGAGGATGATGGCGACGTGCGCGCCTACGCCTGCAACAGCTTGCGTGAACTCGGCTACACTGTCTTCGAGGCGGACAATGCAGCCTCCGCGCTGCCGATCGTCGAGCGCGAGCCGGACATTCGTCTCCTGTTCACCGATCTTGGCCTTCCCGGCGGGGTCGACGGGCGCGCGCTCGCCGAACGCGCGAAGAAAATCCGCCCCTCGCTCAGGGTCCTTATCACGACGGCCTATGCCGCAAGTGCCCTTGTTCACGACGGCCGGCTCGACCCAGGCGTCGAACTCTTGAGCAAGCCGTTCAGTCTTACTGCGCTCGCTGCGCGCATTCGCAAAGTGCTGGATCAGGACACCGTCCCAGAAGGTCCTACGCGCATTCTTGTCGTTGAGGACGAACCGTTGCTGCGGATGCTCGTCGTGGAAATGCTCGCGGAACGCGGCTGCCTGACCGTCGAAGCTGGAAGCTTCGAAGAAGCCGTGAGGGAGCTTCACGCCATGGGCAATGAACTCGCTGGCGCGATCATCGATATCGGCCTTCCAGACAAACCGGGTGACGGGCTGGTCGGCGAGATCAGGGCGTCAATGCCCGACCTGCCGATTCTTCTCGCGACGGGCTACGGAGGTGAGACAATTCGCGAGCGCCTGGGCGCTCAGGATGAACATTTGGCGATTCTTGGCAAACCGTTTGACCCGGAGGATATTGCCGCTGCGTTTCAGCGGGTCGGGCTGCGCACGAGCGGACCAAAGGAAAAATAGAGGTCGTTTTCACATGGCGATGGGCCCGTACCGATCATGCCTTTCGATTGCGCGAGCATGCCTCGACCGGCAGGATGCCGTTTATCGGAACCGCGACGCTCTTCAACAATTACATGCCGGCTTTCAGCTGCAGCAGCTTGCACGGGGTGCATGAGAGATCAGCGAACTGGCGGGCTCTTGGCCGCACTCGCCCCTGCAATCTGTCTTTCCGCGTTGATTTGGGCGCTCGTGCCGGGAGATGCGCCGGCGAAGCTGACGCTCACGGTGTTCGTCTGCGCAGTCATCGCCTGGATCACGACCCCTCTGGATCGCACGGCGGTTGCACTCGTGGCTGCCTTGTCGCTCGTCATCGGCGGCGCCGACGCGCCGCAAGACTTCTACAGTTCGCTTGGAAACCCGCTGATCTGGCTTCTGGTAGGCGCCTTCGTCATCGCGCGCGCACTGACCGAAATTCGTCTTGCCGAGCGCTTGGCATCAACCGCGCTGCGGGCGGCGCGCAGCGTGTCCGGTCTGCGGCTCGCTGATCGGGGCGGGAGCGCATCTCGTTGCCATCGGCATGATGCGGGAGATCGGCCGCGAGCCGGGTGCCGTGCGCCAGCCGATGAGTTTTCTGGAATGGACCAAGCTCGAATTGCCCTTCGCGCTTGCCAGCAGCCTCCTGTCCACCTTCGTGATCCTGCGCCTGTTTCTCGATCGCGCGCAGCGCGCAATGCCGCTGGCGGGCGTTGAGCGTCCGGCACCGCCGCCACTGAGTGTGCGGGAGCAATGCCTTCTTGGGCTCGTGGGCGCGGCGGTCCTATTGTGGCTTACACAGTCCTTGCACGAAATCAGGCGTAGCGAGGGCGGCTAATCAGTTCTGCGGGTCAATATCTCCGCTGTCCCGGCCGTTCGGTTTGACCATGAAGGCGGGCATGGTCTCTTTCGCCCGATTCGCTCGTTCCTTGAACTCCGCGGCCATCATGCGAAGTTGGCGGGCCAGGCTCAGGTCCATGCAGCGTGATGCTAAGCTCGGCGCACAGGAAGGCCGATGCGATCTCGGCCGTTTATCTGAACAGTCAAGGCGTTTCAGCCGGAGGTTTCACAGCCGCTTTTCCCTGAATATCCGCAGGTCCCGACCGATCCCGGCGTGCGAGACGGATTCGCGAATTGCTCACGGACCTTGGCGACTGCTCAACCAGCGCAGCACGACAGCTTAGTGACGTCCTTGCCGAACGACAGCGCTGCGAGCTTCAGGCCCTCGACGGTGGTGAGATACGGAAAAATCGCATCCGCGAGGTCCTCAATGGTGAGGCCCTGCCGGATCGCGAGCGTCGCGGTCTGGATGCTGTCGGCTCCCTCCGGGGCGAGGATATGCGCGCCGAGCAGCCGGCCGCTGCCGGCGTCAGCAACGAGCTTGATGAGTCCACGGGTGTCGCGCGCGGCGAGCGCGCGCGGCACCTGGTCGAGACCGATCGTCGAGACGAGCACGGCATGCCTCGCTGCGCGCGCCGCGGCCTCGGTCAGGCCCACGCTCGCCACCTGCGGGTCGGTGAACACGACGGCAGGCATGGCGCTGTTGTCGTAGCGCAGACTGTCGCCATTGAGGGCATTCTTGGCGGCGAGCTTGGCGCCATAGGCAGCCATGTAGACAAACTGATCGCGGCCAGTGACATCGCCGGCAGCATAGATGCCGGCCCTACTTGTCCGCATGCGGTCATCGATGACAATGCCGCCCTTCGGCGAGAGGGCGATACCGTGCTCGGTGAGCCCGAGGCCTTCGGTGTTGGGCGCTCGACCTGTAGTGATCAGCACCTGATCGGCGTCGACGGTCGTGTTCTGGCCGTCGCGTGAAACATCGAGCGCAATGCCGTTCTCGGCCTTGCGGATCGCACGGTAGGCGATACCGGAGACCACGGTGATCCCTTCGTCCTCGAAATATCCCGTCAGCGCCGCACCGATCTCAGGCTCGGTCTCGGGAAGCAAATGGGACCGGCATACGAGCGTCACCTTGACGCCGGCGCGGGCGAACATCTGGGCGAGCTCCGCCCCGATATAGCCGCCGCCGATGATAAGCAACGATCGCGGCAGCTCCTCGAGGTCAAGCGCGGTCGTGCTGGTCAGATGCGGCACGGTTTCGATGCCGGGGACGGCGGGCAGCGCCGGCCGGGCGCCGGTCGCGATGATGATCTTGCCGGCGGGAATGCGCGCGCCGTCCACCTCGACACCACCTTCCACGAGGCGCGCCGGTCCATCACGATACGCGATGCCGTCGTAGGCGGGGAGCAGGCTTGTGTATTTGGCCTGGCGTAGTTCGGAAACGAGCGCGTCCTTCTGACGAACGGTTCCGCGCCAGTCGATCAGTTCGGCCTTCGCCGAGATGCCGGCAAAGCGTGCCGCCACGCGCGCGTTGTGAAACGTCTCGGCGGCGCGGATTAAGGTCTTCGATGGTACGCAGCCGATATTGACGCAGGTGCCGCCGATGGTGCCGCTGCCGATGAGCGCCACCTGTGCGCCCTGTTCGGCAGCCGTGATCGAGGCCGAGAAGCCGGCCGAGCCGGCGCCGATGACGACGAGATCGTAGGCGCCATTGCGACCGTTGGTGCGAAAGCGACGGTCTGCCCCTGCAGCGCTCTTCGATGTCGAGCCGACCGACGATTGTGCCGTGGTATCGAGGCCGACGAGGCTCGGCCCAAACAGAGCGCGACCAGCCTCAAGGCCTTCCTCGATTGACAGCCGAAATCCGGGCTCATCCGCAGCCTGTTCACGGCGCCAGGCTGAGAGATGGTCGTCCGAACAGAAAAAGGCGGTCGTCGCGCACAGTGAGTTCGCGGCGCACGCGCCGCCATAGCGGACACTCTGCCACATGACCGACGTCTTCGGCTCAACGCGAGCTAGTATCCGACCTTGACCCCGTGTGTTGACCTGGATTGGCGCACCGCAATGGCGGCAGCGCGATGCAATCGTGATATCGCGATCAGTCATGGCGCCAATGCCAAGTGCGTCGACCGCGCACATTGCGTTAAGAACACGTCCGTCGAGTGTGACCCGGTGGCCCGTGTCCCTATCGGTGAAGGGATAGACGTCGACGATCCGCTCGCCGTCGAGCACGGCCAGGTCGCGACGGCGGAGCTCTTCGAGCAGAGTCCGGACGGACGTCTCGTTCAAGCCTGCTCGCTCCGCAAGCGCTTCGGTGGTCGGAGCTCGTCCGTCTTCGGCGTAGAGTTGGAGCAGCGCAGCGCGAACGCGGTCCGTGGCGGAATCGTAGCCACTCCAGCGATCGAACACATGGTCAGACCCGACCATTGCCTGCAGGGCATCCTTGACCGCTGGTGATTTGACTACAGACCAATCCGGAAACGTCACGCCCGGCCGCACGGTGTAGCTCGGTGGTGTCGTGGATGCGGAAGCAGCAAGCTTGCTCCGGAACGAGCATGCGCAGCAGTCGTCCATGGCTTCACGCCTTCCTTGTGACTGTTGGTCTCGCCGCAGTCGGCTCTAGCACGGCGACGATGGATGCTCCCCGCGACGAGACCGAAGCACGCGACCACCAGGGGAAGCACCAAACCCGCACCTCCCAGCCATACGCCGAGGCCGGCCAGCGGCAGGATTCCGGCGGGGAGAGGCGCCGCGCAGCAGATCACAGCGAGGACGGCGCCAGCTGTGCCTGCACGGATCAAGGCGCGGTCATTCACCTCAACTGCCCTGCTTCACCGGATGGGCCGGATAGCCCGCGTTCATGCTGGCGGCTACGATGGTGTCAGGGTTCGTCTTCGCGTCGTCGAAGGTCACACTGGCGGTCTTGGCCCGAAACGAAACGGCGACCTTTGCGACGCCGACGACCCCCTCCATCGAACTCTTCACGATGTAGGGACACGAGGCGCAGGTCATGTTGTCGACAGCGAAGGTGATTGTGCGCTCGCCAGCGAATGCAGTCGATGCCGTCGTCACTGAGGCTATCAGGGCGAAAACGTCCAAACTCTTCGTCATGGGTCAGGTCTCCTCTTGGTGTCAGGTCCGAAGCAGCAGCGGGGCGACGTAGTCGAAGGCAAAGGCAGCGATCACAAGCGCGGTCGCTATCCAGAGCGATAGTTGAACAAGGCGGTTGGGAATCGGGCGTGCGCAGGCAGCGCCATCAGCACAGGCCCGTCTGGGCTTCCAATAACCGAGGTAGAAGCCATAGCCAAGTAGGCCTGCTGTCCCCGCGACGAAGAACGGCTTATAAGGTGCGAGCGCCGTCAGATTGCCGATCCAGGCGCCGCCGATGCCGAGGCCAAACAAGATCAGCGGCACGATGCAGCAAGACGACGCCGCAAGCGCGCCGAAGATGCCGCCGATGGCGATCAGACGCTGCCGTCCGACCTCGCCGCGCTCGGACGCGGAAAGATCCGCCGCAGGGGGCGCTGTGCCTACCGTCCGGGATCGCGATGCGACCATGTCCAACCTCGTTCTTCTTGCCAAATCCTTATTGCCGCGTAGCATCCGGTCTGTAGCCACTACAGGGTCAAGATGAGTCTTGGCGATGCGCAATCACGCCGTGGTGAAGGGAATGCAGCGGGCCGAACTCGCTGAGCGAACGGGCTGCAATCTGGAGACGGTACGCTACTACGAGAAGGTCGGCCTTCTGCCCGAGCCGCCGCGCACGGCGAGCGGCTACCGCAGCTATGACACCACGCATGAACGGCGGCTTCGCTTCGTGCTGCGAGCGCGCGAGCTTGGCTTCTCGCTTGATGAAATCCGTGAACTCTTGCGTCTCGTCGACGAGCGCGACCAACCCTGCGCTGAGGCACGTGCTGTTGCCGCTGCGCATCTCGACGACGTACGGGCGAAGATCGCCGATCTTAGGCGCATGGAGCGCGTGCTCAAGGAGGTGGTCGCGCGATGTGCTGACGGCACCTTGCCGGAATGTCCGCTGATCGAGACGCTGTTCCGGGAGGGTTCGGTCAACTGACCCTCCTCGGTTGGAGACCACGAAACGTGCCAGTTGGGGGCGCCTATGCGGCGCCCTGAACCTCGTCGGCCTGCTGGACGTGCATCCAGTCGGCGATCTCCTGCGCCTTGCTTGCCGCGGTGAAGATGGCGCGCTTGTCGGCGCGCAGCTCTTCGAGCCAGGAGGCGATGTAGCGCACGTGGTCGGGCCTTGTCTCGACGCTGAGGATGAGATCGGCGCAGATCATGGCGCTCAAGAGTTCGGCCGTACATTCCTCCATGGCGTAGGCAGCCGAACCAAACCGTCCGGAGAGATCGCGGTTGAGGCGATGCTTGGCGCCGGAAGCGTGACCGCATTCGTGGAGCAGCACCGCGTAGTAGGCAATCGCATCCCGGAAGCAGGCGAACTCGGGCATCTGCACGTAATCCTCCGATGGAATGTAGCAGGCCAGCGATCCGCCATGACGAATATCGATGCCAAGGCCGGCACAGAATCGCTCAGCGTGCTCGATGCGCTCGGCCGCCGCCAGCACCGGCATCTCGGCGGCGTGTGGCCGTCGACCTGAGCGGCATTGAAGACGGTGTAGCCGCGGGCGAATAGGCGCGGTGTGGGCGCTTCGTGATCTGCGTCTCTATCCTGACGCTCTGCCTCGTCGTTGCGATCGCTGATCTTCCAGAAGACGACCAGGTGTCCGCGCTCGCCTTTGCGAACTTGAGCGCCGAGTTCGTGCCATTGGCGATAGGTGCCCCAGATGCCGCTGGGATACGCACTCGCCTGCGCCGCGGCCCAGAGCGCGATGACGTTGACGCCGCGACAGGCCTTGCGTGAGCCGACATTGACGGGGGTCGTGATGGACGATCCATCGTGGTGCCAAGGCATCCGGTACGCGACGGCACCCGCCTCGATGGCGGCGATGATCTGGTTGGTGATGCGCTCGTAGATATCCTTGCTGGGTAAGCGCCCGCCGGGACTTTCAATTACCCACAAGTCTGGCTCCGATTGCAGCGCCCAACCTGCAGGTCGGTGAGTCGGCCGAGTCCTCGCCACAGGGCGATATATCCGGGTAGAGCGTCGCGGGCGCGAGCGAGATAGCCACCGAGCCGCGCAATCTTGTCCAGGTACTCGGAGATCGTCTTGTTCAGTGCGCGACCTTTGTCCTTCACCAGAAGGCCAAGGGGTGCCGTCGCGGGATTGGTTGGAATTGAGGGTGGCGTAGTCTCCGAGGAGTTCAACCTCGAATCATCCGGCGTTGGAGCGCCGGACCGGAGACCACGCCATGACGAGCGATATCACGAAGTCTGCCGCAGCGCTGCCCGCCGACGAAGCTGCCGAAGGGCTTTTCGACAATTGGTTCGACCCGATCGAGAGCGCATTGCGTGACCGGGTGCGCGGGTTCATCGAGGACCTGATCCAGGACGAGCTCGAGGGCGTGCTGGCGCGCCCGCGCTATGGCCGGCGGGCGCAGGCGGCCGATGGCGTCACCGGCACTGTCGGGCACCGGCACGGAAGCCGAAGTCGCACGTTGACGGGCACATTCGGCAAGAGCGAGATCACGGT
>PQAH01000190.1 GCA_003105195.1 Bradyrhizobiaceae bacterium
CTCGCCCGCGTGCTCGAGGGCGAGCGCCGCCTGTTCGCGGCGCGGCGCGCCGCGCGCGAAGGGCAGCGGTCGCAGCTGCGCGAGCGCGTGACCCAGCTCCAGGAGGAGATCGCCGGCTACACCGCGCAGGTCGCCGCCAAGGAGCGCGAGATCGATTGGATCACCAAGGAGCTCAAGGGCGTCCACGATCTCTGGAAGCAGAACCTGGTGCAGTTCACGCGCGTGACCGCGCTCGAGCGCGACGCCGCGCGCGTCGCCGGCGAACGCGGTCAGCTCACCGCCGCCATCGCCCAGGCGAAGGGCAAGATCGCCGAGACCGAGCTGCAGGTCTTGCAGATCGACCAGAACATGCGCACCGAGGTCGGCAAGGAGCTCGCCGACATGCGCGCCAAGACCGCGGAGCTCTCCGAGCGGCGGGTCGCGGCCGAGGACCAGCTCAAGCGGGTCGAGCTGCGCGCGCCGCAGACGGGCCGCGTGCACCAGCTCGAGGTGCACACGGTGGGCGGCGTGGTGACGCCGGGACAGCCCGTCATGATCATCGTGCCGGAAGCCGACGGGCTGATCGTCGAGGCCAAGATCCAGCCCCAGGACATCGACCAGCTGCGGCCCGGCCAGCACGCGGTGCTGCGGTTCTCCTCGTTCAACCAGCAGACGACGCCGGAGATCGACGGCGAGGTCGCGCGCATCTCCCCCGACGTGACCACCGATCCGAAGACCGGGATCAACTACTACACGGTGCGCATCGGCGTGACGCCCGCCGAGCTCGCCCGCCTCGGCGAGGTCAAGCTCGTGCCCGGCATGCCGGTCGAGGCGTTCATCCAGACCACGCCGCGCACCGTCATCTCCTACCTGGTCAAGCCGCTCTACGACCAGATCACGCGCGCGTTCCGCGAGAAGTGAGAGCCGGCGCCGCCTCTTGCTAGGCGCCCGCGCGACGCAGGCGCGACGTCAGCGCGGACAGGTCCGGCAGCCGGGCCAAATTCTCGACCGTTTCCAGGAGCGCGTCGGTGTCCCCCGCCAAGCCGGCCGCATTGGCCCTGAACTTGGCGCGCAGCTCGTCGTCACTGAGCGGATTTTTCGGATCGCCCTTCGGATAATGCATTTCGCCATGGAAAGCGGCGCCGTCCTGCATCGTGACGGCGATGCGCGCCGGAAACTTCTCGGGATAGAGCTTCGTCAGCTCCTCGTCCGCGACGATCTCGACCCTGTCCATCACGACGCGGACCGCGGCGTCGCGGAAGCGGTCCGGCTGGAACTGCCGCTGGCTCACCGTTCCATCGACGACCGCGATCGCGACGCAATACGGCACCGAGAGCCGCGCCGCCATGGCGGTATCGACAGCCTTGCTGGAGAAGTGGGATTTCACGGTCGCGTAAGTGGACACGACGATCCCGGCGATGCGGGCCGGGTCGGGATGGTGCTGTGCCACGATTGCGAGCGTGGCGCCGATCGGGGAGTGGCTGGCGAGAATGGACGGGAAATACTTGAAGCCGTTCTCCAGGATGGTCCATTCCGAACCCAGTCCCCGCGAGAGGATGTCGGCGCGTCCTTCCTGGCTGTAGGCCGCGAGATATCCCTTCGGGTGTCCCAGGATGTCGGGCGGGCTGGTCATGCCCATGGCGGCCAGTCTCGCTCCGAGCACGCCGTTGAAGGCCGCCTTGCCGGGATGCAAGCTCTTGGTGTCGTCGCCGCTTTCGAAGAAGGTGTTGAGACCCGCCGCCTGCGTCCCGGCGAGTCCGAACGCTGCAGTCATCCGCGCCCGGTCGAGGCCCATCGCCCGCCCGGCCGCAGCGGCAGCTCCGAACGTGCCGTTGGTCGCCGTCGAATGCCAATAGCGATAGTGCGTGGGCATGACCGCCATGCCGACGCGCGCCGCCACCTCATAGCCCGCGACCAGCGCCTCGATCAGGTTCCGGCCGCTCCCGCCGCGCTCCTCCGTGACGGCCAAGGCCGCCGGGACCACCACGGAACCGATATGGGCGAGCGCTCGCTTGTGGGTGTCGTCATTGTCGGTGGCGTTGATCAGGATGCCGTTCGCCAAGGCAGCGAGTGCCGCATGCGTCCGTCCCCCGCCGAGGACGCTGGAGTTCCCCGGCGCCGCGAAATCCTCGACCATCCGCTGGGCAAGGGCCGCCTTGCGCTCGTCCTCTCGCCACGCCGCAAGAGCGCAACCGACGGCATCCAGCAGGAAGCGGCTCGCCTGCCGCACGACCTCGGGCGGCAGGTCTTCGTAGCGCAGTTGCGAGGCAAAGGCGGACAGGGGCTCGGTCGCGTTCTGCCGGCTGCTCTGGCTCATGCGCGTTGCTCCGGTTCTCCAGCGAATGCCGGGCCGACCTGTGCGCTGCGGCCGCCGAGCCGCCTCATCGCCCGACGCTGACATAGGTGAAGCCCATCCGCGCCATGTCGGCGGGCTTGTAGATGTTGCGCAGGTCGACGACCACGGGCGCGCGCAGCGCGGCGCGCACACGGTCGAGATCGAGGGCGCGGAACTGGTCCCACTCGGTGAGGATCACGAGCGCGTCCGCGTCCTCCATGCAGGCATAGGGATCGTCGACGGTGACGAGCCCGGGCAGGAGCCGGCGCGCCTCGGCCGTGCCAGCCGGGTCGTGGGCGCGGACCACCGCACCCGCCTCCACGAGTCGCGGGATGATCGCGAGGCTCGGCGCCTCGCGCATATCGTCGGTGTTCGGCTTGAAGGTGAGCCCGAGCACCGCGACGGTGCGGCCCGCGACCGAGCCGCCGCAGGCCGCGATCACCTTGTCGGCCATCCTGAGCTTGCGGTCCTGGTTCACGTCCGCGACGGTGTCCACGATTCTCAGCGCGGCGCCGTGCGCCTTGCCGGTCGCGGCGAGCGCCGCGATGTCCTTCGGGAAGCACGAGCCGCCGAAGCCCGGGCCGGCATGCAGGAACTTCCCGCCGATGCGGCGGTCGAGCCCCATGCCGCGCGCGACCTCCTGGACGTCGGCGCCGACCTTCTCGCACAGGTCCGCGATCTCGTTGATGAAGGTGATCTTGGTGGCGAGGAAGGCGTTGGAGGCGTACTTGATCAGCTCCGCGGTGCGCCGGTCGGTGAACAGCATCGGCGTCTCGTTGATGAACAGCGGCCGGTAGAGCTCGCTCATCACGGCGCGCGCGCGCGCGTCCTCGAGGCCGACCACGATGCGGTCCGGCCGCTTGAAGTCCTCGATCGCCGCGCCCTCGCGCAGGAATTCCGGGTTCGACACCACCACCACGTCGGCGCCGGGCCGGGTCTCGCGGATGATCGCCTCGATCTCGTCGCCGGTGCCGACCGGCACCGTGGACTTGGTGACCACCACGGTGAAGTCCTCGACCGCGGCGGCGATCTCGCGCGCCGCCGCGTGGACGTAAGTGAGATCGGCGAAGCCGTCGCCGCGGCGCGAGGGCGTGCCGACCGCGATCAGGACGACGTCGGCCGCGCGCACCGCGGCGGCGCGGTCGAGCGTGAACGAGAGACGGCCGGCGGCCACGTTGCTCTTGACCAGTGTTCCGAGCCCCGGCTCGAAGATCGGGATCTCGCCGCGCGAAAGCTGCGCGATCTTGGCCGCGTCGTTGTCGGCGCACACCACCACGTGTCCGAAGTCGGACAGGCAGGCGCCCGAGACGAGGCCGACATATCCAGTACCGATGACCGTCACGTGCATGGGGCGGGGCTGCCGGGTTGCGTGGGTTCAGTTCGCGAATGGCGTCAAGCGGAGGGCTCGGGCAGCCGCACCTTCGATCCCGGCACCGCGTCGCGCAGCACGTCGTAGACCACGCTGCGCTCGCCGCGCGCGACGCCCGCCTCGAGCGCGGAGAGCCAGGCGCGCATGGTCTCGAGCGAGGGCGGCGTCGCCCGGGCGGCGACCACGCCTTCGATGCCGATCTCGGCGCTCGGCTCCTCGCGCGAGAGCAGGATCTCGTGGAGCCGCTCGCCGGCGCGGATGCCCGTGAAGACGATGTCGATGTCGCGGCCCGGCTCCAGCCCGGACAGGCGGACCATGCGCTCGGCGAGATCGACGATGCGGACCGGCTGTCCCATGTTGAGCAGATAGACCGAGACGTCCGACCGGCCGCGCGCGAGCGCATGGCTGGCGGCGCTCACCACCAGGTCGCAGGCCTCGCGGATGGTCATGAAGTAGCGCACCATCTCGGGATGCGTCACCGTGATCGGGCCGCCGGCCTCGATCTGCGCCTTGAACTTCGGCACCACCGAGCCGTTGGAGGCGAGCACGTTGCCGAAGCGCACCGAGATCAGCCGCATCGGCACCGCGCCGGAGGCGGCGCGGCGGGCGGACTCCGCGTCGAGCGCCTGGCAGTACATCTCGGCGAGCCGCTTGGTGGCGCCCAGCACCGAGACCGGCTCGATCGCCTTGTCGGTCGAGATCATCACCATGGCCCGCGCCCCGGCTGCGACCGCCGCATCGGTCACGTTGACCGAGCCGAACACGTTGGTCTTCACGCCCTCGGCCCAGTCCCGCTCGAGCAGCGGCACGTGCTTGAGGGCGGCGGCGTGGAACACGATCTCGGGCTTGAAGTCGGCGAGCAGGTCGAGCATGCGGGTGCGGTCGCGCACGTCGGCGAGACGCCCCTCGACCGCGGTGCCCGTGCCCTTGGTCGCGAGCGCCTCGAGCACGGCGTGCAGCGCGGGCTCGGAGTTCTCGATCACCAGGAGCCGGACCGCACCGAATGTGACGACCCGGTCGCAGATCTCGGCGCCGATCGAGCCGCCGCCGCCGGTCACCACCACCGACCTGCCCTTGATCACCTCCTCGAGCCGGCGATAGTCGATGTGGACGCTCGGACGCAGCAGCAGGTCCTCGACATTGACGGGCGCGAGGCGCAGCGCGCGCTGCGCGCTCTCGCCGGCGTCGTCGAGCGACGGCAGCTGGCTGGTCGCGATGCCGAGCTGGCGCGCCCGCATGACGATCGCCTCGGGCTTCGCCTCGGGCGCGAGCGCGGTCGGGGTCAGCACCACGCGCGCCACCTGCGTGCCGCGTGAGCCGAGGTCCTTGATCGCCTGCTCGAGGTCGTCGAAGCCGCCCAGCACCGGCACGCCGCGGATGGTCGCACCCTGGTCGGCCGCCGACGGCGAGAGCACGCCCACCGGCCAGATCCGGCGCACGGCGCCGCTCTCGATCGCGCGCAGCAGGACCTCGGCGTCGGCCGCGCGACCGAGCACGAGCACCGGCATCGAGCCCTCGTCGCGCGCGTGCTGGCGCGTGCGCGCATAGCGGAAATAGCGGTAGGCGATGCGCGGCCCGCCCAGGAACAGCATCTGCAGGCACCAATAGACCGCGATCGTGATCTTGCCGAAGAAGAAGGTGCCGTAGAACTGGGTCGAGATCAGCACGTAGTCGAGCACGAGCAGCGAGAGCGCCAGCACCGTCACGGCGCGGAAGATGTTGAACAGGTCGGGCAACGAGGCGAAGCGCCACTTCGCCCGGTACAGGTGGAACAGCGAATAGACGATGCCCGCATAGACGAGGAACGGCGGCAGGATGGTGACGAGCCCGTCGAGCCGCTCGCCGAGCCGCGCATCCTCGAAGCGGATGACGAAGGTCGCGACCAGCGCGGCTCCGGTGACCGCGAGATCGTGCGCGACGATCAGCCAGGTGCGCAGGGAGAACTTGGGCAGGAGGCGTTTCATCGGGGCTCGGTCGTTCTCGTCGCGGCGATGTATGGCGCAAAACCGCGTCCGGGCAAAGCCGTCCGGCTCCGTGCCGGGCCGGCACGAGGTCCCGCGCGGCCCGGCCCCGGCCGGCGCCCCGAAACGAAAACACCGCGGAGCGCGTCGTCCGATCGGCGTACGACCTTTGCGGTACGGAATCCGGTCGACTGTCTGCATGGTTGTGATCGTGCCTATGCTCCTCCGCGAAGACAACCCACCCGGCCTCGTTGACGCGCGGTCAGGTCTTGCTTCGGGAGAGTGGCACGATGGCAATCAGCGAAACAGACGTCATGGAAGATCTGGCCTACGCCGAATCCGAAGGCCCGGCCGATTTCGCCGACGAGTTCGAGGATTTCGAGTCCGAGCTGGACGGCATGGAGGACTTCGGCGAGGAGTCCGACTTCTACGAGGACGGCCTCGACGGCCTCGAAGCCGAGGAGGCGATCGGCGGCATGCTGGGCCAGATCCTCGGCGCCGAGGACGAGGACGAGTTCTTCGGCAAGCTGCTCAGCGGCGCGAAGAACCTGATCAAGAAGGCCGCCCCGATCGTCGGGAAGATCGCGCGCGGCGCTGGCCCGATCCTCTCGATGATCCCGCATCCGGCCGCGCAGATGGCCGGGCAGGTCGCGGGCGTGCTGGGCAAGCTGCGCGCGGAAGGCGCGTCCGTGGAGGACGCCCTCGAGGCCGTCGCCGAGATCGCCGCGCGCGACCGGCGCGCACTGCCCGTGGTGGCGGGCCTCGCCGCGCGCACCGTGGTGAAGAACCGCGGCGCCACGATGCCGCCGGCCCAGCGGGCGCAGGTCGCGAAGACCATGACCAAGGCGGCCAAGACCCTGGTCGCGTCCGGCGGCGACAAGGCGATCCGGGCTCTGCCGAAGATCGCCAAGAGCGTGAAGCGCAACGTCGCGGCCCGCGGCACGCCGCCGACCGCCCAGGCCAAGGTGGTGGCCCGCACGGCCGCCAAGGTCGCCCAGAACCCGCCGCTGCTGCGGCGGCTGAGCACGCCCTCCCCGCAGGGGCAGGCGACCGTGCAGCGCGCCGCGCCGATCGGCTCGCGCACCCTTTCGGTGCCGGGGCCCGCGACCATCACGATCAATGTCGGCTGAAGCCGCCGCATCCGGGGCCGGTCATGGCGCAGGCGCAACCCTATCGGACGGCGGGCGAACCGCTCGATCGCTTCTTCGCGATCAAGGCGCGTTCGCTCGTCGATCGGGCGCACCAGCTCGAGCAGCTGACGCCGCATGCGGTGGGCCTGCGCGCGAGCGACATGCCCTACGCGCCGAAGGGCGAGCACTTCGCGGCCGCCAATCGCCGGCTCAAGGCGATCGACCGCGACGTCAAGCTGCGCATGGCGGAGCTCGCCAAGCTCGATGCCAGCGCCTCCACGGACGACCGGCTTCTCACCATGGCGATGGTCGAGCGCGAGCTCGACCGCGCCCGCCGCGCCTTCGGCATGTTCTTCGAGGTGTTCGCCCAGCGCGGCACCGCCTTCGCGCGCTCGCTCGCGGCGCACGACGCGATCGCGCGCGACTGCTATGCGGTGGTCGAGCGCGCGGCGCCGAGGATCTTTCCCGGACCGCTGGTGCCGCCGTTCACCTACCTGGAGCACGGCTATTCGCCGGCCACCATGCGCCGCGGCGTGACGCTCTCCCGGCTGCTGGGCGAGAGCAACCCGTTCCCCCTGATCCGCATCCCCTACGACCGCGACCGTCCCTGGCAGGCCGTGTTCCTGCACGAGGTCGCGCACAACCTGCAGGCCGATCTCGGCCTCTGGGTCGAGAACCGCACCGCCGTGCTGCAGCGCCTCGCCGAGGCGCGGCTCGCGCCGCTCTCGGTCAGCATCTTCGGCCGCTGGCACAAGGAGATCTTCGCGGATCTCGCGGCCCTGCTGCTCGGCGGGCCCGCCGCGGCCTTCGGGCTCGCGGAGTTCCTCGCCCATCCGGCCGACAAGGTCATGACCTACCGGCCCGGCGGGCCGCATCCGACCGGCTACCTGCGGGTGCTGATCCTCGCCGAGATGCTGCGGCGGATGGGGTTCGAGCCGTACGGGCGCACGCTCGGGCGCATCTGGACGCGGCTCTACGACCCGCGGCGCGGGCACCGGCTGCCGCGCATCCTCGTCGCCGAGGCGCGGCGCGCGATCCCGGCCGTGGTCGACGAGATCGCCTTCCAGACCCGCCGGGCGCTCGCCGAGCGCGCGCTCGCCAGCATCATCCCGTTCACGCGCGAGGACCAGGCCGCGATCCGGCGCGGCGGCCTCAGGCTCGCGCAGGGGCGCGCGCCGGCGGACCTTCCGCCGCGCTTCCTGGTCAGCGCCGCGCGCTACGCCATCGAGGCCGGCCTGCACCCGCGCACGCTGCACGAGCTCCTCCTGTCCCGGCTGGCGCCGGCTCACCCGCAAGCCAGCTCCGTCATCACCCTCAAGGTCGCATGAGGTCCATCATGTCCGAACCCCTCGCCACCGCAGGAACCATCGAGATGCGCGACCGCACCCCCGTCGCGATCCGGGCGGACAATCTCATTCGCCAGCGGCTGCGCATCGGCGATCCGCGCAACCCGCTGGAGGTGGCCGAAGGTCTCAAGCGTCTGTTCCCCAAGGACGCAGGCGCCCTGCTCTCGGAGGCCGACGGGCTCGCGCCCCTTCCCTCCCGGCTCAAGCCGTCGCCTCTGAGAGCACCCGAATCCGCGGCCACCGGCTCCGAGCTCACCCAGGCGATCGCCGATGTCGAGCGCGACCTCGCGGCGCTGACCGCCGACCACCGGCTGAAAGGCATCACGGCCGAGTTGCAGGGCTGGGGCCAGGCGATCCGCTCGATCGTCGCGGACGGCGCCGCCGCGGCGCGGCTCGCTCTCGATCCGCGCGCCCGCGACCGGCTGTTCGCGGCGCGCCGCCAGCTCGGCGACTATGCGCGCCTCGCCCGCATGATCGGCGCGCTCACCCAGACCATGACGGTGTCCTACCGGCGCCTGGCGCAGAGCCTCGACCAGGTGGCGAGCCTCATCCTGGTGCTCGCCGGCGAGGTGCTGGCGGGCGCAGGCGTCGGCGGCGGGCGGTTCCTGCTCTCGGTGCCGGCGAGCGAGCTGCAGGCGCGCCGCGACGCCGTGCTGCTGGCGCTGCGCAACCTCGCGGGCACCACCGACCAGGCCTACGGCAACGACCAGTGGCCCTGGGGCCTGCACGGCTTCCGCGAGATGCTGCGGGCGATCGAGGTCAGCGGCCATCTCGACCTGCGCGCGCTGCTCGAGGAGCCGACGCTCGGCAAGCTGATGGACGAGCTGATCGAGCGGGCCGCGCAGCACAACGTCGTCGGCCTGCGCGCGCTCGGCGCCACCGCCGAGGTCGCGGTCGAGCGGGTGCACCGGCTGATCCACATCATCCACGACCGGGTGCAGCCGGAGGTGCCGGCCGTCACCACCTTCCTGAAGTCGCTGCAGCTCCTGCTCGACGCCTTCACGGCGAGCCGCAGCGGCTACCGGCTGCTGTTCGTCGCGCGGCCGCCGATCGGTCTCGCCGGCGCCTCGGCCTTCGGCGGCCCCGACACGGCCACGCGGCGCCTCATCGACCTGGTGATCGAGCGCGGGCGCCTCGCGGAGCTGCTCGACTGCCACGGCTGCGACTGCTGCGACGAGGACGTGATCTGCCAGATCCTGCTCGACAAGCTGCTCTACGACACGGATCGCGCCATCGACCTCTACACGCTCGGCAGCGACGAGAACGGCGACGAGGAGCCCGAGTGGCGGGCCGTGGCGTTCGGCCTCCTGATCCACCAGTTCCTCGCCGGCGGCGCGAGCCGCACGGAGCCGGGCACGCAGGACGCGCGCGCCTGCCTCGACGGCAGCTGCTCGCAATGCGCGCCGCAGGTGGGCGAGTCGCTGGCGCGGGTCCGCAACCTCCTGTTCGCGGAGAAGCTCGACCTGGCCACGCCGCTGCCGCTGCCGGCCGATGTCGATCCCCTGCGTCCGCTGCTGACCCACGAGCTGTGCATGCAGCGCATCTCCGACCAGCGCCTCGAATCGCTGATCGCGACGCTCGCGCCTGGATGCGTGCGCGGGTCGCGCGTGCTCGCCGAGCTGTCGGGACTGATCCAGAGCACGATCCTGGCGATCGACGCCAATCACGCCGGCTGCGCCGATCCGGAGGTCGCGCCGCCGCCGTCGAAGGAAAGCTCGCTGCGCATCTTCTATCGGCCGCCCACGCGCCAGCCCAACGACGTCTTCGGCATGACGGTGCCGCGGCTGCGGTTCGATTGAGACGCGCCGGATCGATCGGGACGGCGCCACTGCCGCGCCACGCGAACAAGGAGACGACAATGCCCAATCCCACACTGACCAAGCGCTGGATGAGCTACCAGGAGCCTCTGCAGACGATCCACCTCGGCCCGCGCGAGCTGCTGTGGCTCCTCGAGCACAGCGGCCGGCAGCCGGACGCCAAGCCCGGCGAGCCGGTCAAGGACGACGAGGTCGTCGTACCCGTGAAGCTGCAGGTGCTGCATCCGGAGACGCTGCGGCAGGATCTCGACGACGTGGACTGCGCGATCACCGCGCTGGTCGAGAAGGTCAAGCATATCAAGTCCTATGGCGGCACCTTCGGGAAGTACCTGACGTCGCCCGACGACCACGGCGAGGTGAACTGCCGCGACGTCATGCTCCCCTACCGCCAGTGCGCGGCCTGGAGCACGGAGGTGCTCAAGGAGGTGGCGCGGATGCAGTGCGCGATCGCCCGGCTCGGATCGCACGTGCTGTTCACGCACGAATGCCCGGACGACCCGTGCACGGTGCCGATTCCGCCGGACGACGCCAAGCCGGGCAGCCGCCTGACGCGGCGCGAGCGGCAGCGGGCGGCGCTCAGCAACGAGCGCCAGACCACGGCGTGACGCGACGAGCAACGGAGCCTTTCCCCACTCCTAACAGGGCCGAAGTCCGCGAGGTCCAGCGATGGCATACGACACCTACGAAACCATTCAACGCTTCTGGCAGCGCTTCGCGCGCGAGGAGCTGGACGGCCTCCCGGTCGAGGACCGTCAGCGGCTCGCCGCCGAGCTGGAGAACCGCTTCGGCTCGCTGACCAATGACGCCGCCGGCGACGACCGCGCGGCGTTCTCGGACCTGCTCGGGCTCGGCGGCAAGGGGGCCGTCCCGTTCGGCGAGATCGCCTGGCCCAAGCTGGTCGCCGATTTCGACGACGCCGTCGTGCCGAGCCAGCTGCACGCCGCGGCCGAGCTCTACTTCATCTACCAGCACGAGCGCATGGGCGCGTTCCGGGTCGCCGAGATCCTGCGCCGCCTGTTCCGCGACGGCCGCATGCGCATCCAGCGCGGGCCGGGCGCACGCGGCCTCTATCTGCTCGAGAAGTGGCAGCCGCTGCGTTACGGACGGCAGGACCGCCTCATCTCGTACATGCGCACCTTCAACTACGGCAAGGCGCCGCGGCCGGCGGGCGCGATCGTCAACGTCAACTTCCACTACCAGCTGGTGGCGCTGATGACCTCGCTCGCCCAGTACTTCCGCGACCTCACGATCGGCGAGGTGATCCGCGGCGGGCAGGCGCTGGAGCAGCGGCCCTACGGCACGCTCGCGACCGTGCATCGCCTGGCGACGGACCTGCGCTACGCGCTCGACCGCTCGAGCTACGGCAACATCGTCGCCCTAACCCAGGAGACCGGCCTCTACCTCAAGCAGCTGCTCGAGCTGTTCGAGACGCCGGACATCCTCAAGTCGTTCGATTCCAACAACAAGTGGGACGTGATCGAGCAGGTGCTCAACCGCTATCTCGGCGGCGCGCGCGAGCTCTCGCAGCGCGCCAAGATGGCGGAGGCCGGACGGCGCGTGCTGCTGTGGGTCGCGGGGAGCGATTTCGCGACCAGCGAGGACCCGCAGAAGTTCAGCATCGAGGCGCGCCCCGCCGGTGCCCATGCCGAGGCCTGGATCGCGGCCTACCGGCTCACCGACGAAGGCCGCAGGTTCCCGGGCGTCTCGGAGAACCTGCGCTGGGCGGTCGGCCTGCCGCAACGCGAGTCCAACCTGACGGTGCCGTAACGCCCGCGAGGCTTGCCGTGAGGCCGCGCCATGCTCCCGCTTGCGCCCGAGGATGCGACAGCGACGCGCCCGCCCTGCGTGCTCGACGTGGCGCTGTCGCTCACGCCGGCCGGCCTGTTCTGGGCGCTCGGCCTGGCGCGGGTGATGCCGATCTGGCTGCCGCAGTGCCACTGGGCGATCGTCGACGACGCCGCGTTCCTCGCCGACGAGCATCTCGTGACCTACCTGGCGGGCACCGGCGATTACGCGGCGGCCTCGCGCCTGGTCGCGCGGGTGCGCGAGGACTGGCGCCGGGCCCGCGAGGAGCTGGCGCTCGAGAGTTGTCCGGGCCTGTTCTGGCCCGCCGACGGACGGCGCGAGTCGATCGTGCCGAAGGACAACGACGGGAGCTTCGTCGACCGCTTCCACGTGCTCGCTGCCGGGCTGGATGCGCGCCGGGAAGGCCATTGCACGGCCCCCAACACGCTCGCCGACTGCGCGCGCGACACGCTGGCGCTCGCCGTGGCGCTGGGCGACCGCCGGGCCGTCGTCCTGACCCCGCTCGCGGCGGACGGGTCCGGCCCGCCGCTCGCCGCGCATCTCGCGAGCGTGAAGATCGCCTGCCAGCGGCTGACCGAGCCGGCCTGGCTCGCGCCGCTGCGCACGGCGCTGATCCCGGCGCTGTTCGCGAGCGGCCTCGCGGTGCCGCTCGCGGGCCGGCAGCTGCGGCT
>PQAH01000191.1 GCA_003105195.1 Bradyrhizobiaceae bacterium
GGCGGCCCCTACCGGACGGATACCTCCAGCCGACGTCGCCGGCGCGAAGCTCGTAAAGATGGCTGTTGGTCCAGCCCATAGCGGCTTGGATGGTCAGGTGCAGCCGGTCGAGCCGGATATCGAACGGCACCTCGATGCGGCGCAGGACCGCGGGCTTGACGTGGTCGAGCGTGATCTTGAGGCGGGCGATGGTGTCGGCACTCATGCCGCCACTGTACGACGCTCCATCTCAATGGCCCAGTTCCAGGGCAAGAGTTCGTCGAGCCTGTGGATGGCGTGGCCGGCGATGCGGGCGAGCACATCGGCAAGCCACGCCTGCGGATCGACGTCGTTGAGCTTGGCCGTCGTGATCAGTGTCGCCATGACGGCGGCGCGGTCGGCGCCGCGCTCGGAGCCGGCGAAGAGCCAGGATTTGCGCCCCAGGGCGAAGCCGCGCAGGGCGCGCTCGGCAGCATTGTTGGTCAGGCAGATCCGGCCATCGTCGATGAACCTGGCGAACCGGTTCCAGCGGCGCAGCATGTAGTCGATCGGCTTGGCGACCGCGGAGGCGTTCGACAGACGGGAGCGCTGCTCGCGGAGCCAGGCTTCCAGCGTCGCCAGCAGCGGCGCACTCTGCTCCTTGCGCGTTCGCAGGCGCTCTTCGGCGCTATGGCCGTTGATGCCGCGCTCGATGTCGAACAGGACGTCGATGCGCTTGACCGCTTCGAGTGCGATCGGCGAGATTTCCGCCGTGTGCCGGCCGCGCCGGGCATTGGCGGCGATATCTGCCAGCTCGAAGAACTGCCTGCGGGCATGCGCCCAGCACAGCGCGGGAGCGATCGGCCCATCTGCACGCGCGGGGTCGTACAGCTCGTTGTAGCCGCTGTAGGCGTCCGCCTGCAGGATCCCGGTGAAGCCACGAAGATGTTGCGAAGGATGCTCGTGCCGGCGGTCGCGTGAGGCGTAATAGAGTGCGCCCGGCGGCGCGCGGCCGCCGAAGGGCCGGTCGTCGCGCACATAGGCCCAGATGTGCCCCTTGACCGTCTTGCCTTTGGCCAGGATCGGGACCGTGGTGTCGTCGCCGTGCACCCGCTCGGCGGCCAGGACATGGCGCTCGATCAGCGCATGAAGCGGCTGCAGGACTGCCGTACAGGCGCCGACCTGGTCGGCCAGCGTCGACAGGCTCAGATCGATGCCCTCGCGCCGATAGCGCTCGCTCTGGCGGTTCAAGGGCTGATGCTGGCCAAACTTCTCGAACAGGATCATGGCCAGCAGGTTGGGCCCGGCAAAGCCGCGCGGCGTGGCATGGAACGGAGCCGGCGGCTGGGTAATCGTCTCGCAGTTCCGGCACGAGAACTTCTCCCGCACCGTCTGGATCACCTTCCACTGCCGCGGAACCACCTCCAGCGTCTCGGTGACGTCCTCGCCCAGCTTCGAGAGCTTCTGCGAGCCGCAGCACGGGCAGCTCTCCGGCGCCGGGATGACGACGCGCTCGCGCGGCAGATGATCGGGGAACGGCTTGCGGGACGGCCGTTTGCGCTGGAATGACCGCACAGTCTCGGTCCGGGTCACCGCCGTCTCGGCCGCCAGCTCGTCTTCCGTCGCGGTCGCCTCCAGCTCTTCGAGCTGGAGCTCCATCTGCTCCAGGAGCCGCGCCTTGCGCTCCGAGCGCGTGCCATAGAGCTGGCGGCGCAGCTTCTCGATCTCGAGTCTGTAGTAGGTGATCAGCGCTTCCGTGCTCGACAGGTCCGCCTGAGCATTGGCCGCTGCCGCCTCCGCTTCCAGACGCGCGGCGCGCTCGGCAAGGATCATCGCATGCGCGGCAGAGAGATCGGAAGGCAGCGATTCATGCGCCGATGTCATGCGACAACAGAATCATATTCGTCGCCGGCTTCAAAGCAAAACCGTCATCCCACCGAACTCGGCCGCCACGTCTCCTGCGGATTGCGCCAGTCGATACCGGACAGCAGATAGCCGAGCTGCGCGGACGAGATCGCCACCACCCCGTCGGCCGGGCTCGGCCACAGGAACCGGCCCCGCTCCAGACGCTTCGTAAACAGGCACGCGCCCTGGCCGTCGTGCCAGATCACCTTCAACAGGTTGCCGCGACGCCCGCGGAAGCAGAACAGGTGCCCGCTCAGCGGATCGCGCCGCAACACCTCCTGCACCTGCAGCGACAGGCTCGCAAAGCCCTTGCGCATGTCCGTGTGGCCGGTGGCCAGCCAGACCCGCACCCCGGTCGGAACCGGAATCATTGCAGCGTCTCGAGCCCCTGGAGGATCCGCAGTAGCGCGTCCACGTCCACGTCGCGCTCGACAATAACCCGGCGGCCGTTCGCGCTCACCACCTCCATGCGCCCGCGGGCCATTCCTGCGCCATGCTCAGGCGGCTCCGGCACGATCACCGCGGGCACGAAGCCGCCGACGCCGAGGCGTCCCTCGCGGTGCGTCTTGCGCCAGGCGAACAACAGCTGGTTCGAGATGCCGTGACGTCGCGCCGTCGCCGAGACCATCCGCGGGGCGGAATAGCTCTCCTCGACGATCCGCAGCTTCTCCTCCGACGACCAGCGCCGGCGGCGACCCGTATCAACGATCTCGAGGCGGGTGAGATGACGACTGTCAGTAGCGCTAGCCATACCGACAGTCAGCTACGCGCCTGCCCCGTTGACAAGGTGGCCCCTACCGGAGGCTTACTGGCCGGTCAACGGTCCCATTTTTCAAACTGATCCACTACCGGCGCGGCCCCGCCCGGCCGGGGCGCTCCGGCCGCGGGGCCGTCCGGGTTGACACACCGGGCCGGCCGGTGTCTTAGGGCGGCCACTTTCCAAGCGGGTTCGGGCATGGCGGTCGCCTTCATCTTTCCGGGGCAGGGCAGTCAGGCGGTCGGCATGGGCAAGGCGCTCGCCGAGGCCTTTCCGGCCGCGCGGGCGGTGTTCGAGGAGGTCGACGCCGCCCTTGGCGAGAGCCTCACGGCCGTCATGTGGGAGGGGCCGGCCGACCGGCTGACGCTCACCGAGAACGCCCAGCCGGCCCTGATGGCGGCGTCCCTCGCCGCCATGCGGGTGCTCGAGACCGAGGCCGGTGTCGACCTCGCCCGCGACGCGAAATTCGTCGCCGGGCATTCGCTCGGGGAATATTCGGCGCTCGCGGCCGCCGGCGCGCTCTCGATCGCCGACACGGCGCGCCTCTTGCGGATCCGCGGCCGCGCCATGCAGGCCGCGGTGCCGGTCGGCGCCGGCGCCATGGCGGCGCTGATCGGCCTCGAGTTCGCGGAGGCCGCGGCGGTCGCCGCCGAGGCCGCGCAGGGCGCGGTGTGCCAGGCCGCCAACGACAATGGCGGCGGCCAGGTCGTGATCTCGGGCGACAAGGCGGCGGTCGAGCGCGCGGTCGAGATCGCCAAGGAGAGGGGCGCGAAGCGCGCCATGCTGCTGCCCGTGTCCGCGCCGTTCCATTGCGCGCTGATGGCGCCCGCCGCCGACGCCATGGCGAAGGCGCTCGCCGAGGTCACGGTGCGCCCGCCCGCGGTGCCGCTGGTCGCCAATGTGGTGGCGCAGCCGATCCGCGAGCCCGCCGAGATCGTGCGCCGCCTGGTCGAGCAGGTCACCGGCACGGTGCGCTGGCGCGAGTCGGTCGCCTTCATGGCGGGCGCCGGCGTGACCCGCTTCTACGAGGTCGGCGCCGGCAAGGTGCTCTCGGGGCTCGTCAAGCGCATTGCCGACGGCGCGACCGGGACCGCGATCGGCGCGCCGGAGGACGTGGCCGCGTTCCGCGCCGCGCGCGGCGCCTGAGGAGAGCAGCATGTTCGATCTCACCGGCAGGACGGCCCTCGTCACCGGCGCGAGCGGCGGCATCGGCGGCGCCATCGCGCGCGCCCTGCACGCCCAGGGCGCGACCGTCGCGCTCTCGGGCACGCGTCGCGACGCGCTCGAGGCGGTCGCCGCCTCTCTCGGCTCGCGCGCGCACGTGCTGCCCTGCAATCTCGCCGACAAGGACGACGTCGAGACCCTGGTGCCGCGCGCCGACGCGGCGATGGGGCAGCTCGACATCCTGGTCAACAATGCCGGCATCACGCGCGACAACATCTTCGTGCGCCTCAAGGACGAGGACTGGGACCAGGTCCTCGCTATCGACCTCACGGCCGGGTTCCGCCTCGCCCGCGCGGCCGTGCGCGGCATGATGCGCCGCCGCTTCGGCCGCATCATCGGCATCACCTCGATCGTCGGCGTGATGGGCAATGCCGGGCAGGGCAACTATGCGGCCGCCAAGGCCGGCATGATCGGCATGAGCAAGGCGCTCGCCCAAGAGGTCGCCTCGCGCAACATCACGGTGAACTGCGTCGCGCCGGGCTTCGTCGAGACCGCGATGACGGGAGCGCTCACCGACAAGCAGCGCGAGGGGCTGCTCGCCACGGTGCCGGCCGGCCGCCTCGGGACGCCGGCCGAGACCGCGGCCGCGGTGGTGTTCCTGGCCTCGGCGGAGGCCGCCTACGTCACCGGACAGACCCTTCACGTCAACGGCGGCATGGCGATGTTCTGACGCCGCGCGCGTGCCGTCACGAGCCCCTCGAGGCGGATCGGAATCGATCGGATCGGACCCTGGCGGCAACGCGGAAATCCCCGAGGGAGCGGGCGTTTGCCGTTCTGGCCAAGCCCAAATAAGTGTGGTAACGGGTCGCGGCCCGGCTGGGGCGACGGACCGGGGAGGGCGTGTTCCGCACGTTCCGATCTGTACGGATTCATCGCCACCATCCGCCACGACGAGGCCGCGATGGCGTAGGGCCATGCGGCGAACCCCAGTGAGAAACGCAAGAGGGTGAAGCGATGAGTGACATTGCCGATCGGGTGAAGAAAATCGTCGTGGAGCACCTCGGCGTCGAAGCCGACAAGGTGACCGAGTCCGCGAGCTTCATCGACGATCTCGGCGCCGACAGCCTCGACACGGTCGAGCTCGTCATGGCTTTCGAGGAGGAGTTCGGCTGCGAGATTCCCGACGACGCGGCCGAGACCATTCTCACCGTCGGCGATGCCATCAAATTCCTCGAGAAGAACGCGAAGGGCTGAATCACCCTTGCCGCCTGCGGCGCGTTCGCACTGCGGACCCGGCTACCGGTTCGTGGGCCCGCTGCTCCCGCGGTGGGCAGGCCGCCCGATCTCGTGCCAGAGTGCCGGTTCGAGGGCGGGGTGCGCGGGGCTTCTCGCCTGCACAACCCGGGATGCGGTCGGAACGCTGCCCTGATGCCGTCGCGAGGCGCGACCGTCGGTCCGTAGCGACCGCCGCTGCGAGATTCAGAGGCCGGACATGAGACGTGTGGTCGTGACGGGCGTAGGCATGGTGACCCCGCTCGGCTGCGGCGTCGATGTCACCTGGCGTCGCCTGGTCGCGGGCGAGAGCGGCGCGCGCAGGATCGACACCTTCGAGGTGTCGGACCTTCCCGCGCAGGTCGCCTGCATGATCCCGCGCGGCGACGGATCGAACGGCACCTACAATCCCGACCAGTGGATGGAGCCGAAGGAGCAGCGCAAGGTCGACGAGTTCATCGTCTACGCCATGTGCGCTGCCCGCCAGGCAATCGCCGACTCCGGCTGGAAGCCCGAGCGCTACGAGGACCAGATCGTCAGCGGCGTGCTGATCGGCTCCGGCATCGGCGGCATCGAGGGCATCGCTGAAACGGCCATCACGCTCAAGGAGCGCGGGCCGCGCCGGGTCTCCCCGTTCTTCATCCCGGGACGCCTGATCAATCTCGCGGGCGGCTATGTCTCGATCGAGTTCGGCCTCAAGGGACCGAACCACGCGGTCGTCACCGCCTGCTCCACCGGCGCCCACGCGATCGGCGACGCGGGCCGCCTGATCGCGCTCGGCGATGCCGACGTCATGATCGCGGGCGGCACCGAGTCACCCGTGAACCGCCTGTCCATGGCGGGATTCGCCGCCTGCCGCGCGCTTTCCACCGGCTTCAACGACGCGCCGACCCGGGCCTCGCGGCCCTACGACCGCGATCGCGACGGCTTCGTCATGGGCGAGGGCGCCGGCATCGTCGTGCTCGAGGAGTACGAGCACGCCAAGGCGCGCGGCGCCCGGATCTATGCCGAGCTCATCGGCTACGGCCTCTCCGGCGACGCCTATCACATCACGGCGCCCGCGCCGGACGGCGACGGCGCGCTGCGCTGCATGCAGGCGGCCGTGCGGCGCGCCGGCATCTCGGCGTCCGAGGTCGACTACATCAACGCCCACGGCACCTCGACGCCGCTCGGCGACGAGCTGGAGCTCGGCGCGATCCAGCGTCTGGTCGGCAACGCGGCCGGGCGCATCTCGATGTCGTCCACCAAGTCCTCGATCGGCCATCTCCTCGGCGCGGCCGGCGCCGTGGAGGCGATCTTCTCGGTGCTCGCGATCCGCGACCAGGTCGCGCCGCCGACCATCAATCTCGACAATCCGTCGGTGGAGACCGCGATCGACCTGGTGCCGCATCAGGCGCGCAGGCGCGAGATCAATGTCGTGCTGTCGAACTCCTTCGGCTTCGGCGGCACCAATGCCTCGCTCGTCTTCCGGCGCGTCGACCGGTAAGCTGGGCCCCGTCGAGTCGAGCCCGGGCCGGCTCGGGACGAGGCCGACGCGTCGCGGGGGCTGCGACCGCGCGACGTGCAGGTGGAGGTTGAGGTCCTCCCTTTCGCCATATTTGGACTTAACCTGCCCGCAGGGCTGAGACGGACGGAATATCGCTGTGAACCTGGGGAGTTCGCCGAACCGCGACGACGAGGGCACGCGTCCCTCGGACACGGGCGCGGCAAGCGGGTCGAGCAAGCGCTACGCGCCGCGCAGTCCGCGGGCCGCGCTCGAGCCCGAGCGCGTGCCCGAGCCCAAGCGCCCGTCGCGCCGCGCGCGCCATCCGATCGTAATCGCGGGCAACGCCGTCTTCACCATCGTTCTGGTGGTCGTGATTGCGGCCGGCATCGCCCTCTCGGTCGGCAAGAAGCGCTTCGAGGAGCCGGGTCCGCTGCCGGGCGAGAAGACCGTGAACATCCCGCGCGGCCTCGGCGTGCGCGACATCAGCGAGCTGCTGATGCGCGAGGGCGTGATCTCGCAGCAGTGGGTGTTCATCGGCAGCGTCGCGCTGCTCAAGATGCGCGACCAGGACCTGAAGTTCGGCGAGTATCGCTTCGCCAAGAGCGCCAGCATTCGCGACGTCGTCGACACGCTGGTGGAAGGCAAGGTGGTCCAGCACGCCATCACGATTCCGGAAGGGCTCACCTCCGAGCAGATCGTCGCCCGGCTGATGGAGAACCCGATTCTCAGCGGCAACATCAAGGAGATCCCCAAGGAAGGTACGCTGCTGCCCGAGACCTACGGCTTCCCGCGCGGCATGACCCGCGAGCAGCTGATCCAGCGAATGCAGCAGGCGCAGCGCCGGGTGGTGCAGGAGATCTGGGAGCGGCGCAGCCCGGAGGTGCCCGTCAAGACGCCCGAGGACCTCGTGACGCTCGCCTCGATCGTCGAGAAGGAGACCGGCAAGCCCGAGGAGCGCAGCCGCGTCGCGGCCGTCTTCGCCAACCGCCTCAAGCAGCGCATCCGCCTGCAGTCGGACCCGACCATCATCTACGGCCTGGTCGGGGGCAAGGGCACGCTCGGCCGTCCGATCATGCGCTCCGAGATCGACCAGCCGACGCCCTACAACACCTACACGATCGCCGGCCTGCCGCCCGGTCCGATCGCCAATCCGGGGCGCGCCTCGCTCGAGGCGACCGCGAACCCGGCGCGCACCAAGGAGCTGTTCTTCGTCGCCGACGGCACCGGCGGCCACACCTTCTCCGAGACCCTCGACCAGCACCAGCGCGCGGTGGCGCGGCTGCGTCAGCTCGAGCAGCAGCAGCGCGACCCCGCACGACAGCAGGCTCCCGCCGACCAGGTGCCGGCCGCGGCGCAGCAGACCGTGCCGGCGCCCGAGCCTGCCGTCGCGAACCCGCCGCCGCGCAATTCCAAGGAGCGGCCGCGCCAGCCCCAGGCAAAGCGCCAGACCAGCGGGCAGCAGTGAATTCCGCTTTCCCGCCCGCCGGAATCATGCGCTAAGGTCGCGCGCATCGTGCGTCCGAGCTCCATTCGTTCGCGGGAATCCAGCTGATGGCCCTGTCCAGCATGACCGGCTTTGCGCGGGCCGACGGCGCCTGCGGCGCCTATGCGTGGACCTGGGAGCTCAAGTCCGTCAACGCCAAGGGGCTCGAGCTGCGTCTGCGCCTGCCGCCCGGCTGGGACGGCATCGAGGCCCCGGTGCGCGCGCGCGCCGGCGAGGCGCTCGCGCGCGGGACCGTGTTCGCGACCCTCAACGTCCAGCGCAGCGGCGTGCCGCCGGTGGTGCGCGTCAACGAGCCGGTGCTCGCCGCGCTCATCGACACCATGCGCGAGCTGGCGCGCCGCATCGAGGCCGCGCCGCCGAGCGTGGAAGGCATCCTCGGGCTCAAGGGCGTGATCGAGGTGATCGACGAGGACGAGCGCGAGGAGGACCGGCGCGCGGCGGAGGCCGCGGTGCTCGCCGGGCTATCGCAGGCGCTGGCGCGGCTCGGCGAGATGCGCCTGCGGGAAGGCGAGTCGCTCGCCCGCGTGCTGGCGCAGCGCCTCGACGAGATCGCGGCGCTCGCCGACCGGGCCGAGGCCGCGCCGGGCCGCCGCCCCGAGGCGATCCGCACGCGCATCGCCGAGCAGGTCGCGACCCTGCTCGATGCGTCCGGCCGCTTCGATCCCGACCGGCTGCACCAGGAGGCGATCCTGATCGCCTCCAAGGCCGACGTGCGCGAGGAGATCGACCGCCTCGTCGCCCATGTCGCGCAGGCGCGCCGCCTGATCGCCGCCGGCGGCGCGGTCGGCCGCCGGCTCGACTTCCTCGCCCAGGAGCTCAACCGCGAATCCAACACGCTCTGCGCCAAGTCCAACGACGTGGAGCTCACCACCATCGGCCTCGAGCTCAAGACCGTCGTGGAGCAGTTCCGCGAGCAGGTGCAGAACCTGGAGTAGCCGGATGGAGGGGAGAGCCACGGAGCATGTCCGCGCGGACGAGGTCGCGCGCCGCGGGCTGATGTTCGTGCTCTCCTCGCCCTCGGGCGCCGGCAAGACCACGCTGTCGCGCAAGCTGCTCGCCGCCGATGCCGGCCTCGACCTGTCGATCTCGGTGACCACGCGCCCGCCGCGCGCCGGCGAGGTGGACGGCCGCGACTACTGGTTCATCGACCAGGCGCGTTTCGACGCGATGGTCGCGCAGGGCGGGCTGCTGGAGTCGGCGCGCGTCTTCGACCACAACTACGGCACGCCGCGCGCGCCGGTCGAAACCGCCCTCGTGAAGGGCCGCGACGTGCTGTTCGACATCGACTGGCAGGGTACGCAGCAGCTCCGCGAGTCGGCGCGCGACGATCTCGTCAGCGTGTTCGTGCTGCCGCCCTCGGTCGCCGAGCTCGAGCGGCGCCTGCGCACGCGCGCGCTCGACAGCGAGGAGGTGATCCAGCGCCGCATGACCAAGGCCGCGGACGAGATGAGCCACTGGGCCGAGTACGACTACGTGATCGTCAACCGCGACATCGAGCAGGCCTTCGAGCAGGTGAAGTCGATCCTCGCGGCCGAGCGCCTCAGGCGCACCCGCCAGGTCGGCCTGCTCGGCTTCGTGCGCGGCCTCGCCGGCGACCTGACATCCTGATCACGGTGTCAGCACCACGCGTCCGACGACGCGCCCGTTGCGCAGGCCGTCGAGCGAGGCCTGCGCGGCCGCGAGCGGGCGCTCGACGATCGGCACCGGCGGCACGTGGCCGCCGCGGGCGAGCGCCATCATCTCGCGGGCTTCCGCGAGCGTCCCCGTCATGGTGCCTTCGATCGCGATCGCCTTGAGCGGGAACATCGCGATGGCGGTCGTATAGGTGCCGCCGATCAGGCCGGTGACGACCACCTTGCCGCCCTTGGCGAGCGCGCCCGCCGCGAAGGCGAGGGAGGAGTCGGAGCCGACGAAGTCGCACGCCGCATAGACGCCGCCGGTCGCCTTGAGGAGCGCGCGGCGCGCCTCCTTGTCGGCCGGGTCGTAGGCGGCGGCGGCGCCCGCCGCGAGCGCGGCCTCGCGCTTGGCGGGATCGATGTCGGCGACGATCGGCGCATGGGAGAACAGCGCCCGGGCGAGCGCGAGCCCCATCATGCCGACGCCGCCGAGGCCGACCAGCAGCACCGGCCCGCGCTCGGCGCGCTCGCCCAGGCGCCTGAGCGCCGAATAGGCGGTCAGCCCCGAGCACATGAAGGCGCCGGCGAGGCCCGCCGGAAGCGGCGCATGCTCGATCAGGTAGCGCGGGTGCGGCACCAGCACATGCGTGGCGTAACCGCCGTCGACCGTGATGCCGAGATGGCGCGGCGCCGCGCAGATGTTCTCGTCCCCGTGCCGGCACGCCGGGCAGGTGCCGCAGCCGATCCAGGGGAATACCGCGACCTCGCGCCCGATCGCGGCATCGGCGGCGTCCGGCCCCGCCGCCGCGATCGTGCCGGCGATCTCGTGGCCGAGCGTGAAGGGGAGGGTGCGCTCCTTCGTGACGTCGAGCTTCCGGTCGGGGCCGAGCAGGAAGTACCCGTCCTGCAGGTGCACGTCGGAATGGCACACGCCGCAGCGGCTGATGCGCACCAGCACCTCGCTGCCGCGCGGCTCCGGGCACTCGGCCACGGTCTCGGTGAGCGGTGCCGCGTAGGCGGTGAGCGATTGGCGGACGAGCCGGGTCATGAGGGCCTCGTGGCTGGCGCGGGGTCCTGTCGAAAAAGGCGGCGCATTATGGCGCCGCCGCGCCGCGCCGCGCGAGCGCGCGCGCGAGCGCCACATAGCCTTCCACCGGAATTTCCTCGGCGCGCGCCTGCGGCGCGAGCCCGGCCTCGCCGAGCAGGGCCGACGCGTCGCCGAGGGGCTTCAGGCTCTGCCGCAGCATCTTGCGGCGCTGCCCGAAGGCGACCGCGGTGACGCGCTCGAGCGCCCGCCGCTCGCAGGGCAGCGGGTCGGGACGCGGCGTCAGCCGCACCAGGGTCGAGGTGACCTTCGGCGGCGGCACGAAGGCGCGCGGCGCGATGTCGAACATGAGATTCGGCGCCGTGCGCCACTGCGCGAGCACCGACAGGCGTCCGTAGCTCTTGGTCCCGGGCGTGGCGACGATGCGTTCGGCGACCTCGCGCTGGAACATCAGCACCAGCATGTCGTACCAGGGCGGCCACGGCTCGGCCTGGAGCCAGCCCACCAGCAGCGCGGTCGCGATATTGTAGGGCAGGTTGGCGACCACGCGCGCGGGGGCGCCGGCGAGCAGCGGCGCGACGTCGAAGCCGAGCGCGTCGGCCGCAACAACGGTGAGCCGGTCCGGGCAGCGCGCCGCGAGCTCGCCGAGCGCCGCGACCGCGCGCGCATCGCGCTCGATCGCGACCACCCGCGTCGCCCCCTCGGCGAGGAGCGCGCGCGTGAGCCCGCCCGGTCCGGGCCCGACCTCGACCACGGTGACGCCCGCGAGCGGGCCGGCCGCGCGGGCGATGCGGCCCGTGAGGTTGAGATCGAGCAGGAAGTTCTGGCCGAGCGACTTGCGGGCCGCGAGCGCGTGGCGGCGGATGACGTCGCGCAGCGGCGGGAGATCGTCGAGCGGATCCATCAGGCCGCGACGGGCGCCGGCGCGGCGAGCCGCGCGGCGAGGCCGATCGCGGCGATCAGGCTGGTCGGGCTCGCGCGCCCGCTGCCCGCGATGTCGAAGGCCGTGCCGTGGTCGGGCGAGGTGCGCACGAAGGGCAGGCCGAGCGTCACGTTCACCGCATGGTCGAAGGCGAGCGTCTTGATCGGGATCAGGGCCTGGTCGTGGTACATCGCGAGCGCCACGTCGTAGCCGCGGCGCGCCGCGGCGTGGAACATGGTGTCGGCCGGCAGCGGCCCGCGCGCATCGACGCCCTCGGCGCGCAGCGCGGCGACCGCGGGCGCGACGATGGTCCGGTCCTCGTCGCCCATGGCGCCGTCCTCGCCCGCGTGGGGATTGAGGCCCGCGACCGCGAGGCGCGGACGGGCGAGGCCGAAGCGCGCCGAAAGGTCGCGCGCGACCACGCGGCCGGTCTCCACGATCAGCTCGGCGGTGAGCCGCCCCGCCACCTCGCGCAGCGGCAGATGGATGGTCACCGGGACCACCGCCAGCTCCGGCGACCACAGCATCATCACGGCGCGCGCCGGCATGCCGGTCTGTTCGCGCGCGAGCCGCGCCAGATATTCGGTGTGCCCGGGCTCGGCGAATCCGTTGCGGTAGAGCACGGCCTTCGCCACCGGATTGGTGACGAGCGCGCTCGCGCGTCCCGCGATGACGTCGGCGACGGCGCGCCGGATCGAGGCGATCGCGGCCGGCGCGCTGGTGGCGTCGGGGTGCCCCGGCGCCGCGGTCGCGGCGACGTCGAGGGCGACCACGGGAAGCGCCGCCGCGAAGGCGGCCGCCGCCTGCTCGGGAGCCACGCGCGCGATGGGCACCGCGAGGTCGAGCACGCGCGCGCGCCGGGAGAGGAGGTCGGGGTCGCCCGCGACGTAGAAGGGCGGCAGGCCGTGCTCGGCGCGGCGCAGCCACGCCGCGAGCGTGATGTCCGGGCCGATGCCGGCCGCCTCGCCGAGCGTGACCGCGAGGGGGCGCATCGTCGCGTCTATCGCAGCTCGATCAGCGCACTGCGGCGGAGTTCCTTGAGGTAGTTCTTGGACAACTCCTGGAAGCGCTTGTTGTAGATCTGGTCGCGCGCTTCCCGCTCGCTCGCGGTGTCGGCGTTCTTGGCCGGCGTCTTGGCGCAGACCGCGAACAGCTCGACGCCCTGCGGCGTGGTGTCGGGCGGGGTGAGCCGTCCGATCGGGGTGTTGGCGAGCACCTCGCGCTGCTGCTGGGCGAAGTCGGCGGAGGAGCGCGTGATCGGCGCGCGGATCGCGACGTCGCGCAGCGTGCGCGCCATGGCCAGGCCTTCCGCGCAGCTCTGGAAGCGCTGCCGCAGGCCCTCGGCCTCGCGGCGGCGGCTCTCGAAGGCGCCCGGGGACGAGCCGCGCGGCACCAGCAGCAGGATCGGGCGCAGCGAGTAGTCGTAGGCCTGGCCGTCCCCGGCCTTGCCGTCGTTGCTGTCGCCCGACTTCGATTGCAGCGCCAGCGTGACGTCGCGGTCGCCGACCTGCAGTTGCCCCTGGAACTTGCCGCGGATGATCGAGCCCCAGACGATGTCGGAGCGCAGCCGCGACTTGAAGGCCTGGGCACCGATGCCGTTCTGCTGCAGCACCTGCGCGAACTGCTGCGGGCTGAGGCCCACGCGCCGCGCCACGTTGCTGAAGGCGTTCTCCACGTCCCGTTCCGGGATCTCGGCGATGTAGCGCTTGGCGAGCTGGACCTTGAGCTTGTCGTCGATCAGTTCGTCCAGCGCCTCCTGGCGCGAGGGACTCTTCTTGGTCGAGAGCTGGATCAGCCGGATGCGCTGGGTCACGTCCAGCGCCGTGATCGGCTCGCCGTTGACCATCGCGACCACCTGCGCGGCGGCCCCCTGCGGCGCCGCGAGCCAAGCGAAGGCCGCGAGCGCGAGGACGGTCAGGCACGCCACGGTGCGTCGCCGCGCCGCCGTCCCGGGATTCCTGTTCGCCACATCAGACATCGTTCGCCTGTCCTCGCGATCGGCGCAACTTCAGAACGTGCCGAGGACGCTGCTGCTCTGGCTCGAGTTGCTCGACGAGCTGCCGACATTGGTCGTGTATTGCGTCGTGCCGAGCGTCCGCAGGCTGATCTGCAGCAGGACCTTGTGGTCGATCTGCGGGTTTCCGCTGTACGTGTAGTCCGTAATGTAGTTCACCGTGACGGCGAAGCAATCGTCGATATAGCCGAGGCCGACCCGGTACTGGTCGAAACGCGAGGCGTCCACGTCGTAGCGCGCGGCCCCGAGCAGGCTCCAGTTCTGCGTCACCTTGAAGTTCGCGCTGCCGAGCACGCCCTGACGTCGCGTCAGGAAGCCGATCTCCGGCTGGGCGTCGTAGTTGCCGTACAGCATCGTGAAGTTCCAGCGGTCGACGCTGGCGCGTCCCTCGAGCTCCATGCGCCGGACCGCGAGATTGTCCTCGTCGAAGCGGAAGCGCGAGGTGAACATGAACACGCGGTCCGGCTGGTACGAGATGCGCGCCACGTAGTCGGAGCGCCGGCTCTCCAGGCCGCTTTCGAGGCCCGTATTGGTCGGATCGGGGACCGCGAAGGAGTTCTTGCCGAACAGGTGGTAGGACTGGCCGACCAGGGCGTTGACGAACCCGCCGCCGTTGAACTGGGCCGTGTACTGCACGCCGGCGTTCAGGCGCGAGCCGCCCTCCACGCGGTCCCAGCCCGAGAACTTGTCGACCCGGAACAGGCTGCTGTCGTCGTAGACGAGGCTCTGCGCGTCCTCGTTGGGCAGCCGGCCGATGCCGGTCTCGTTCGGGCGCAGGAC